>CAZQEN010000105.1:0-20805 GCA_964591605.1 uncultured Planctomycetales bacterium
GGACGAAAAGGCCCAGAACCCGCTCCACATGCCCTACATCGTGATCGTGATCGACGAGCTCGCCGACATGATGATGGTCGCCGCCAAGGAGGTCGAGCACCACCTCTCGCGCCTCGCCCAGAAGAGCCGCGCCGTCGGAATCCACATCATCGTCGCCACCCAGCGCCCCGAGGCCAAGATCGTCACCGGCCTCATCAAGAGCAACCTGCCGTGCCGCATCGCCTTCCGCGTCGCCTCCCGCATGGATTCCCGCATCGTCCTCGACCAGAACGGGGCCGAGGTCCTCATGGGACAGGGCGATATGCTCTATCTGCCGCCCGGAAGCTCCAAACTGGTCCGCGCCCAGGGAACCTACCTCGAAGACAGCGAACTCAAGCAGCTCATCGAGTTTCTCAAGTCCCGCGGCGAGCCCGAGTTCCATCCCGAGCTCGTTCAGCTCGGCCGCCAGGAAGTCACCAGCGACGGGCCGCGTGACGAACTCTTCAACGACGCCGTCGAGGTCGTGCTCCAGACCAAGCGCGGCAGCGTGAGCCTGCTCCAGCGGCGCCTGACCATCGGCTATTCCCGGGCCAGCCGCCTCATCGAGGAGATGGCCGCCGCCGGCATCGTCGGCGAATACAAGGGCAGCCAGGCCCGCGAGGTGATGATCACCCCCGAGGAGTGGCAGGTCCTCAAGGAGCAGCAGGCGGCGCAGATCCGCCAGGCCGCCCTGGCCGATCCCGTGCCCGACGACATGTTCGACGACGATATCTGACCGGGCGGACTCCGCCTTCCGCGGAGTCGTTTCGAGTGCGCGACCCTTGCGGCAAGTGGCATGGTCCGGCTGACCCATTCATTCCTGCTGGCCGCGGGCATCCTGCTTGCATCCGGACTGGTCCTGTTCGGCTGGCCGACCCTGGTGGCAGGGGGGCTCTGCGCCGCGGCCGCACTCCTGCTCGAAGCGGTTCTGCGGACCCTGACCGGCCGGCGCGACGCGGGATGGGTGCGGCGGGCCCTCCTGACCGGCCTGCTCGTCGCCTGCACCCTGCCGCCCCTCGCCGGATGGCAGGTCAGCCTCCTCGCCGCCGCCGCCGCGGTGCTCCTCGGCAGGGCGGTCGTGGGTGCCAGTGGAAAATACCTCTGGAATCCCGTCGCCCTCGGCCGGATTGCCGTCCAGCTCCTCTTCTTCAGCGCGGTCACGCCCGCCCAGTGGCCGGTCCTGGCCCGCGGCGAGCTGGTCTGGGGCAACCTGTCCCGCGCCGCGCCCCTCTCACCGCTGGTGGCGTGGAGCCGCGCGGTTCCCGCGGCGCCCGGCGATGCCTGGCTGGTCGACCGTCCTGCGGACGTCCTTTGTGAGCCGGCCATGATGCAGGGGCCCGACCCCGCCGCCGCCCTGGGCCGTCTGGTGCGCGATGGACTGCCCCCCTGGGAGCAGACGCTGTGGGGAACGGCCGGCGGAGCCATCGGCGAGGCATGCGTCGCCGCCTGCCTGCTGGCCGGGCTCCTGCTCCTTCGCTCCGGAGCTGCCCGCGTCTCGTATCTGCTGGTGGCCCTCGCCGCCGCCGCCCTGTGTGCGGCCGTCCTGCCGCTCGCCGTCAGCACGCCCTCCGGCACGGCCAGGCTCTGGCTCCCCGCCGCCGTTTTCTGGGATGGAATGCCCGTCGGACTCGCCTATGTCATGTATCAGCTCACCGCGGGCGAGCTGCCGCTCGTGCTGCTCGTCATCGCCCCCGATCGCCGCAGCTCCCCGGCCACGCCGCTCGGTCTGGCGGTTTTCGGCGCGGTGCTCGCCTCCGTTGCGATGGTGCTGCGCATCGTCGTCGGCATCCCCGCCGCCGCCTACTGGGGCCTGCTCATCGCTAACACCCTCGTCCCCCTCCTCGACCGCCCGGGTGGCCCATCCTTCGCGCAGCGAAGGGTGGGGTCTCGATGATGGGACGAGGTCAGACTCCGAAAACCAGAATAACCCTCTCAAGCAGAGCCCGCAGCGCCAGCAAGGGGTTCTCCGCGCCGACCCTCTCGCCTCACCTCCGCAACGCCGGCCCGAATCCCGCCGCCGTCAGGATCGCATGAGCCCCGCCCGGCCCGGAGATCGGGTTGACGCTCCGCGTGAAGATGTTCTGGCGCGGCAGCGGGCCGAACCCGATCGGAAGTCCGCGCTGCAGCCCCGGCTGGCCCACGACCGCATTGGCGGTCAGCGCCTGCGGTGCGTTCAAGCCCGGCGCACCCCCGACGAAGCGCGACCCGGCCACACTCGCCTCCGACACTTCCTTGCCACCGGAAACCACCCGTCCCATCGACGCTGCTCCGGCCGCCGCCACCACCGCACCTGCCCCGCGAAACTGCGGACCCGGCGCGGTGTAGCGGACGTTCTGCGTCGCCGGGCGAGTGGCCGTCCGGACCGACGTCCCTCCGCCTGGCGACGGCTGCGTCGTGATGGATTTCGGGCGGGAAGGAATGACGGCCGGCGCACCGGGTGCCGCGCGCGTACTCTGCTGGCCGCAGGCGGCGGCCGCCCACAGGAGTAACACGACAACGGCAATGGGCTCTGGGTCCAATCTCATCAATCGTGCGCCCACACTCAGGATCCACCGCCCCGCATTCGGGCTGCCCGCCCCGAAATCGGGTTCCTCACCGGTCGACACGCACGGCTGTGACCTATTCGCCCGAAACGAACGAACCTTTCCCGTCATTGCCCAGCAGAATGAGCTGATTGTCGGCGAAATCCGCGACGGCCAGATCGACATCCCCATCCCCGTCGAGGTCCCCGGCCGCCAGCGCCACCGGCCCCAGGCCGGCCTCGAACAGCACCGGCGCTCCGAACGTGCCGTTGCCCGCATTGAGAAGCACCGCTACCCCTGAATCCTCCGCCACCGTCCCCATGTTCACCACGGCCAGGTCCGCCCGCCCGTCTCGGTTGAGGTCCACTGCCTCGACAAACACAGGGTTCGCTCCAACCGCCAGGCTGCGTGCCGTGGCAAATGTGCCGTTTCCGTTGTTCAGCAGCACGGAGAGCGTGTCCGCTCCATCAGAAACACTGCCCGTGTTCGCGGTAACCAGGTCGATATCGCCGTCATTATCGAAATCCGCCGCCGCAATCGATCGCGGCAGGCTCCCCACGTGGAAGAGAATCGGCGGCAGGAAGTTGCCGATCCCCTGGTTGCGCAGCACCGCCACCGCATCATCCAGCTCGTTGCTCACTGCCAGATCGACATCGCCGTCGTTATCGAGGTCCGCCGCCACCACCGCGCTGGGGCCGTTCCCCGCCGACGCGATCACCGGCACGCCGAACGCGCCATTCCCGCCGCCCGCCAGCAGCGACACGCTGTCATCGAACGAATTGGCGGTGATCGCGTCCAGACCGCCGTTGTTGTCCAGGTCCGCGCTCGTCACCATCTCGCTCACGCTGCTCGACGCGTAGCTGACCCCGTTGGCGAACGCCGCACCCCCCAGGTTGCGGAAGAACATCACGCTGGGGCCCAGAAACTGGTCAAACGTGCTCACCAGAAGGTCCGGACGACCATCGCGGCTGAAATCGGTGGCGATCACCGACGACGGCGTGTCGCCGGCCGGAAGATTCCGCGCCAGCGCGAAAACCCCTTGCCCTTCATTGACGAAAATCGAGACGCTGTCCCCGCCGAAGTTGGCGGTCGCCAGATCGTTGTCCCCATCGCCATCGAAATCCGCCATCGCCACCCAGTTCGGACTGGCCCCGGTCGCCACCTCGCAATTCGACCCGACCAGACCGCACGAGGTCTGCACCGGCGGATTCCCGCCGTTGTTGTTGGGCGGTGTGGGGGACAGTGAGGGCCCCAGGCAGCTCTGCCCGCTCGACAGCACGGCGCAGGTCAAGCCCAGTCCGATCAGCACGCAGGTACGGGTACGCGCCACGAGGATCACCTTCTCAGGTCCGCCGGCTCAGGCCATGTCTCACGTGAGACACGCCCGGCCGGCGCTCCGATTGTACTTATTCGTTGAAAAAGATCGAAACTGTCCCGGATCCCCGGTTCACCACGATCAGATCCACCGGCCCCCGCCCGTCCAGGTCAGCCGCCCGAACCGCCGAAGGCGCCCGGCCCGCCTCCAGCACGACATCCTGCCCGAACGTGCCGTCCCCGCGGTTGTACAGCAGCGAGACGTTCCCCTTCGCATCCAGCAGGATCGGATCCCCGCTGTTGGCGACCGCCAGGTCCACATCTCCATCGCCGTCCAGGTCGGCAGCCGCAATGCCCTCGGCCCCCGGTTCCGTGGAATAGACCACCTGCGGTGCAAACTGCCCGCCCCCCTGGTTCATCAGGATCGACACGCTCGCGCTGTACTGCACACTCGCCAGCGCGGACAGGCTGCTGGACACCGCCAGATCAGGCCGCCCGTCCCGGTTGAAGTCCCCGGCCGCCAGATCAAACGGCAGGTCGCCCGCCCGTAGCGTCGCCATCGTGCCGAAGCCGCCGTCGCCCGCTCCCTTCAGCACGCTCACCGTGCTGTCGCGGAAATTGGTGACCGCCAGATCCAGGTGCTGGTCTCCGTCGAAATCCGCGGTCACCACGTGCTGCGGCGCACCTCCCACCGCCGTCGTCGCCACGCTCGCGAAGTTGCCGAAACCGTCGTTGAGCAGCGTCGACACGTCATTCGACTCATAATTCACCACCGCCACGTCCGGCGCGAAATCCTCGTTGAAATCGCCCACCGCGATCGCCCGCGGGCTTGCCCCGGCGCTCGCAAAATACGGCAGCGTGAACGACAGCCCCGCTCGATACAGAATCGCCAGGCCCTGGTTCGCCGGGTTCGCCGTCATCAGGTCGGGCACGCCGTCGAAATCGCTGTCGAAGGCCACGACATCCAGCGGGGGGCCTCCCACGTCGAGCGGAATCGCCTCGCTGAACGTCCGATCGCCGAAGTTCACAAAAACCGAGACCGACGACGATCCCTGGTTGGCGACCGCCAGATCGAGCAGCCCCGCAACGTCCAGATCCTCCGTCGCGACGGCAAAGGGCGTGTCGCCCGCCGCCAGCTCGACCTGCGGCCCCGGCCGCGTCGACCCCGCCACCGCATCCAGGTATCCGGGCGCGTCCTGCGTCAGCAGCGCCCCGAGCGGATCGAACACGAAAAAGTGCACCGTCGACCGCTTGAACCGCTGTTCGTTGAACAGCGTCCGCGGCGAATCGAACGTGTTCATCACATCCGACGGATCGTACGTGTGCTGCAGCCCCAGCAGATGGCCCAGTTCGTGGCTGCCCACGTTCCCCAGCGCTGTCCCGAGCTGCTCGATCGTCACCGACGACGTGACAAACAGCGCCGGCGTAAAAAGCGGCGCGAACACCACCGCGACGTCCGCAGGATCCCGGTTGAACGCATCGACGCCGCTGACCGCCACGCCGAGCCCGTCCGATGCGAGCGATGACCCTCCCGCCGTGACCGCTCCGAAGAACACCGTCGAAAAAGGCTGTCCCGTCGGCGGGCTGTCGCGATCGCTGCGCAGAATCTGTACGTTCCAGCCCCGCCAGTTCGTCCACACCGTGGATACTACGGTTTCGATCACCGCCGGCGTGGCCGCCCCCAGCGACGGATCGCTTGCCCCCGCATCAAACGGGCTGATGGTGACGGTATTCCCGTCCGGCGCCGCAAAACTCCCGCCCCCGAACTGCAGAAACACGATCTGCCCGGAAGCCGGCGTCACCGCCGCCCCCGACTGCACTTCGATGGTCACGTCGTAGTGGATGCCCGGTTCGATGCTGCCGAAGCGTCGCTCGATCCCCACTTCATAACGGCCGGCCTTGCCGATGACGCCGTCGATCAGGCTGCCGCCCGTGGTCGTGCCGACCCCGCCGACCGTCGCCGAATGAAGCGTGGCAATCCCGTTGTCGTCCTGCACGTGAAAGAGCACCACGCTGACCTGCGCGTCGGTGGCCGCCGTATCCAGGCTGACCATGACGCGGTCGCCGCGCTGCAGCGCCCCCAGCCCGAAGAGATCCACGTTGTCGTCGGTGTTGATCACCCCGGTGACGCGGACGATCCGGCTCGACAGATCCAGTGCCTGGGGCGCATCGAACGTGTTGTTCGGTTCCTGCTCGGCCGTGGCCGCAACCACGTCCGCCTGCCCCGGCGGTGAGCACGTCCCACCCATGACCAGAAGCGACAGGCCCGCGGATGCCATGACGAAACCCAGTCGGTAAAAACCTCTCAACCGCCGCATGGAAGTGCCTCGCCAGCGCCGCGCCCGCCGTTTGTGGTGCAGGCGTCCCGCCTGCACGTGCCGCGGAGAATCGCCGTTTGTGGTGCAGGCGTCCCGCCTGCACGCCACGGCGACCACCACAACCTTGGTCATGATTCCCCGGAAAACTGCCACGCCTGCCAGCGTCGAGTGTAGCCGCCAGGTGGCATGACCGCCACGGAAATCTACAATACCCGCAACGCGATTCTGCTTGCGTCGAGATGGATGATGTGCTCCAGGACGGTCGAATTCTGGCATTCGTGGATGATGCACACGAACACTGTGAACGCCAGTTCCCCAGGCCCCGCCCGCAGACGGCCGGCGCTCAGGTCGTCGTCGCCCGGCCGCAGAGGAATCACTTCGCCGCGCCATCCTCCATCTCCTCTCGCGGCCAGACGCACCGTGAGATACAGTACCCGACATGAGCCAGCAGGAATCCAAGCCAGGGAGGGCCAGTATGTCTTCAGAATGGGAGATTGCCCGCGTCACGGGCCGATGTGCGGCCTCCGGCCGCGAGCTTACCGAGGGAGAGGCTTACTACGCAGTGCTCCTCCAGACCCCCAACGGCCTTGAACGCCGCGATTACTCCATCGAAGGTTGGACCGGACCCCCCGAGGGCTCCTTCTGTCACTGGCGCGGACGCATCCCCGTCCGCCAGAAGAAGCAGGGCGCGATCTCCCTCGCCCCCGAGCTCCTGACCCAGCTTTTCCTCCAGCTTGAGGACAACGACGCCGAGCCCATCCAGCAGCTTCGATTCGTCCTCGGCCTGCTGCTCATGCGTAAGCGCCTCGTTCGCGTCGAGCAGACCGTCAACGCCGACGGCCGCGAGTTCTGGCAGCTTCGCCTCCTCCAGGACGCGAGCCTCCACCAGGTCCCCAACCCGCAGCTCACCCCTGAACAGATCGATCGCCTCGGCGCCCAGCTCATCGGCCTGCTCAGCGGCGATGTGGAAGCCGTTCTCACCGAGCAGCCCGCGGCAGCCACCCCGGCCGACTCCACACCCGACGCCGCCCATGAACCCGCGATCAGCGGCGACGACGCGACCAGCCCGGCGCCCTCCCATTCCGAAAGGCAGGAGAACCTTGCCGCTCCCTGATCCGCTCAGGTCGGCCCGGATGCTGGTCGCCCTCGCTCTGGCGGCCGGCGCAGGGTGTCAAGGCGACGGCCTCGGGCCGCAGGCCTCGCCGCGCCGATTCCTCGCCGTTCACGAAACCGGCCCCGTCGAGGAGCCCCAGCCCGCCGATGTCGTCATCGAACGCGTCAATCAGAACAGCGCCGCCATGGCTTTTCTCCTCAAGGCCGGCGGCGTGGATGCCAAAGGCCGCTACGTCGAGTACGGCCACACCGAAACCTATGACCTCGACGGCACGCTCCTTTATCGCAAGCCGCGAGACCTCTACCTGGAGCTGAACCACGCCCTCGGCGGCAAGATCGAGTTCGGCTCCAACGACCAGGAGTTCTGGGTCTGGAAGCGCCTCGGGAAGGAGCGCTACTGGTGGGGCAGGCAGGCCTCCATCGACGCCAACCAGGAGCTCAACATCCCCCTCCGCCCGACCGACATCGTCGATGTCCTCGGCCTCGGCCGGCTCGACCTCCCCGACCGCTCCGCCTTCAAGGTCCGCGACGACCGCTACGAGATCCGCCTCACCGCCCAGGACGCCTGGGGCTTCACCCGTCCCGTCAGGCGAATCAGCATCGATCGGCGAGCCCCGTTCCTGGTCCGCGAGATGATCTACTACTCGCCCGAGGGTCGCCCCCGCGTCGAGGCCGCACTCTCCGACTACACCCCCGTCGGCGAAAATGGCCCCCTCGTCCCGCGGCGCATCCACATCCACTGGCCTGAGAAGGGCAGTGAGATGTCCCTCGAATTCGCCACGCTCCAGCGCTTTCGTGAAACCCCGGCGGTCCTCAAACGCTTCACCTCGCCCGTGCAGCAGGGCCGCGATGTCGGCCGGATGGAACGTGTCGATCAGCCGCCCCCTCGGGCAGAGCGGTGACCGCAATGGCCCCACCACGGCGGACCAGGTAGGAACGCAGAATGATGGACACGGTCGAACAGGGTGGCATGGGCAGCGGACTCGCTGCCCGTGTTTCATGCGCACGGGCAATAAAGACGTTGCCAATGCCGCTCCGGGTAGACTTTTCTGCGCTCCTGGATGGAATCCGCATCATCTTATGGGCGTGCGCTTGCCTGGCCGCCCACAGCGCCGCTGCGCCCCCCGTCTTTGCCCAGGACGGCGCTGCCCCCAGGTTTGAACTGCTCAGCAGCGGCTCCGATGAGTCCCTCTGGATCCTCGTCGGCGAGTGGTCGCATGAGAAGGGCATCTACAACAACTGGCTCGCCTGGTTTGACAAGACCTCCTCCGACATCCATCCGCTCCCCGGCCCGCTCCCCCAGTCCGGCCGGCCGCAGCGCCTCGCCCTCGCCGGCCAGGATCTGCACGTCTTCTTCGCCGGCGGCACCCACTTCCGATACGCCCCGCGCCTGTCGCGCCCGGAATTGCGGCTCCCCGATCAGACCGTCCCCGACGCCCTCGCCGGCGAGCTCGCCGCAGGCCTCCCGAGAATCTGGGCGGTGGTGAAAGCCAGCTCCGCCGAATCCGTGGCCAGCGAATACCAGCGGGCCCTCCGCCTCCGAGGCGCCCAAACCCCGGCCCAGACCCGGCCCGACACCGCCCCCGAGACCCCGCCCGACATCGGCGCCAACTCGGCCGCATACCACGTCGTCAGCTACAACGGAGATGTCTGGCGGCCGGAGGTCGCCGCTCCCGTGATCGACCGTTCCAGCGAGCGGGTCTGGCTCGCCGTCGCCGACGGGCGGATCCATCTCTTCTGGCAGAGAACCCGCCAGGATGCCGACATCCAGTACGCCTGTTATGAGCAGGGCCGCTGGACCTCCGACGACGCCAGCCCTGCCATTCACCTGGCCGGCGCCCAGCGACTCAGCGGCCCCCTCGCCGAGGGCTTCGTCGGCATCGGAAACCGGCAGATCGTCTTCATCGCCATGGTCCCCGCCGCACGCTCCCTCTGGCGCCCGCACGCCTACACCCGGCCCGAGCGCGCCGAAGCCGGCAACCCCGTCGGCTGGACCGAGACCCCCGCCCTCCAGCACAGCGACGGCCAGCCGCTCCTCCTGCCCGCCGGTTCCACCGCCAGCGTCTTCAGCGACCAGATCGCCATCGTCCGCAGCGCCGCCAAAAACGCCGAAGTCGCCTTCTGGCGCATCAGCGGCGGCCGCCCCGAACAGCCCTTCACGGCCGTCCCCACCCGCCGCTCCGTTCTCGAACCCGGCCAGCCCGGCTACCGCGACCTGCGCACCGCCCTCGCCCTCGGTGCCCTCCTCTTGCTGGTGTTCTGGCGGCGCCACAGCACCTTCGCCTCGCCCGTCGCCCTCCCCGCGGGTTTCGCCCTGGCCTCCGTCGCACGCCGCGCCGTCGCCGCTCTCCTCGATCTGCTGCCCGCCGCGGTGCTGGTCGGCTGGTGGTTCCATCCCCGTCTGCACGCCGCCCTCGACGAGCTGGCCATGACCACCGATCCCGCCCAGATCGACGCCGCCTGGCCCGACGTGATCTTCTGGCCCAGCCTCGCCTTCCGACTGGTCTACCTCGCCTGGTGCATCGGCTTTGAGCTCATCTGGTCCCGCACCCCCGGCAAATGGCTCCTCGGCTGCTCCGTCATCTCCGAATCCGGACCCTCCGTCGGCTGGATGCAGACCGTCGTCCGCAACGCCACCAAACTCCTCGAACTCGAGCTCTATCTCCCCATCTCCCTGCCGCTCCTGCTCCTGGTCTTCCTCACCCGCAACCGCCAGCGCGTCGGCGACCTCCTCGCCCACACCCTCGTCGTCGAATCCGCCCCCATCCTCGAAGGCCCCGCCGAAGACGACCGCCCCTGACCAGCCCTCCCCGGCTCGCCGCCACCCCCCGCACCGCCCTGTCCCGCTGCCACATCTTTTCCTCGCATCCGTCCGCTGAACCCCTTTCCCGCTCGCCCGCATTCCCAATCCCCCGCTTCAAATCTCCGTTCTCCAATCTCAAATCCAGTTTCGGGCAACACCCGCGTTGGGCCTTCGTGATCCTCTGTCTCGGTTGCCGGCCAGGCCCGCCCCGCATGGCAAACACATAACTTCTTGTTTTCCTGACAAAGCTTTTGGAACCGCCGATGCACGCAGATGAACGCTGATTAAATGCAGGCCCTCTCTTCACCCGCGGGCGTACCCGATCATCGGCGCGGCGATGCAGGTTCATGGGGTGCCGGGCTGCGGCTTCCTGGAGGCCGTTCATCAGGCAGCACTCGCCTCGAATCTGCGCAATCTGTGAAATCTGCGGACAATGATTGGGATCCGCAGATGGCGCAGATTTCGCAGATGTCGTCGCCTGCCTTCTGTCCCCTGTACTCCAAGCGCGCAACTTCTTTTGTCCGGAAGAACCTGACAAACACGCTTCCATCTCAAATCTCAAATCACCAATCTCAAATCCAGTTTCGGGCAACACCCGCCCCAGGTTTTCAGGATCTTCTGTTTCGGTCGCCGACCCGAGCGGCCCTGGTCCACGGTCAAGCCTTCTGCATCCTGTTTCGAAGTGCGGTTGCTGGCCGCGGATTCCAGTGGTTGGCGTGGAGATCCCACTGACAACAAGCTGACACCCTGCCCCTCGGCGGCTTTTTCGTCGAGGCGGCGCAAACCTTCCTGCTTCAAGAAGTTGTGATCATTTGCCCTGGGCCGACCTCGGATGCTCAAAAACCTTGCTGGTTTGATCTGAATTCCTGTTGACAGCACGCACTTCTGTGGTATATTCAGGGGTGAAGTCCGGACGGGGTTGTGTTCCGGACCTCGCAAGCTCAGCCTCAGCCTCAGCCTCAGCCTCAGCCTCAGCCGCTGGGGAGCAGGGGCGGGAACAGCTCAGACCTGTTTCGAGGAGACGGCTCATGAGAACCCGATTCTCACTCCTGTCGGCGGCGGCCGTAACCTTTTGTAGTGCAAGCGTTTTGGCGGATGAGACGCCGCCGACTCCCCCGCCCGGGGACACGGCGGCCCTCTTTGAGCAGGCCGAGCAGCAGATGGCCGCGGGCGACCACGCGGCGGCCGCGGCGACGTACCGTCAGTTGCTCGACCAGTTACCGCTCTCGGCCCGCGCCCAGCAGGCCGCGTTCAAGGCGGCCTCGTGCTACGAGGCCCTCGGCCAGCCGCGCGACGCGGTCGAGATGTATGAGCGCACGGTGTCGATCGGCCGCGACCTGCTCAAACCCCGCTACTACAAGATCGACGGCCGCAAGCAGAACGTGCCCGTGGGCAAGCCGGATTCGCTCAGGGACCGCATCGAGCGTTCGCTCAAGCGCCAGGCGATCCTGTGCCAGACGCTGGGGGACACGGCCAGGGGCTCGCAGGCCATCCGCTACCTGGCCGCGTTCGCACCCACCTCGCCCACCGTCGCCGCCCTGATTCCGCTCCAGCTCGAGTTCGAGGGCCGCCCGGCCTCGGAGGCTGCGGACCTGGTCCGCCAGCAGGAACAGGCCGCTGATCTATGCCGCCAGGCGAAGGAGCTTCTGAGCGCCAACGGACGCGAGCCGGGCATCGCCCTGCTCGACCGTGTGCTCACCGAATACCCGGATACGCCCGCGTCCATCCGCGCCCGCACGGATAAGGCCGGGATCCTCTGGCTCGCCAAGCGATATGAGCAATCCGCGGATCTCTATAAGGACATCCTCGTAAGGATCGGCAAGGTGGCGCCTGATGTGAACGCCGCCCGAACTGCCAGCTACCGGCTCGCCTGGCTCGATTTCGGCAGCCGGATCAAGAGGGCACAGCGCGAAGTCAGCACCGGTCAGCCCGTCTCCAATGATGAGTGGCAGGCGGTGCGCGATGCGTGCAAGGTCGTCATGGAACTCGACCCTGATCCCTTGCATCGGGCGAGGGCGAACGTGACGTTACTCGAAGCATGGGTCTGGCAGGGGCGGCCCGAGGAGGTCATCGCGGCTGCCAACTCTTTCTTCAGGGATTATGCCGCTTCGCGAGGCACAAAGGGTCTGCTGGTTCGCGAGATATGCTGGGCCCGATGGTTTAAAGCCGAAGCGCTCAAACAGCTGTCACGACCTGAGGAAGCGGCGAAGGAATACCGTGCCATACTCCAGGCTTATGCCGACCATTCTGACATTCTCGGTAAGGAGAACTTTCTCGTGGATCACGCCAACGCAAGATTGGCCGAGCTTTCCAGCGGCTGAGTCCGGATCTCGAGTGTCGTTTCTTGTTTGAGTGATGGGGTTATTCTTGGACCATCGGATTCGCCGGTATCGCGCTGAAAACTCACGGTGTGGACTCCGACGATGCGTAGCCCGATCCGGTGATTCCGATCAGGAGATGAGCATCATGAAACATCGTGTTGCGTTACTGGTTCTACTTCAGGCTGCTTTCGAGACCCAGCCCGCCCATGCCGTGGACCCGAATTGCAGTGGCGAAGTGGTCACACCTGCCTGTGTCAATTATAATATTTACTGCGATTGTGCCAGTTGCGGGGCGGAGATTCTCTATTACAGTGCTCCCTGGAGCTGCAAGTCAGGAAATACCGGGTGCTGCAAGTACCTCGGACAGTCGCCCTGCTACTCGAGTGTCACTTGCCGTAACAATCCCTTCCCGACCTTCAACACGAAATGTACCCGCGTAAACCCGCAAGCGACCCATCGCACCTGTGAACCCTCTATCGGCAACTTGTGCACGGACTGCATACGCCCACCGGCCGTGATTGTCTCTCTTGGGGACTATTACTGCGCACCGTGTCAATGAGGGTTTATAATCATGCGCATCATGAATCTTTCACTACTGTGCTGGGCCTGCTGCGTCACGTTCGCGTGGGCCCAGGAGGCCTCGATTATGAATCCGGAGGCGACAAAGGCCGCGTTGGCTCAAATCGGGCAAGCTACTCAGGCCAACTTCGACCGTATCCGAACTTGGCGAGGTACCTGGTCCCGCCAGACAACCAGCTTTTACCGCCGGCCGGAGGCCAACGAGGCCCTGAAGGCTCTGGCGGTCCCGGAAACGGTTATGGAGGTTGTCGCCCCGATCTCGGTCACCGTAGATTTTGCGTTTGATCGTCCCTCTGGGCAATTGTTTGCCCATTCAAACAGACAAGACGGGAGTTTCCTGGACAACGTGACGGGCAAGAAGCTGCGCATCCTGGGGAAGGTGTCCCTCCTCGATCATTCGGTGCTATGGACGCGCGACCGCTTTCTTCGCGCCCACGATGCTCGCTGGGACGAGAACGATCGTCCCATCCGCGAAGGGAGCATCCACCAGGTACCGCAGCGAGACGACGCCGATCTCCTGTCCTGCACCGATCCACGCCGGCTCTTCGGGTTCGAGAGTGACCGGCCCACATGGGACGGGCTCGTAGAGGTAGCGCGGTGGGCTCAGAACCGTCACCCCGACGACATCCAAGCCGCGGCCACAACCCAGCCGGATCAGCAGGGCTACTGGGTCGAGCAGGTGAGGGAGCAGCCGCGGCTCTATCGCTTGGTCACGATGGCCAAGAAGCCTCAGCAGAATCTAGATCTCCTGGTGGAATATTGGTTCGATGAAGCGGTGGCGTTTAATCTTGTCCGCGCAGACAGCACTAGCGCTGGCCTGCGTCGCGGCCACAGGGAGTTCTCTTACCAGGAAATCAACGGGGTTTTTCTGCCCCATCGTATCCTGCGCGAAAGCTTCACTTCGCAAGGGGAGATCCATTGGAGAGACGAATTGAGTCTTGCCATCTCTCACCTGAACGAAGAACTGCCCCCCGAGCAGTTCACCCTTCAGAGTTTGGGCCTCAGCAATGGTGAGCGGGTAGTGGACAAGATTCACGGGGGCGAGTTTCAATACGTCGATGGGACCCTCGCTTCTCGGCCCGCCCCATGAAACGACAGGCGCAACGACCCGAGCCTGCCTTGCGTTTACTGCAGTGCCGTCTAATGCCCAGTTCGTATCGTTTCATGCTATGCGGTTGACCTTAAGGCAGTTCCGCCGTGAGCCGGCGATTCCCCGCCGGCGCGGATTCGCCTTGAGGGCGGCCTCGATGATGCGGCGCTCGGGGTCTTCGAGGGCTCTTTTCAGCGACTGCGAACGGTAGACGGTGTCAGCGGACGGGGTGGACTGGCCATCTTTTTTTGACAAGATGTCTGGAACCGCCGATGAAAGCAGATGAACGCCGATTGACAGGCAAGCCGTTTCTTCATCTGCGTTTGATCTGCGTTCATCTGCGGTTGCCTTCTCTTGGGTTGTGTCCACCCGCCCGCGCCGCGTACTCCGCGCCTCTGCACGCCCCTCCCTCCCCAATTACCCGCGACCCGCCGCGCTACACACTTTCGCCGCGCGGCCACCTCATCCGTCCCGGGTCTGGCAGTTGTTCCAGGCAACGCCCTCGCTTGTGGTGCAGGCGTCCCGCCTGCACGCATCCCGCCTGCACGGGCGGCCGAGATCCCAATGTCCATCCGGACACCACAACGTTGGCCATCATTGCCGGAAAAACGCCCATGCCTTCCGTGCCCGCCCCTGACCGGCAATCGACAGCCCGCCGCCAAATCCCTATTCTGGCAGCGTGCCGCGCACGCAAATCGCCGAAAACGTTCATGCCAGCAGCTCGCTGACCCCGTCGAGGCCGCCTCCGCCCGCGCTCCTCCTGCTGGGCCTGCTCACCACCCTCGTCGTCGCGACCACCCTGGCCGCGCACTGGCCGGTTCTGACCGCCCAGGCCGTCTCGTTCGACGACGAAGAGGCCATCATCCGCAACCGCCTCATCCAGAACCCGAGCTGGAGCTCGGTGCGCCGGTTTTTCAGCGAAGTCACTCTCTCATCGGTGGTGAGGGGCTACTACCGCCCGCTCACCCTCACATCGTTCATGCTGGACTGGGCCATGGGCGGCCGGCCCGACGACCTGCGCGTGTTCCACCGCACGAGCCTGGCCCTCCACGTCGGCTGCACCGTCCTGATCGTCCTGCTCGTGTACCAGATCTTCCGCCGGCCGGTGCCCGCCGCACTGACCGGCCTCCTGTTCGGCGTGCACCCGCTGGCCGTCGAGCCCATCGCCTGGGTCATGGAGCGCAAGACGCTGCTGGCGGCATTCTTCGCCTTCGCCTGTCTCAATGCCCTCGTCCGCTACACGCGCCGCCCCCGCAGTGCGTGGTACGTGGCCGCGATCGCCGCGTACCTGCTGTCGCTTCTCTCCAAGCCCACGACCACCCCGCTCCCGGTCATGATGCTCCTGATGGACATCTGGCCGCTCCGGCGGTTCAAGGCCCCGCCGCACGCGCCTGACGCGTCCGATGCAAGCCGCCGCGCCCTCGGCTTCGGGAGCATCGCCGCCCGGCTGATCCTGGAGAAGCTCCCGTTTTTCGTCCTCAGCGCCGTTTTTGCCGTCCTCTGCGTCATCTGCGAGCAGAAGGTCAATCCACTCGCCATCCCCGCCGCCGTTTCACCGCTGCACCTGCCGCTGCGCCTCTGCTGGCTGATCGCCTTCTATCCGTGCAAGCTCCTGCTGCCGATCCGCCTCTCGTCGATCTACACACTGCCCGAACCGCTGGCCCTGGCCAATCCATGGGTCCTCGCGGCCGTCGCCGGCACCCTGCTTCTGGCGGCGGTCCTGCTGATCTCGCGCCGCCGGACCCCCGCCCTCTGGGCCGCCGCGGCCATGTTCTACATCGGCCTCGCCCCCACCATGGGACTCGTCGAGTACAGTTGGGTCGTCGCCTCCGACAAGTACGTCTACTTCCCCGCCGTCGCCCCGCTCCTGCTCCTCGCCTGCCTCCTCGGATGGCTTCAGGATCGAAAAGATTCCACACGCGCCGCCGACTCCCTCCGCAGCTTTCGACTTTCGACTTTCGACTTTCGACTGTGGACCGTCGTCGCCGCCCTCGTCCTCACCGGTCTGCTCACCACCGCCACACGCCGCTACCTGGGATACTGGCAGACCACCGAATCACTCTGCGACCACATGGTGGCCCTCGCCCCTCACGCCGCTCCGGCCTACAACAACCGCGCCATCCTCTACGGCAGAAAGCAGGACTACCCCGGCGCGATCCGCGACTGCAACCGGGCCATCGAGCTGCTGCCCGACTACGCCGAAGCCTACAACAACCGCGGCACCGCCCATGACGCGCTGGGCGATCTCGACCGGGCCATCGACGACTACACGCAGGCCATCCGGTTCAAGCACGAGTACGGCCTGGCCTACAACAACCGCTGCATCTCCTATGGCAAGAAACAGGAGTACCAGCAGGCGATCGAGGACTGCACCAAAGCCATCGAGATTCTGCCCGACCTCATGGGCGCCTACTACAACCGCGGCCTCGCCTGGGCGGGCCAGCGCGACTATGAGTCTGCCATCCGCGATTTCAGCCGGGCCATCGACCTCGAGCCCGGCCACGCCGAGGCCTGGTCCAACCGCGCCACCGCTCACTACGCCCTGGGTCACGACGATCAGGCGATTCGCGATTATTCAACGGCGATCGAGCTCAACCCCGGCCATGCGGAAGCCTGGTACAAGCGGGGACTGGTGTACGGCAAAAAGCGCGAGGACACGGCCGCGATGGCCGATTTCACCCGCGCGATCCAGCTCAACCCCCGACACGCCGATGCCTATCACAACCGCGCCATCATCTACGGCCGTCAGCGGGATTACGTGCGGGCGATCCGCGACCTGGACCAGGTCATCGAGCTGAAACCCCAAAGCGCCGAGGCCTACTACAGCCGCGGCACCGCTCATGACGAAACCGGTGACTTCCCTCAAGCCATCGCGGATTACACCCGGGCAATTGAGCTGAAACCGGCCTATCCCATGGCGTACAATAACCGCGGTAATACACATTACAGGCTCAGGGACCACGAGCGGGCGATCGCCGATTACTCGAAAGCCGTTGAGCTGGACCCCGATCTCGCGATCGCGTACTGCAACCGCGCCGCCTGCTTCGCCGACATGGAGGCCTATGACCGGGCAAGGCAAGACGTGGAGCGCTGCCGGCAGCTCGGCGGACGCGCGAGCGCGGAACTGATGCAGAAGCTCGCCGAGGTCGCCAGCCGGCCGCAGGAACCGCCCGGGACCAGCACACAAGACGAACATCCAGGAAAAGGAACCCCGCCATGAAAACAATCAGCACGCCGCCGCGTTCGTCGCCTCTGCCCCAGGGCACACCAGGTCATCCCGGCGGGGGGGCCTCCTCTCTGTTCATCACGGGCGTGCTCTGCCTGATCGTTGCCGCCGCCACGCTGGCGGCCCATGGGCCGGTCCTCTCCGCACAGACGATCCTCTTCGATGATGGTGAATACGTCACGCAGAATCCCCTGGTGCAGAATCCGGGCTGGGACTCCGCCGGACAGTTCCTTCGAGAGGTGCGGCGGCCTTCAACCGTGCAGGGCTACTACCAGCCGCTCCCGATGATCTCGCTCATGCTCGACTACGCCATGGGCGGACGCCCCGACAACCTCCGCCCGTTTCATCGAACGAGCCTGATCCTGCACGCCGCCAACGCCGTGTTCATCGTCGTGCTGTTGTACCTGCTGTTCGGCCAGCCGTGGGTCGCGGCGGCCGGCGGGCTCCTCTTCGGCATGCACCCGATGACCGTCGAGCCGGTCGCCTGGGTCGGCGAGCGGAAAACGGTCCTGGCCGCCTTCTTCGCCCTGTTGTGCCTGATATCCTATGTCCGTTACGCACGTCGCCCCGGCCCGCTGCGGTATCTCTTATCGCTCGGGCTCCTGGTGCTCGCCCTGCTCGCCAAGCCGACGGTGACCGCCTTACCGCTGGTGCTCGTATTGCTGGACATCTGGCCGCTCGGGCGGCTGAGCCGGTGGAGCCTCCTCGAAAAGGTGCCTTTCTTTCTGATGGCGGCCCTCTCTACCGTCATCACCGTGGTTTCGCAGCGCCACCTCGAGCTGTCGGCGTTCCGCGAGCTGGGCGCGGACCAGACGCTGCTCCTGATCTGCCATGATCTCGTCCTCTACCCGTTTCACCTGTTCTGGCCGGTCAGGCTTGCCTCGTTCTACCCCTTTCCAGAACCGATCAGCCTCGCCAATCCTCTCTTGCTCCTCTCGGTCCTCTTGAGCGCGGCGATTCTGGTCCTGGCGCTGATCTCCCTGCGGTGGACCCGGGCGTTGCTGACGGGATGGCTCTGCTTCCTCGTTCTCCTCGCCCCCACGTTCCTGAACAAGAGCTACAGCCCTTCGGCCGCCTGGGACAAGTACGCCTATCTGCCGATGCTGGGCCTGCTGCTCATGCTCGCCTGGCTGCTCGGGCATGCGGCGGCCGCCCGGCCCGGCCAGCGACTGGGCCTCCGGCAGATCTCGTCCGCCGTCATCGTCCTGCTCGTCGCCGTCACGCTGGGCAGTGCGACGCGCCGCTTGCTGGGTCACTGGCAGACGACCGAAGGCTACTGCGCCTACATGCTCGCCGTATCGGGTGATTCGCCGCTGCTCTACCACCACCGGGGCCTGTGTCACTACGACCGGGGCGACTACCCCGCGGCCATCGAAGATTACACGCGGGCCATCGAGTTGAAACCAGACTACGCGGAAGCCTACAGCAATCTCGGCAACGCCTTCTTCGGCCACCATGATTACGCCCGCGCGGTCGGCAGCTATGACCGGGCGATTGCCCTGCTCGCTGACGACGCGAAGATGTACAACAACCGGGCGATCGCCTGGTTCATGCTCAGGGAATACGACAAGGCCTGGGCTGACGTGCGGACGTGCCGGCGCCTGGGCGGGCGCCCCGCGCCTGACTTTGTGGCCACGCTGGTCGAGGCCAGCGGCAAGACCGATGAGGGACCCCACGAAACCGGGCCCCGACCTTAGAAGGCCGGAGCCCGTTGACGCGTCAACTCGTGAGTTTTCGACGCCCCCGGATCATCGCCGCCGATGTCGACGCAGCATGATCGGGCTGGCCAGCGCCAGCAGGAGCATCGCCGCCGGCTCGGGAATCGTCGTCAGCGTCGCTCCCTCGCCCAAGGCGGTCGGCAGAGTCAGGTCCGTGCCGTTCGCAGACGTTCCCCCGCTGTAGCGCGCCATCACCTGGAGGGTATAGGGCGTCAACGGATCGAGCCCGGTGACCGTGCTGGAGCCCCACGTCGCGTCCGTCTGCCACGCGGCCGCTCCGCCGACGCTGCCATCCGGCTGAATCCAGTTCGTGCCCAGCGTGAAAGCCCCTCCACCAATGGTGATCGCGAATTCGGCAAGCCCGTTCCCCGAGTTCAACCCCGGATCCACGTCCAGGCCCAGCGAGTTGGCCGTCGGGGCAAACAGCGAGGGCGCCGGCGGCACGAAAGCATGGAACGAAACCGCATCATCGAAGTACGACGTCAGGCTGATGCTGCCGGCCGTGCGCTCGCTCTCCATGAAGAACGTGACCGACGTCCCCGTCGCATTCCCGGCCCCCGAGAGCTTGTTCCAGCCCGTGCGCGTCGTGTGCCCCTGAAGCCACGTCGCCGGACGCGAGGTCGACCCGTCCCACGCGGCGCGAATCGATGTCCGCGAACTCGTGGCCGCCGTGGTCGGCCAGGCCCACGCCTCGAACGTGATCGCATCGCCCGGCTGTGCATCGATCGTCTGCCGGATGCCGGCAAACGAGCCGGCCCCCGCGTTGGTATACGTGATCTTCTGCGAATACAGCGGGCCGTGAACCGTGGTCAATTCCTTGTTCCAGCTCACAACCCGGGTCGTCGCATCCCGGTACGACGTCCAGCCGGGCGCTACGTCGTACCCGTCATCGGGCAGTGGCGCACCATCCATCGTGCCGTTTTGAATGTTGAACGCGGCCCTGGCCGGGCTCGGCCAGCCCGCCGCCAGAGCAACCACCGCCATCGACGCCAGGGAGACCTTGAGACTGCGTAAATTGGGAAGTCTGAACACGCGTTTTCCCTCCTAGTGCAGGTAACGGACACACAGCAGCACGACATCGGAACTGATACTGCACCACGAGCCGGAGACTGGGCGGAAAAGCAACGGGGGCCTGCGCCCCTGAGGTGAGAGGATTGCCTTTCCAACGGACGTAAGCCCGTTTCAGCCTCCTTACCGTGTATGCGTCCTGTTTACCACCTTTGCGTCGGCATGTCAACAAAAATTCCAGTAAACACTTACTTTACTTCACCCCCCGACAAAACACCACGCTGAAAGCCTCTCCCGAAGCCCCCAACCCGTCCACACCGAATCCCGGTACCTGGAAATCCCCAGCCAACGCGAGCCCTTAGCCCCATCCAGACCCCGCCCGCAGCGCTTCGACAGAACCGCGACCGGAAGGGAGCGAACACGCCCATCGAAAGCCCGTGCGGAGGACTTCGGTAATCCCTGCCGGATGTACCAGGTGCGTCCCCTCGCGCACCACCTATCGCTATCGCTACCCCCGGGCCAATCCCGGCCTCCACCTCCGGAGCACCCGCCGTGTTCTGACCCGGAAGAACGAATACCCGATCACTGACCGGAGAACGGCTCACACCCATGAAACCACCCCAGCGCCAACCGAAGCCATTCTCCCGCGCACCCTCCCGGGTGTCGTTCCCATCTGCTTACCGTCATCTTGTCTCAACTCCCCCAATCCCGCCGTCTCGCCTTCTCCATTTCCCCCTTTCACCCCCTCTCCCTTTCACACGTTCTCACTTTCTCA
>CAZQEN010000106.1:0-5647 GCA_964591605.1 uncultured Planctomycetales bacterium
CGCGCCGGCCGACTCGAGCTCCTCACGAAGCGACTGGAAGTTGTAGATCTCGCCGTTGAAGACGATCTGATCGCCGGTCTCGGGATGCACCATCGGCTGGTGCCCCGCCGGCGACAGATCCAGGATCGACAGCCGGCGGTGGCCAAGGCCAAGCACCCGGTCTCCCAGCGCAGCCACCACCTCCCCCGAGTCGTCCGGCCCGCGATGGGTCTGGGCGCGCACCATCGCCCGGAGAGCGGCGAGGGTCAACTCGCGATCCTGGGCAATCAGGCCGGCAATGCCGCACATGCGGGCAACGTACCTTCAGTTCGGGCGGGCCGCGCTGGATTCGAGGAGCGCGGCGATCCGCGGCACGAGCTTCTCCTGCCCGTAATTCTCCTGTGCGTACCGAACCAGCTCATCCGGCGACGGCGCGCGCAGAGTGCTGCTGAGGAACCGTTCCACCTTGTCCCGGAGTGCCGCCACGTCTCCCGCCGCCACGATGAAATCCGGGAGGATGGGCCGCATCGTCTCGGGAATGGCCCCCACGTCGGTGCTGAGGACGGGGCATCCGTAGGAAAACGCCTCGATGGTGATCAGGCCAAAGCACTCGAGCGCGAGCGTGGGGAGGATGAACAGATCGGCCGCCTGGTAAGCAAGTCGAAGATCGTCGTCGGAAAGCCGCCCCGGAAACACGATCCGTTCGCCCGCCTTGAGCTCGGCCGCCAGTTGCTGGAGCGCCGGGCGCATCGGGCCGTCCCCGCCCACGACAAAACGGCATCTGCCCTCGGCGGCCAGCGGACCGACGGCCCGGATGGCGATGTCCAGGCCATACCGCGCGCCGTGGCGCCGGATGGTGAACAGGATTGGCTCGTCCGGCGGCCAGCCCAGCCGTTGTCGAGCCTCGGCCCGGGTATGATCCCGCTTGCCCAGCGGAGAGGGCCAGTGAGGAATCACCGAAACGCGGGAACCGAGTCCGTGAAAACGCTCGATCTGATCGCGCGTGTATTGCGAAAGCGTCTGGATCGCATCACACCGGCGGAGCAGGTCACCCTCGATGCGACGAAGCACGCCCCGTCCCAGGGCGAGTTTCAGCCGTCCCCGCCATCCCTGGCCGCTCCAGTTGATCTCCTGCTCCAGGACCATCGGCGAATGCATGGTGTAGACCAGCCGGGGTCCCGGGGCGAGCACGTCCGCGGCGCCGGTGCCGGTGAAGGGCGAGTGCATGTGAACGATGTCCCATCTTTCGCCGCCCAGGTGTTCCCGCGCCGCCTGCGCTGCCGCCGCGATCAGCCGGCGCGGCCGCCGCGGATCCCACCCGGGAAGGACCGGGCGGTCATATCGCACGATCCGAAGGCCGTCGACCGATTCGCTGGCCGGCAACTCAGCTCTGGCCTGCGGCTTGGCACACAGCAGCGCCACCCGATGCCCCCGCCCGCGCATGAGCAGGGCCACATCCCGCGCCACCCGGCCCATGCCCCCCGGGAAGTCCAGAAACCAGTCATCGACCGCGGAGAGGTAGTTCATCGATAGGACGGGGCATACCCGTAGCTCAGGGCGGAATCCCCCAGGTATCCCTCATCTGAAGGGGGCTCGTCCACCAACGGCAGCAGCACGCGGACGACCACATAGACGCAGAAACCCATCATCGCGTGCCAGATCAGCGAACGGAACAGGCCCAGGAAGTCGTTTCCAAACGTGTCGAACATGGCGATCGCGATCGCCGCCGAGTATATGCCACCCTTCGTCCACGATACGGCCGCCGCCCTCCGCACCAGCAGCAGGGCGCCCCCATGAACCAGGCCCGTCGCGACGCCTCCCAGCAACACCGCCAGCCAGCCTCCCAGCATCCAGAAGTGTCCGAGTAGCGAAATCTCGACGGAGGTCGGACCGATGTTGAAGCCGTACCGCCGCAGGTGCCAGTTCGTCCGGTACCTGGGCTCGAAGTGCAGGATCCCCGGGATCAACGACTGCGCCATCTCAATCGCGTACTCGCCCGGTTCGAACGGATAATAGGGCACCTGCTCGGGCGTCCGGACAATAATGTTGTGCCCGCCGGTCATGAACAACCGGTCCATGGTCGCCCGAAAAGAGCCCCGCCGTCCCTCGGCCAGATGTCCGGCCCCGCGGAAGAGCACCTCCATGCGGTAGGTGAAGTCCTTGAAGCCCGCCGACCCCAGGACCGCCCGCGTTGTGTTCCCGATCAGCACGTAGAGCGGAAGCGCCGTCAGCAGCAGCACGCACGCGAGGATCTTGCGCTTCTGCGTCGTATGGCTCAGCAACAGGTAGCCCGCGAAGTAGAACAGAACGGGCATCAGGCCGGGAAGCCGGGCGTTACCCACCGCGAAGACAAACAGGTGAACGCCGAAGAAGAAGAACAGTATGATTTTCAGCGTCCTGCTTGCGTATGGGCTGAGAGCTCCCACGATGAGAAAAAGTCCGACGAGGTAGTTGAACAGCCCCCACGTCCACCAGACGATCGCGGTGCGGGCCACATTCTCACCCATCACCCGCTGCAGATCGTACAAAGCCACGATCGCCATGCATAAGACGGTCAGAAACACCGTCAGGCGTCCGGCCACCTGGAGCGGAGGACCCGGCTCATGTCCCTGGCGGCGGTGGAACAGCAGCAGCACCGGGATATAGGTCATCAGAAACAGCAGAACCGCGAGCTGCACCCGGACCATCCCGTCCAGTTGCGCGAACATGGACTGGAGCGTGGTGTAATATCCGACCGTCCCGCTGATCGCGTAGTACAGCGAACTGGCCGGCCAGGCCATCAGCAGGAAAGGGAAAGCCGTGGCGGGGAGGATCCCCAGTAACGGATTCGTCCGAATGACGTGAAGGATCGTCCACACGATGATGACGCAATTGACGTAGGCCAGCAACGAGCCGGCCAGGAACTGGCGCTCGACCCTCAGGAAGATGGCGAACGGGATCACCATCCCCAGGATGATGATCGGCCAGGACAGCCATCGATACTGGGCGCGGGTCGCCGCGACGGGGGCCAGCGCCGCGTCGTAAGCCTCCGCATCATTGAAGTGGCCATAGCCAGGCTGATCAGTCATGGGCTCGACTCCCCCTGGATTCGCATTGCGCCTCAATCAGGCTCAGAGACTGTCGCATACGATCATGATAAGTGTACCCGCTGCGCAGGCACCGCTCCCGTCCGCGGGCGGCGATCTGCCCGCGAAGCCTGTCGTTTTTCAGGTAGAACCTCGCCTTCTCACGAAGCTCATCCCTGCTCTCAAAAAACTCGGCTTCGACGCCCTCATCGAAGTACTCCAGGTGTTCATCGGTTCGCTCGGCCAACATGAACGTGCCGCACGCCGGAATCTCGAAGGTGCGGGTCGTCGAAGTCTCCGGAATAAACTTTGACAGCAACCCCAGGCCGATCTTCGCACAGCACAGCGCTTTGGCGTACGCCTCATGCCAGATCCCGTCTCCGCGGAGCGAGCGCTGCAGCCACGGCTGCCGGCGGGCATGAGCCTGCCATGGGCCCCACACCGCGAGTCGGTCGGTCACCTCGGAGGCGGCTTGAGCGCAGGCGCAGTAGTGATCCTCGAAATGCCCGATGAAGCAGACGTCGGACTCGTACGCTTCTCGCTCTTGCCGCGTCACCTCGTACGGGCGGAAGAGATCCCGGTCGAAACCCTGCGGCAGCAGGAGGACTTTCCGGGCGCCGTGTCGATGATACGCCTCCAGCTCGAACCGCTTCGACGTGATGAGCACATCATAAACCGGGATCGAACGCATGAAATGCCGCGTTTTGTGGAAGAGAATGGCCGGGTCCGGCGTGTAATGCACCAGCAGCGCCCCCGTCCGCTCGCGCAGGCCCCGCAGCGTTCGCGGGGTGATCCACACGCCCTTGTCGATCCAGACCCAATCGATGCTCTTGTCGCGGGCGAAATTCAGAAGCTTCGCATTCAGCTTCAGAAAACCGCGACCCCAGCCCAGCCGGTGGGCGAGCGATCGCTCGATCCGGCTGCCGTACCCCATCCAGGGCGTCGTATCGAACGCCTCGATCTGCGTGTCGAGGCTCCGAATCGCTTCCAGTCGCTGGAGCGCGGTGCTGCCGCTCCGGAGCAGGCCCACGTACAGGATTCGCAAGCTGCCCGTCTTCACGGACGCACCGCACTCGCCAGGAACACGCGCGTCCAGACACCGCTCCCCGGTGAGCCGGTCTCCACCAGGTTCAGGAAGATGAGCTTCGCGCGGATCAGCTTCCAGAGCAGCGAGCGGAGGGCCGACTTGGCCCCGTAAGGGACAGGCGGCTGTTCCCGGGCGTCAAATCCGGTGAAGCCGCACAGGCCCATGAGTTTCCGCAGGATGTCCGGCGTGAAGCACTGCTCGTGCGTGAAGTCGCCGTATCGGATCGTGTTCACGAAGGGGCTGTCGCCGTTGGGGGTCTGCAGGATCAGGCGTCCTCCCGGCCGCAGCGCCTGAAAACACCCGTCGAGAAACCGCAGCGATTCGTCTTTGTCGAGGTGCTCGATCAGATCCAGCGCGGTGATCAGGTCATACTGGCCGGGGTGCGACTCCAGGAAGCTCAGCACATCCCCCTGCTCGATGTCGGACGTCACCTGCCGGGCCAGCGCAACCTGCTCCGCACTGATGTCCACGCCGCTGAGGCGCGTGTACCTCTGTCGCCGGAAGAAATGCAGAAGCCGGCCGTTGCCGCACCCCAGGTCGAGGATGGCGGCCGACTTCTCCTGCGGCAGCCAGTCAGACAGGTACGACGCGTACGGGCGCGCCCAGCGGTCCGCCGCCGTCGCGTCAAACTGCGTCGATTCGTCTTTGAACTGGCTGGCGTACTTCTCGTAGACTCGATCACGGTAATCGTTTGGCATGAGTCGCGACTCAGTGGTAAGGGCTGGACGGCTGGGCAAAACAAATTCACACCGTGCGTGCCGCTGCGATCTCCAGGCATTGACTCTGCCGGTTCGCGGCCACTTGTTTTCGGAAACGCCGATTGAACAGAGGAGGATCCTGTGGCAATCTCAGCCTGCGCCGCAGCTTCGTTCGGAGGGCACGCAAGAAAAACTGCGGCCAACGCCGTCGCAAGAGCAGTCGAAACTCAGTGGAAAGGCCATGTTCAGCGAAGCTTTGTTTGATTCTGTCGTATTCGTTTGGCTGCCCCCGACGCCTGAGCTGATAACTCGCGAAGATGAGGTGAGCACTGGCCCACACCTTCCAGGCGCGGGTAAACTCCGAATCGACGATGTAATTGGGAAGTCCCCGCTGACTCCGAAAGAACTCCGTGAGACGATCAACCATCCTCATGCCGTCGATCACGTCGCGAAGTCCCGTCCGAATACTGGACATAGAACCGGAACGCGCCCGATACCTGGCCACCGGCTTCTCGACAAACACCACATCCGTCGTGGCACAAAGCTTCATGAACGTTTCGTTATCCCCCGGGTTTTCGTTGTGGCTTGGAAAGCCGCCGATCGCCTCCAGAGCCGCGCGTTCGAAGAGATGCGGCGTCACGTTTCCAAAGCGACTGCACGGAAGAGCTTGCCGCAGCACCTCCAGCAGAACCTCGCACCCACTAACACGGCCGGTGATTCCAAACGCAGAAGGTCGGGCGATGAATCCACCCGCATCGTCAATAATGGTGAACTGTCCGAACACCACGCCCACGCCCGAACCGCCCTCCTTCCATGCG
>CAZQEN010000106.1:5657-20680 GCA_964591605.1 uncultured Planctomycetales bacterium
GCGTCAACCAGCGTACAGACACAGTCCGGCTCCAGGAGATCATCGCCATCGAGGTACTTGATCAATGCGCCTTTGGCCTGCCGGAGGGCTTCATTCTTGTTCCCGTACTGGCCGAAATTCCGTTCATTGCGAATCACCCGCAGGCGCGGGTCGCTGAACTTGAGCGCCTCCTCGTATGTGCCGTCATCGCCACGGTCTTCAACAACCAGGATCTCCAGCGGCGTATAGGTCTGGGCAAGTGCACTTCGAATGGTTTCGGCTATGTACGCTTTGCATCCCCAACAGGGAATCAACAGAGATACCAACGGTCTTGCCGACACTTCTCTTATATCTGAATCTAGTTTCATCCCTTTCCCCAGCAGGTGATCCCGACGCCAGGGCCCTCTTCACTTGTTTTTTGGCAACCGAACGTCAACTCCGCCCGATAAAGCGCTGCCTCAAGCGTCGCGGCAGCGAACGAATCCGATTACGAAGCGACAACGACTCGATCGTTGCGGTTGCCCTCGCAAACGCGGAGGGATGAACGAGTGCCAGTGGCTGCCCGCCATGTTCAGCAACAAGACGGCTAAGCACTGCGTTCTGATCTGCGAACGCGATATCCACCATCAGGAGCATGTTCTGCCTGTACCAGTAACAGACACTCTCGTTGTCCCAGAATCTCCTCCGCAGGCAGTCGACTGCGACAAATCTGCGTTCACTGAATAGTTTCGCCCAGTATGCCGGCCACTGCTCATTGACGTGTTCCGCCCCTCCTTGTCCGGGGATGGCGGCCGAAAACAAAACAATAGGCGCCAGTCGAGTGAGCGACTCAACAAACGTCATCGCCGAAGACGGCTGAAGATGCTCCCCCACCTCCAGGGATACTGCGAGGTCAAATGTTCGTGCCAGATCCAAGGGAAGCAACAGATCGTGCGCGACGAAGCGATCTGCCGGAATTTCCAGCAGATCTCTATCGACGTACTCACCGTCAACACCGATAATCTCGTCCACTCCAAATGATTTGAACGTTGCCAGCCAACCTCCCACCCCGCACCCAACATCCACAACCGATTGTGGATGAATCAATTCCAGGATCCACGGAACAATCTCCTTGGCCGACCTGCGCACCTTTTCTCGTTGATGGTCGAAGAAATCTCTATCGTAGGTACTCAAATGGCTTCTCGCTTGTGCAGCAAACCGATGCCTTTGATGCTGATTTCTGGATCACGACACCAATCCCAGCTTTCGCTTCACGTATCCTGCGGCTCGGCGCGGCAGATGACAAAGACGGCGGCGCTCAGCAGTTGCCCGTACGATGATGAACAATTGGGGGTGAACGAGTCGCGGCGGCGGAGCGCCCCAATCGATGTCTTTCTGGGTAAGCTGGCCTGGTCTCATTCGGGAGCGGTCGACATAGAGAATTCCGTTCTGAGAATACCAGAACTCGACGCCCGGGTCGTGCCAGAACCTGCGGCGTATACAGTCCGCCGCGGCATACCCGCGGCGGGCGAATAACTCAGACCAGTAGTCGGGCCATTGTTCGTTTTGATGGCTCGTTCCTCCCTGCCCTGGAATGGCTGCCGAGAAATATACGGCGGGAGCAAGCCGCGTTAGCGACTCGACGAAGACCGCCGCCGAGGTTTCCGGCAAATGCTCCGCCACTTCCAGCGAGAGCGCCAGATCATAAGTCCTGGGAGCGGTAAACGGCCGGCTCAGATCCGTTGCAGCGAAGCGATCCGGCGGTATAAGCAGGGCTTGACGGTCCACATAGTCTCCGTCGATGCCCCAGAAGTCCTCAATGCCCAATTCCGAGAACGCGAGCAACCAGGGTCCTACCCCGCAACCGACATCAACCACCGAGCGTGGTTTCACCAGTTCCATCAGAACCGGCGCGATTGCACGGGCCGATTGGAGGGAACCCCCTGCTTGCTTGCGATAGAATTCAGACGTGTAGTCAGTCATGATCCCCCCGTCGAAGCGGCCTGGTCGGTCCCCTGCGTGAGAACGTGATCATTGCTCCCCACGGCGCAACCGCTCACGAAGATCGACGTGATTCTGTTCCGTCGTCGCCAGGAGTAAATCAATCCTCTTAACAGGCCAAGCCAGGCGCCTGGCCATCTCAGCGGGTTGACCAGGTTTTCTCGACGCATGGGCCCGGCCCGGAGTGTTCGCCAGACCGCGATCTGCCAGAAGCTGTGAGGACGCCAGCCGAATCGGAAGAGCAGCAGAAAGTAGCTCGCGGTTTTCGACCATTCCGCCAGCAGCTTGTTCCCCGGCGTGCGGCAACCACCGACAGGAGCCAGTCGATGGATCACCTCCAGGCGTGGATCGTAACGGATTTCCATTCCTGCCGCCCGCACGCGGGCCGACATCTCATAGTCCTCTCCGAAGGCAGATCCAACGAATGATTCATCGTAGCCGCCAAGCCGGATGGCCAGATCGCGCCGGATGCTGTGATTCGCCCCTCCGAACTTCACAACCGGGCCTGCCGCCTGCGAACGCGGAAGGAATGTGGGTAGGGATTGAATGGCCCGATCATCAAAGCTCGGTCGTTCCGACGAGAGTCGGTAGTGGTACTCCTGCCCCGCCGCCGCTCCAACCTTCGCATCGTCGAATTGACTCAGATGCCCCCGGAGCAAGCCGGGGCAGACAATCACATCGTCATCCAGAAAGAGCACAATCGGCGCACGTGCCATCTGGAGAGCCACATTCCGGGCACGGGTGAGCGACGGCGGCCGCATCCGTTCATAGCGGATCCGCCCATCCCTGCTCCACGCATCCAAACGGGACTGCACCGGCTCAAGATGGGCCTCAGTCTGGTCAATCACAATCAGTTCCATGTCGGCTTCAAGGTACTCGAGCACGCTCTCGATCGTGTCGACCAGATACTGCTCCCTGCCGAACGTGGCAATAGCCACGGACAGGCGATAGGCAGGCGGCAAGGGGGGCGCGGCAGACAAACCCTCTTGGCAGTCAGCGCACATGTACAAGCCCCTTTCGCAGGAGCGACTTCAACTCGTGATCGCTTAAAACGATCAGCACAACCGCTACCCCCGTGAAAGCCAGCGATGCGGTAATGAAGACGGACCAATTCGAGATGACCCCAGTCGCCGGGCTCAGGCAGATCGCCAGGGCCAGAGGCACCGCCAGGAGCTTCGCCAGGTCCCTGAGCAGCGCTCGAGCCTCAAGGGCGGGCAACTGAAGCTGCGACCGGAACGCGCGAAAGAGCAACCAGTTCGCGCCGAGGCTGGCGATCAGCGAACCGGCCGGCGCACCCCAGAGCTGGCCGGCCAGGAGAAAAGCAAGGGTGATGGGGATTTTGATCGCCGCATCCAGCCAGCTTGCCCCGAGCAACACGTGAAAGCTCCCCATGGCGAAGAGCGAGTTGTACGGAGAGCTCCCAACGAGCAGGTTCAAACCCCACAGCGCGGCCAGGATGTTAACCGCATGACCCGCATAAACATGAGGGCCCATGTACAACCGGACGAAGGCGGTGTTGAGAAAAACGACCGCCGCCATTCCCACCGCCCCAACCACACATTGAAGTTTCATCGCCAGGACAGCAATGTCGCGGAATCGGGCGCGATTCGACTCGCCGTGGAGGTGAGCCATCGAGGGCATGAGAGCCGTGCTGATCGGACCAGTGAGCATTCGCACCGTATCGTGCGCTCTGATGGTGAGCGCAAACATCCCTGCTGTTTCGGGCCCCAAGATCAAACCCACCAGGAAGGGGTCTGAATTCGCCTCGAGGCTGGAGCCAATCCGCGTCATGAATAATGTAAGAGAACGATTCCACAGAGAGCTCGCATCCCGCCAACTGAAACATAAAGGAAGGCGCATTTCACCCACGCAGACCCACACGAATGCGACCAGACCACCTAAAACGGCAACCACGCTTCGGGTGGCCAGCCCGGCGGCTACCGCGTACAAGCCCCAGCCCTTCAACAGCAGAATCACCGTCACCGCCACGTTCACGAGATCCGATCCGAGATGCAGGACACCCGGGAGGAACGGACGCTGAAGGCTCTTGAGGATGCCCTCCGTTGCCACGCCTACGATGTTCACACCGTTGGCGACAGCGACAATGAGAAAGCACACCTGGAGACGGTGTGCGGCCAAGTCTGTCAACCCCATCCAGCGGGGCACAAACGGCGAGAGGATCGAGGCTATCGCGCCCGCCAAGCAGGCCAGCAGGAGCGACTGCGCAACGCCGGTTGTGACAAGTCGACCGAGGGCGAATCGATCACCCGCACCGTATGCCGCGGCGGACGCCTGGGTGATGACCCCCATGAGACCCAGGTCGAGCATCATGAGATAGCCCAGCACTCCGCCTGTCGCCAGCCACGCCCCGTACTCCTCCAGCCCGATGTAGTGCAGATAAAGCGGCACCAGCGCCAGATTCCGGATCAGGACCAGTACCATGGAGCCATACGAGAAAAACAGACTCCACAGCGTGGCCCGGCGCCGGCTGGGCGCCCTGGGCAGCGACGCCGCCGCGCCGTCCGTGGTGGTCCCCTCCTGCCCGAAGTCGGGCAGGCCGGGCATCTCCGGATCTGGATTCACCTGGCCGATCACCTCACCCTGCCTTCAAAACCGTCGAACCTGCCGTGCCCTGAGCCCACTCCTGACGCCCGCCCATCGACCACCCGCTGTTTCCGATAACCACCGCACTGCCGCTGACGAGTCCGCCGCCAGCGCCCTCGCCGCGCCACCCCCCGCCCGCCGCCGGTTTCTTATCGTATGTTTGCAGCATGCGAAGCTCGACAACCTGGGATGAATAGGTCACTCCAAGGCTTCCGCTGACGACGCACACACAAGGAGACGTGGCGTGCCGCTCCGAAGGGACGACAGCAATCCTGCGCTCGACCGATACGCCTCTGCCGCGCACGGCGCAGGGGTGTCGGCTGCTTATCGGAACCGCCGCTGCGCGCTGGCCCGCACCTGCGCGATGGTGATGGTGTCCGCCGCCTGCCTCGGCCAGTCCTGCGCCAGCACGTCCGAGGTGCTCCCCGACACCACGGGCACTGTGGGCCAGCAGCAGGTTCTCGGTTTTCAGCCGACGGCGCCGCTCATCGCCGACGCGGGTCTCGACCTGGTCGTCAAGCCCGGCGCTACCGTGCTCCTCAACGGCGCCGTCGTGGACAACCAGACGGGCGCCGCTCCCAAGAGCCAGTGGACACAGATCGCCGGTCCCGAGGTGACGCTCATCGGTTCTTTCCGACTGCGACCGAGTTTCGTTGCTCCCCGGGCGGATGACGGCACGACCCTCACCTTCACCCTGACGCTCACCAGCGGCGACGTATCGGCCACCGACGACGTGAACGTGGTCATCAGCCGTACGGCCGGCAGTGAAGCCGGCGCCGAAGCCCTGCCCCTCTTTGCCGACGCGGGCCTGGATCAATACGTCGCGCCCGGCGCCGAGGTCCGGCTCGACGGCAGCCGCAGCGCCGCGCCGGATGGCGGTTTCATCACCACCAACTGGCAGCAGATCGCCGGCCCGTCCGTGTTTCTGCGCGGCTCGTTTGCGGCCAGGCCGGTGTTCACCGCGCCGCATGTCACGGCGGACACCACGCTCACGTTCTCGCTCACCGTCAGCGACGGCGCCGGCAGCGCCACCGACACCACGAACGTGATCGTCGTGGCCGCCCCCTTCTCGGAGGCCGACATCACGCTGACCGCTGTGCCTCCGCGAGGTTCCGTCCCGTTGAACGTTGCGTTCTCCGCGACTACACTGGCTTTCACGGATCCTCAGCCGTTTGCGTGGGATTTCGGCGACGGCACAACGGCCGAAGGTGCCAGTGTGAATCACCTGTTCTCCAGTCCGGGCAGCTACCTGGTCTCGGCGTGCCTTGCCCCCATCGCCGGCTCGATTCCCGTCTGTGCCTACACGGCGGTAGCGGTCGGCGACACCAACAGCATCCCCATCGCCATGCCCATGCGGGTGGTCGCCTCGACGGCCGCCTCCATGATCCAACTCACCGCCACCGACGAAGACCAGGATCCGCTCACTTATCAGGTCAAAAAGCTGCCCACCAGCGGATCTCTGGTGGATCCGGCGGCCGAGCGGACGATCCTCGAATCCGACCTGCCTTATCCGATCGCCGCGGGCGGTAACATCGTGACCTACATCCCCACCAGCGGATTCGTCGGCGCCGACAGTTTCCGGTTCGCCGTCAGCGACAGCCAGGTCACGGGGCCGACCGCCACCGTGATGATCAGCGTCCCCAGGGAAGCGGTTGCTTATCAGAGTACGGTTCCCGCGGTCACCGAGGAGCGGTTCAGCAGTATCCAGGAGGCGCCGGCTCCCAGGACCATCACCCGCAACGATTACATGCAATACATCCAGCGCTGGTACTCCAACCAGAGCGAGTATGCCCTGAAAGTCATGGGTAAGCCGGATGCCGCTCACCAGGAGGACTACGCCCGGCGGGAGGCGTTCTTTTACCGCCTCACCCGCCAGCCCGGCTACGTGGGCCGCACGCTCGAGTTCCTTCACGGAAGCTATCGCTACCATTCGGAGGGTCCCGGCCGCGACGGCGCCGACTGGAACACGATCTCCACGGCCGGGCAGGCCTGTTTCTGGGTCTTCGACGCCCTCACCGCCGAGGAGCGCAACTTCGTCCAGGATTATCTGCTCCTGCTCGAATCCAAACTCAAGCAGCCCCCCGAATACGGGGCCATGAACCGCAGCATGGGCACGGCACTGGGACGCAAGATCATCGCCACCCTGTTCCCCAACGCACCCGGCAGCGAGCAGCGCAACGCCTACGTCCAGCAGGTCTGGAACGACTGGTGGCTGTACCGCGACACCGATGAGAATTCAACGCACTACAACGCCGCATTCTGGCACTATGTGCAGGTCTGGCTCGAGGTCTCCGGGCAGCAGGCCCTCTACCAGGACCCGCAGTTCAGAAAGGTCGCCGAACGGTACCTCTCGCAGGCCACGCCGCTCGGTTTCATCCCTGGCTACGGCGACTGCGTGGGGCTCAACGAGGATCCTGGCACGTGGATCGCCATCTTCGAGAAGTGGGCGACCGCCTACCGCGATGGACGCTTCCGCTGGGCCGCCCACCGGATGTTCGAGTGGACCCTCGCCCGTGAACGGGAGATGCAGCAGTGGGGCAACATCACCATCTGGACCATGGATTTCCTGATGGATGCCCGCCTGGCCGCTGACGACTCCATCGCCGCCCTGAAGCCGCAGATCCCGTCTCAAATCACCACGCGCAAGGCCATGCGCTGGCTCACCCCGGCGGAGCGGACGTCGGAAAACTACTACGGAAAACTGCTCGATCAGGATATCCCCGACAAGCTCATCCTGCGCAATGGCTGGAACGTCGACAGCACCTATGCCATGGTCGAATTGGCGCCGCAGATGGGCCACGGCCACGGGGACACCGGCAGCTTCAACTGCGTGACTGCCGACGGGAGTGTCCTGCTGGCAGACACCCCCTATCTGGTCAAGAGCCATCGCTTCCACAACTGCCTGCAGATCGACCGCGGCGGAACGCCTGTCTACAACGGCCCGAGCCTCGCCGCCATGCGCACCACGGCCAGTCTGGCCGATCATGCCCTGGCCGCCTACGCGGACGTCCACATCGACGGATACATGGGCGAGCCCGCGAGCCTCGACCGCAGAATCCTGTTCCTCAAGGACACGCCCGTCATCTGGGTGCAGGATACGCTCAACGTCACGCAGGAGTTCACCGCCGCCATCGGCCCCGCCTGGCAGACGGTCAGCATCTACTCTCAACAGGGGGCCAACTGGGTCGACATGTGTCTGCCCACCATCCCGCTCGCTTACATCTGGGACCTGAAGTACCTCATGCAGTGGTCGAATCTCGGACGCGATCTGCTCGTGACGTTCCTGCCTCATCCGCAGGCGAGTCTCCAGATCGATGATGTCACCCACGATGACACACGGGCGATCGTCCCCCAGACGCTGCAGAACAACTTCACGCGGCGAGTCTGGTGGAAGCAGCCGGCCAAGGCGCTCGTTCCGGGAAGCCCGTCTCGATTCAGCAGTCTGCTCGTGGCCCACCGGCCGACGCCCGACTATCCGCAGCTTGCGTCCCACTTCACGATGGCGATCGATTCGCCCGATGCGGCGGTCGTCGAGTTCCGGCCCGATAGCTCCCGAACGATCTGGATGGGGCTGAACGAGACCGGCCGAATGCTCGAAACCGCGGCCTTCCGCACGGACGCCCGCCAGTTCGTGATCGACACGCTGCCCACCCGCGCCCCCCGCTACGTGATCATCTCCGCCACGCATCTGACGCTCGCGGGGCAGCTCGAGCACAGCTCCAACGACCGCCAGACCGCGGAGAAATGAGCGGTCGGATCGGTGACGGCTTGGCGCCTCACGGCCAGCCGGCGTTCACGGCGACTGTCCCGGTCCACCCGGGCCAGTTCTCGTCCTGGAAGGGCTGTGTTCCGCCCTGGTTATCGGGCGTTGATTCGGGCTCCGGACAGACTCCGTCCCCTTCGACCGACATACGGACGAATCATGCCCCCTGACGAATACCCGTTATCGGATCGGCGAACCGTTCCGATCATCATATCGGTCGTTCTAAACCCCAGCAACAGTACGGGTTTGCGCAAATCCCCCCGTGTTTGTCCACCGAGGCAGGGCTGCTGTGAGTACGCGTGGGCACGCGGTCAGTTCATCCCCCGGCGATCATCATCGATAGGCCCGCCGCTCGACCCGAGCGTTGAAGATGAATGAGGGCGGGTCGATCTTCTCGACCGCATCGCGTTCCACTTCGACGCTCACGCTTTGCCCCAGAATCGTGACGTTCATCGTCAGCCGGAAACGTCCCGAGAGCTGGGTAATGACCCCTTCCAGGCCCACCAGCGGGCCGGAGGTGATCCGCCCCCAGTCCCCCTCCTTGAGCCGCGGGGCAACCGAGAAGTCCTGCTGGGTGCTCAGGAGCAGACGAACATTCGTCAGCTCGCGCACAAGTTGAGCCTGATCCGACACTTCGAGCACATGGGCGATGCGGTTGGTGCGGAGGGCGGCGTAGCGGTGGTCTTCGGTGCCGTTGAAGAACAGGTAGCCCGGGAAGACGGGCACCTGGCTCCTCGAGATACGCCGGGTGGCGCGGCTCCGGGTGATCCGCTGGGCGAGCGGCAGGTAGTACGGGATCTGCATCCGCCCGAGCTCCTGGGCGAGGATCTTCTCGTTGCGGGATCGCGTGTGGGCCACGTACCAGCGCCCCCCTTCGACGGTGACGAATTCGATCACCGTCTCGGCTGTTCCCAACAGGTGTTCGTTCACGTGGTCGTCCATGCAGAGCTCAGGCGCGGCCGGAATCCCCGGCTTCCGAAGGCACCCTATCCTAGCGGCGGGGTCGCATCTTGTCCCATCCCGCGGGCGGGACGGCGCGAATCGGGACGGGCAGATCATCGTGCCGGCTGCGAACTGATCGAACGATAATATGCCTCCAAAAGCGGGCGATAGCGGGCAGGCACCCGCTGCCGGGCAGGGTCGGCCACACCGCGAAGCTCATCCGGGCTCAACGGCGCGTCCGCCTGGAAGGCCCGGGCGGGACCCGGCCCGGCCTGCCCCGGCAAGACGGCCAGGTCACCGCCCGGTTGTGTGGTCTTCCGTCGTTGCACAGGTAACTCGGTCCGGTCCCGCTGGCGTTGGCCCCCCTGCCGCGCGCGTTTGTAGGCGTCGACAAACTGGCGAGCCCGCGGCAGATCCCAACCCAGCTCCTGCAGGAGGGCGGGGTCGACCGTACCGGAGCGGAGCTCGCGATCAAGCGTATCCACCAGCCGGTCGATCCGACCCGTGCTGGGAAGCGACGGAGACTCGTCTGGCGTCGGAGGGGCCGCCACATCCTGGGCCGGGCCTGACGTTGCGGGAGGAAGTGCCGTGCTCACGCCCCCTTCACGGCCACCCGTGCCCATGCTTGGCGAACCCGGACCGACCTGGCCGAGCTGGTCGAGGGAGGGTTTCCCCCCGCCCTGCGAACCTCCAGCTTGGGCAGAGGCCCTGGGCGAACCAGCCGTCCCTGCGGATTCACCGAATGCCGCATCAGAGCCGTCCCCCGTCGCGTCGCCGGTGCTGCTGCCCTGAGTCTCTTGACCTGCCGGTGACCTGGGCGACCCAGGCTGAGCTTTTTCCGATGGACCGCCCTCTGACGGCGACGCTGCGGTGCCCTGGCCACTCGACTTGTCCGGGGTCGTACCCTGCCCGGACGAGGTCTCGCCCTTCTCTGCCGACTGCCCGCTCTGTTCCTCTGAGTCACCGCGTTTCCCACCCGACTCCGTGTTCTTTCCAGACGATTCTCTGTCCTCTCCGGCCAACCGGCTGCCTTGTCCCGATGAATCGGAATCCTGTCCTGGCCGGGCGCCACTCTCCGAGCCCTCGGATGAGGCTTCGCGATCGCCCCGCGCTGAATCTTGATCGCCTTCGCCCATCTCCTCTTCCGCCCGATCATTGCGGTCGTTTTCCTCCGAGTCGGAACTCAGTGATCTCTGCTCAGAGGGATCATCGGGAGGAGCATCAGACGATGACGGAGCAGTGCGTTGCGAGCTTCGCCCGGTTGAGCCAGTGTTCTGGCGCGTCCGGGATGAAGCAGCCTCGCCGGTTTGCTCAGATTCCGGACCGTCATCACTTTCCGTCTCAGCCCCTTCCCGCTCAGAGGACGCGGTCGAACCGGTCCCCTCTGGACGGCCGGTCGTCGGGGCGGCGCCGGGCGTCTGGTCCTGTGCCGGGGCGGTACCGGGGCGGGGCGACGGGTTCGATTCGGACTGGCTGGATTCCGGCTTGCCCGTCGGTGAAGCATCCGCTCCTGTTGCGTCAGAGGATGTGGAAGGGGACGACGGATTCGAGCGGTTCTGCGTGCTCGCCGACGCGGTCTTCGAGCCTCCGGTTTGAGTCGTGTCCGCCGACCGGGCCTGTGAGCTCCCGGAGTCGGACCGCGACGCCTGCTGCGGATCGGTCAGCGATACGGACTGACTATCGTGGCCTGGTGCGCCTTCCTGGCTCTCAGTGGAGGCGCTCTGAGTGCCCTCGGCATCCTGAACGGCGGAAGATTCCCCAATTTGACCCTTTTTCCCCCCTCGTTCACCACCCTGCGGGCCACCGTGGGCCTTACTACCGCTTGCGGCCGCCGATTCCCCTTTCGCTCCGCTTTGAGCGTCAGTCTCCGACTCGCCGGCATCTGAATCAGTGGAGGACTCCGCTCGCTGCCCCTTGTCCCCACCCTGCTCACTCCCCCGCGGGCCACCGTGGGCCTTACTACCAGTTGATGCCGCCGCCTCCTCCTTTCCTGCACTGTTGGCGCCGCCGGTGCCCTCAGCGGTCGATGATTCCGCTGTGTCTCCCTTCTCGCCCTCTTCGGACTCCCCCTGTCCGGAAGCGGTGCCCCTGGTGCCGGATTGTGTCGAATCTTCCCTTTGCATCCCATCGGGTGGGCCGGGATCCGAGTCAGTGGTGTTCTGATCATCGGAGCGTTTCGCCATCTCTCCGCGCTGCCGACCCCCGGTCGCTGCGCCGGTCGCGGCGGGCGCGGGCGAATCGTCGGGTTGCGCGGCGCTGCCCTGCGAGGCTTCGCCCGGCGGGCCAGTCCGTGGACCGGACGCCGACGATGCCTGGCCTTCTCCCGGCGTGGATGATTTGTTCTCTGCCCCGCGTTCGCTGGCGGTCCGATCCGCTTTTCCCCTTTCGGAAGCCCGGGTCCTAGCCAACTCCGGCAGGGTTGACTGGTATCGGCCGCCCGGCTCGCTCTGCATCTCCCGGGCGAGCTTGCTCTCGATCAGCGCGAGTTCCTTCTCGTGCTCATTGACGAGTTCCTGAAGCGTGCGTTCGGATCGCGGCGGCCGGGCGCTGGCGAGCTGATCCGGCTCATCCCCCTCGCGGTTCGCCATCGCCTCCTTGGCCGGCCGGCTCTCGCTGACCCGGCGTGCGGGCCGCGGCCGCTCGGCCAGGGTCGGCGCCGTCGTCGGCGGACGCTGGATCACCAGATGACGTATCGCGGAATCCGCGCGCTGGTACGCCGGCCGGCCCTGCGGATCCTCGCGGTTGTCCCACACCGTGACCCACAGATCGGCCGACTCCCCCGCCGCCAGACCCAGCTCGTCCGAGGTCACCGCCTTGCTCAGGGCAAACTGACCAGCGGCTCCACCCCGCAACGTCAACGGCATCTCCCGCGTGACACGGTCGCTCGTCTTTCGCCAGCCGAGCACGGCGCGGGTCAGGCCGAAGTCGTCCTGGGCGCGGGCCTGCAGCGGGATCAGATCGGACGCGGGGACTTCGATCTGCGGAGATTCGTCCTGCCAGTCCACCATCGGAAGCTGATCGAGGCGGGCCTGGATCCGGTGGCGGATGGGAACGTTGGTGTGCCCGTCCTCGTCGCGGAAGGAAAGCTGATAGGTGTCGTCCTCGACGACGAGGATCTCCGTTGAGATGGAGTGGCGGGGCCGGGCCGCGGCCGACTGCGAGGGGACGCGGCGCTGCTCGCGGTCGCCCTCGCCCACGATGAGCACGGGCTGCAGCACCGGCACGTTGGTCCGGGCCTGCAGGGTAGCCCGCGTGCCGACGAGGGCGTCGATGTCGCCGCCCGGCTGCGTGGCCGGCGGCAGGCCGGTGTACCGCGGATACTCGTAGCGGATCTGCATGTCGACGATGGCAGGTTCGGGCACGACCACGAGCCGGCGCGGATCCGACTGCCCGTCGCCGGCCACCACCTGCCAGAGCATCGAGACCTGCACGTCCGCGCCGACCCGGGTCCCCCGCCAGGCACCGTCTCGCCCGGCCGGCATCAGCCGCATCTGCTGTCCGATCGGCCAGGTCTGGCCGCCATCCGTGCTGAACCGGACGACCACCTCGCCGGGGTCGCGCCCGCCCAGGTTCACGCGGAACAGCACGTCCTGCCCGCGGAGCACGCGCAGCCCATCCGCCGGCTCGACGCTGCGGAGCGTGGTCCGCGTGGGGGCGGCCAGCCGGGCACCCAGCGCGCGGCGGAGGCTGACCACGATCGACTTGGGGGCGACGACGCTGTAGCCGACAAACGAGACGCTCGCGGCCAGCAGCAGCATCGCCCAGACGCGCAGGGCTCCGCGCGGCACGCTCCGGCGGACATCGGTATGCCCCACCTCGCGCGAGGCCTGCTCGACGATGGCCACGCGAACCGAGCCCGGCAGCTCCTCGCGTCGGGCGAGCTGAACGGCTCCGACCAGCACGTTGCCGAATTCGGGATGGCCGCGTTCGATGAGCCGCGCGGCGTATATGTCGCTGATGTGGCGGACGAGCGGGAGCACGACCGCAGCGGTCAGCCAGGCGGCCGTCCCGACCAGGTAAATCATGCGCAGCGTCGTGGCCGCCCATCCCGGCACACCGCCGGTGCGCCAGTGATCCCACACCACGAACGCCAGCAGCAGAAGGATCGTGACGGCCGACCATGCGGCCGCGACGGAGGCAATGGAGACCAGCTTCACCTGCCGCTTGGTCAGCTCGAGTGCGGTGAGGAGTGAGTTCTGCATGGCGGCCCCCGGCGGGCGTGAGGACACTCGACCCCCCTATTATGGCCCCCCGCCGCCGGAAAAGCACGGGCACCGACAACATGCCGGAGGGCGGGGGTTTGAGACCCTCCAGGCGGGCGGCCGGGCCAACCGTTTGTGGTGCGGCCGTCTCGGCTGCACCACAAGGGGCGCTGTCGTCTGATCCTGCGCAATCTGGCCTGCTCCCGTGTTCGGCGGCTCTGGAAACTGGGCGGGGCGAAAGAGCCGGCCGAGCGGTAGAATGTCCGCTTTCCGATCCACGGTCCGGGCCAGCGTTCGAACGGGCTGAGGTATCTCATGCGAGGCATGGAACGAAGAGCTTCGATAGTACTGGTTTTTCTGGTTCTCTCGGCATCTGACTGCCTCGGCGCGTTGCGCGCGGGGATCGCGGTGCGGATCGTAACGCCGGACCCGTTGCTGCCGGTCAGCGGCGGGGTCGGGCCGTCCGATCCGGCGACGCGCCAGGAGGGCGAGCTGACCGTGCGGGCGCTGGTGATCGAGCAGGATGGTGTCCGCGTGGCCATCGTCAGCGCCGACTTCCTGGGTTTCCCGGCCGCGCTGGGAAACAGGGTCCGTGCGGCCGTCCGCGGCGTGCCGCCGCAGAACATCCTGATCGGGGCGACCCACACGCACAGCGCGCCGGACTGCTATGGCTTCCCGGATGAGAACGGGCAACCGGGCAGCAATCCGGCGTACCTGGACACCGTCTGCTCGCGTATGGCCGAGGCGATCAACGAAGCCCTGAACAAGCTCACACCGGTCACCGTCCGGATGGCCACCGGCGAGGCCAGGGGCCGGATCGCTTACAACTATTATGCGGAGCAGTTGTACGATCCGCGCTGCCACGTGATCCAGTTCCTCGGCGAGGAGGGCAAGCCGTACGTGACGCTGGTGAATTACGCCATTCATCCGGAGGTGATCGGAAGCGATCAGCGCATCTGCAGCCCGGATCTGATCGGGCCGCTGTATGACCGCATCGCCGAAAAGGGAGGCGGCACCGGCCTCTTCATGAACAGCGCCCAGGGCGGCATGGTGACCCCGGACAACCGCCGTCCGGAGGGCGGCGAGGCGCGGGATTACGCCGAGTGCCGGCGCATCGGCCATCTCCTGGCCGACGAGGCCCTCCGGATCATCCAGGACGCGCCAGTGCAGGCTTCGCCGAGGCTCTCCTGCTGCGCCAGGCAGGTGAGCTTCCCGGTGGAATCTCCCCTCTTCCGAGAGTTGTTGAAAACGCTGCCCCGCACGGACGGGTATGCCGACGGAACGGTGACCACCCAAGTGAACCTGATCCACTTCGGCGAGGCGCAGATCCTCACCATTCCCGGCGAGGCCCTGCCGAACATCGGCTACTATCTCAAACGCAAGATGAGGGGCAGACACAACCTCCTCTTCGGCCTGACGAACGATGCCTTCGGTTACATCCTGACCAAAGAGGACTTTGACAGTTTCAAGCGCTACGCCTACATCACGAAGACCAGCCTGGGCGAACACACGGGCGAAATCCTCGTCAACGAGTCCCTCGCCCTGCTCAACGA
>CAZQEN010000107.1:0-20673 GCA_964591605.1 uncultured Planctomycetales bacterium
CCGTCCGGGTGTTCCTCGAGCAGCAGGTGCTCTACGGGCCGGGCAAGGCCGCCAACGCGGGGGGCGTGTCGGTGTCGGGCCTCGAGATGACGCAGAACGCCGGCTGCATGCGCCGCTCGCCGAATGAGGTTGATGCCCAGCTCCAGACGATCATGAGATCGATCCACGCCAACTGCGTGCGCTACGGCACCAACGGCAACGGTCGGCTGAACGGGAATGGAAACGGCCGCGCCGGTTTTGTGAACTATCTGCAGGGCGCCAACATCGCCGGCTTCATCAAGGTCGCCGACGCCATGCTGCAGCAGGGCCTGTATTAAGCTGCCTTCGAAAGTCCCGCCTCGGGAGGCCGGCGGTTGACCGCCGAGCACTCCCGGGCGGCCCCGAAGCCGTGCGGTGTCTCCAGCGCTGGATGGAGGACACCGGCAGCCACAGGGACTTCTTCCCCCAAGACCAGACCCGCCGATGACCATCGCTCCTGGAGGAGAGAGCGTGGAAATCAGCGAACTGTCACTATGGAGTTCATACCTCACCCAAACGACAGGACGTGTCGGTCCTAACGCCCGCCCAACCCCGACAGATCATGACGGACCCGCCACATCTGGTATGGGGAGCACTCCCCCGGCCACATGGGGTAGAGAGCCGCTGCGGACAAGAATTGCTGAGAATTCCGGCGAGTTAGGGTTGAAAGGGACTATGTGGCGTAGCGCTCGGCGGTGGCCAGCAGCTCGTGACGGATCTCTTCGCGGAGCCAGGTGGGCGAGATGACGACTGCCTGTTCGCCGAAACCCTTGAGCCAGCGTTTGAACTCGACGGTGTCGCACAGCTCGAAGGTGGCGATGAGGGCCTCGTGGTCGTCGCCGGCGGGTTCGAAGAGCGTGCCTTCGGACGCGATCCACTCCAGCCGTTGACTGTCGTGCCAGATCCGCTCCTCGACCATCCCGGCGGCCGGCCCCGTGAATCGCACGCTGATCTGCAGCGGCCGGCCCTCCCGCTGAACGATGCCGAAGCTGTTGCGGAACAGATGCTCCAGGTCGAAGTCTTCGGGACGCACGAAGGTCTGACGGGTCAGCTCGACGCCCAGAATCCGGCTGACCTTGAACACCCGCAGTGCCCCGGCCCGATGCGAGTGGCCGACCAGGAACAGATCATCCAGATGCAGGACCAGCCCGTACGGATCGTACAACGTCTGGTATTCCTCCTGCCGCCACAGGGAGCGGTACGCGACCTGCACGGTCAGGTTCTCACGGATTGCCTGGTTGAGAATCCGCAGCTCCTGGGCGTGCCGGGAGTAGTCGGTGGCCGCGAACGGCCGCACCGTGATCAGGCCGCTCAGACCGGCGAAGTAATCACGGGCCTTCTGGGGGATCATGCTGCGGATCTTCTCCAGAACGCTGTCGAAGCCCTCCGCAAAGGGTGTGCCGGTCAGAGGCGCGGACAGTTCCCTGGCCAGATGCAGCGAGACCGCCTCGGTCATGCTGAGATTGATGCCGCCGGTCTTGAAGAACGAGGGAGGCATCCGCCAGAACCGCTTGCCGAACTCGTCCGTCTCAAACAGGATCGGGAAACCCAGGTCCCGCAGGAACTCCAGATCCCGCTGGATCGTGCGCTCCGACACGCCGAAGTCGCCGGCCAGTTGCTGCAGGGGAATCCCTTCGCCCCGGGTCTGGAGCGTCTTCAGCAGGTTCCACTGGCGCTCGATCTGCTCGCCGACGGCCATGTCTCGCCTCGTCCATGTGCGGAAGGCCCCATGATAACCGCTGCCCGCCTGTAAACAGAAGAGCCCGACACAACCCGTCACGCACCGGGATCAGGAGACGACGGATCGCGCTTAACCCGCCGGCTGGGATGCCGGCATGGGAAGATCGAATTCCTGGATGCTGCTGTACGGCCCCCACTCGGCCCGTGCCGCCACGCGGCAGACCGACCGGCCCTCCTTCGCCACCACCTCAATAGTTGCAGCTCCCGTCATCTTCGGCGGCACCAGCGCGGCTACGTCGAGCTCCATCGGCGCAGCGGGCGGCGTCATCGACCAGGCCGGCCATTGCGAACGCGCGTAGTTGGCCGCACTCGCGGCGATGGCCCGTGAGACCAGCCGCACGCGGTCGGCCTGGCGCTGCCGGTGCTGGTGCGTCAGGTTCGCCCCCAGGACAGCGAACACGCCGGCCACGATGGTCATCACCATCACCACGATCGTGAGCATCACGCCACGGCGCTGCGGGAGGCTTGTCATGAGGCGCCTCCTCTTCCGATCTGTGCGGCCGCGGCACATTTCTGCGGCATCGGCGGCCCCTTTTCGACGGGCACCTCGGCGCGGAACGTCACCCATGCCACGCGCGGCTCGCCGCCCATCGTTTCCATCGCGAACTGCACGTGGACGACGTCGAACGTCCAGGAGAACGAGACTTCGGGCTCGACCCCCGGCTGCTGCGTGCGGGTCACCTGCCGGTTCGCGGAGCGGTAGGTCACGCCCGCCAGACGCAGCGTACTACCCGTCTCGTCCGATTCCACCTCCGCCGCCGTTGCCTGAGCCGCGTCAAGCTGAATCCGCCGGACCAGGTCCGCCATCCGTGCCTGCTCCGCGGCCTCGCGCCGCACCCGCTCCTGAAACCGCAGCATGCCGTTGGTGACCTGGAAGGCGACCGCGCCGATCGCCACGATCAGCGGCAACATGCCCAGAACCTGCGTCAGAGACACGCCGCGGCGTCGATGACGGTTCATGGTTTGCCCTCCGCCGGCACATACGCGCTGACCTGTTCATGCACCGCCTTGCCGCTTGACAGGACGACCTCCGCGCGGATCGTGATGCGATCGAAACCCTGCCACGGCCCCTGGCCCGGCTCGCGATTGGTCTTGAGCGTGATCTCCTCGGGAATCACCCCCGGCGGTGGCAGCGAATCGAGCGGCGCCCCCGCCTGATACCGCTGCAACTGGGCATCCACCGCCCAGACGGCCGCATGCCGCCAGAAAGCGGCCGTGCTCGTCCGGCGATAGCTGAACATGGCATCCGCCGCCAGCCCGGACAGCAGCATCATCAGCACCAGGCCCACCAGCACCTCGGTGCTGATGATGGCCCGGCACTTCCTGGTTGTCGCATGATTGCTCATCTCAGTTACCCGATGCCACCGCATTGATGAGGAACACCAGCGGCTCGAAGAGCGCCACAACGACCGTGCCGACGATCGCCCCCAGCATCAGGGTCGCCAACGGCCAGGCCAGACTGCGCAGCACGATCCACAGCCGGTTGACGAGGGCATCATGGTAATCGGCCGCGTAACGCAACCCGGCCTCCACGTCGCCGCCCCGCTGCTCACCACCCAGCGCCACTGCGGTCACCTCGTCCAGATCGGCCTGCTGAGCCGCCGACCGCACGGGCACTCCCGACGCGAGCAGATCGGCAAATCGCCGGATTCGCGGTCGAAGCTGATCGTTCACGTCGATCCCGGTCGCCAGCCGCACTGCCGCCTCCAGGTTCATGCCCGCGCGGACGCCGAGCCGCACCGTCCGCAGGACGGCCGCCATCCCGGCGCCGAACTGCGCCCGATGCCAGCCCGGCGTGTTCCACCGGATCCAGTCCGCTATCTGCGAGCTGACGGCCAGATCGGGCACCCGCCGCGGCCGCAGGCTCAGATAAACCCCGACCGGAAGCGCGAGAAATACCAGAAAGCCCAGCAGGGTGGCCAGAGCAGCCAGTGCGCCGTTCCTCGTGATCGTTTCCGCGGCGCCGATCAACGCCATGGTCACCGGCGGCAGCTCCGTTCCGAAGTCCTTGAAGATCTCTTTGAACTTGGGAATGATCGCCACGAGAATGCCCGAAACGATCAGGAACGTGAACAGCAGCACACAGAGGACATAGGGCCAGACCGAAACGTCTATCCGCTCCTGCCGGCGGGCCCGCTCGACGAGAAGCGCCTCGGCCTGATCCAGCGCTGCGCTGAGCTGACCCGACCGTTCACCGGCCATGATCAGACTCAGCGGCAGCGACGGACAGTCCGGAAAGCCGCGGCGGACCGCCTCCGACAGGCAGGCCCCCTGGGCGAGCAGCGCGGCGATGCGATACAGATGGATGCGAACCGCTCCCTTTTCCGAGTCGGCGGCCAGCCGCAGCCCCGTTGCCAGCGGAAGGTTCTGCCGAACCACCATCGCCAGCGTCCCGATCACGAGGCGGTGCGTCGTCCGCTGGCGGAGCCACGCCGTCGACAGGCGATAGAGAATGTAGACGCCCCCGACGAGAATCAGGATCGCGCTGATCACGAGCAGCGCCACCGCCAGGTCTTTCTGGTTGAGCCCGACCGCCAGGAACGCGGCCAGACACGCAATGGGGATCGCCAGCAGGATCAGCCCCTTGGCGATCGAGAGATCGAGCCAGGATTCACCGCCGTCCTCGAACCGGCGCATCAGGCGGCTCCGCACGAACATGAACGCCAGGAACGCCAGACCGCTGACGATGCCCACGACGCCGATCGCCACGCCAATCTCCGGCGCCTCGGCGGTGATCCAGGCATTGGTGGAAGCAATCGCCGCCACCACGGCGACCACCACGAGAACAATCAGCAATTCATGAGAGGTCTTCATAAAACCTTCTCTGTGCCAGGCTCACCCGCCGCCGCTGACCGAGTTGACCAGTTGCACCAGCGGGAGGAACAGCCCCAGGATGACGAAGCCGATCAGGATACCGATCAGGATGATCATCACCGGATACAGGAACATGCGCAGCATCGTCTGGCTGTGCAGGGCACGGTTTTCGTACGACACCGACAGCCTGGCGATCGCCGAGGGCAGCTCTTCGCGCCCGGTCGCCACCTGCACACAGAAACCGAACAGCGACGGGATCACGCGGGCCGACTGGTTGGCGACGAAGATCGAATGGCCGCGCTCGACCTCGGCGGCAAGCCATTCGGCATCGCGCCGCAGCAGGGCGCTGCCCGTCGCGTCGGCGCTGAGCCGCATCGCCTGCGGCAGCGGAATGTTCGTGGCCACCGCCGTCGAGACGCTGCGCAGAAAGCGGGCGATGAGCGAGGCCTTGTGCACCCGTCCCACCACCGGAATGGCGAGGACCAGCGACTCACGCACGGCCCGCCCGCCCCGGCTGTAACGCATCAGGTGCCAGATCAGCACCAGAATCACCGGTATCGCACAAACGATCACCCAACCCGGCGGCGTCCCCTGGGTGAACCACTCGGCGGTGCCCAGAAGTGCGGTCGTCAGGCCGGGCAGTCGCGTCCCGAAATCCTGGAAAATCTCTTTGAACTCCGGGATCACATAGATGAAGATCCCCGAGACCACCACGAACGCCAGAATGACCACGAGCAGCGGATAGCTGGCCAGCTCCCAGACCATCCGTCGCGTATTCCCTGTGAGCCGCAGATGCTGGTTGAGATTCAGCAAGGTTGCCGGCAGTTCGCCGGACTGGATCCCCGCCCGGATGACGCGGCTGTAGAGCACCGGCAGTCCGGCCTCGCGCACGGCAATCGCCTGATCGAGCGGAATGCCGCGACGCAGATCGTCGACCAGCGCCTCGATCCATCGCCGCAGGTGCGGCGAGCGGAGATCCCGCGCGAGCTGCGCGAGCCCCTCGTCCAGGGCGATCCCCGCCTCAGCCAGCGAAGCCAACTGTTCGTTGAAGAAGATCAGGTCTTCCTCGCCCAGCGGCGCGGCACGGCGGGGCGGCGGGCCGGCGCTGGTGAGCTCGCGAACCTCGACGCCCATTCTGGCCAGGTCGTCCCGCGCCTGCTCGGAGGAGGCAGCCTCGATCCGGCCGGCCATCGCCGTCCCGCCGCGCGTCAGACCTTCGTACTCGAACCATCCCATGTGTGTTCCCCTTCATGCGGGCACCGCGGGCAGAGCCGCAGAGCCAGCCAGGGTTTCGTCACGTCGCAGCGCCAGTGGCGACACGGCCTCCCGCGCCGGGCGCACCGCGCGCGTCGTCATCGATGCCCAGTACGCGCCGCACTTCCTCCCGCGTTGTTCGTCCCGCCTGCACCAGCCGCTGCGCATCCACCGCCACGTCGCACGCGACCGCGCTGATGAGGCCGCGCAGCTCACCCACCGGCCGGCGGGCCAGCACCGCCTGCCTGAGCGCCTCATCCATCACCACGAGCTGTCCGCACGCGGTGCGTCCGCGATAACCGGTCCCCGCGCACGAGTTGCACACGTCCGCCAGGCCCGCTTCGCCTTCGTCCTCGCCCGCTCCTTCGACCCTCGGCCCGCCGCAGTCGCTGCACACCGTCCGCAGCAGCCGCTGCGCGCAGCACACGCTCAGCGCGCTGACCACCTGGTACGGCGCAATGCCCATCTCGAGCAGCCGTGCGATCGTCTCGGCCGGATCGCCGCTGTGCATCGTGCTCATGATCAGATGCCCCGTCAGCGCTGCTTCGATTACCACATGCGCCGTCTCGGCATCGCGGATCTCGCCGACCAGAAGCACTTGCACGTCCTGACGCAGCAGCGAGCGCATCGCCCGGGCATAGTTCAGCTCGCCGTGAGGTGAAATCTGGATCTGGGCCATGCCGTCCACGCGCTGCTCGACCGGGTCTTCCAGGCTGACCACGCTGCGGCCGGGCTGGGCCGCCAGGATGTGCCGGGCGAGGGCATAGAGCGTGGTGCTTTTTCCGCTGCCCGCCGGCCCGGTGACCAGGATGAGGCCCTGTGGCCGCTCGACCGCCGTACGAAGCGCACCGACCAGCGGAGAAGGCAGACCCAGATCCGCCAGACCGCTCACCTGCCCGACCCGGTAGAGGAACCGGACCGCCGCCCGCTCGCCGCGGACGGTGGGAAACGTGGCCACCCGCACGTCGATGGCGCCCAGGCGCTCCGCCAGCCGGCCCTTCGCAACGAAGGCACCCTCCTGTGGCACATCCGTCCGATAAGTCAGCAGACCGCCCAGCACCTTCAGGCGGGCGACGACGTTCTCCGCGAGGGACGCCGGAAGCTCATCCGCATCGTGCAGCACCCCATCGACCCGATACCGAACGCGCATTCCTCGCTCAAACGGCTCAAAATGCACGTCGCTGGCCTGCCGGGCCACTGCCCGCGCGAGCAGTCCATCGACGAGGTCCACGACCCCGTCATCCGCTCCCCGTCCGCCACGGACGATGCGTTCCTGGTCCAGAATCCTCACGCCGCGAACCTCCCGGATGAAAAGGACTTCCAGTCCGCAGATTACGAAGCTCACCGCAGGTCATTGTTAGCGTCGAACTTCGGCGGAACTTCGCCGGAAACGATCGGGCCGGTCAGGACATATACACAAAGGGGGGCTTGCGCGTCTGTGTCATTCAGGGAGTCGCGACATGTCGGACGCCCCGGTCATGGCCCTGCCGCTGGAGCTTCGCACGCTCCTGGCGGGTCTGCAGTCGGCACAGGTGGCCGACGATCAGCAGTGGGTTCTGGCCTTGCTGCGCCAGGAAGGGGCACGCGTCGTGTCCATGCTCTGGCGGATGCTCGGCTCGCCGCAGGATGTGCTGGATGCGTACCAGACGGCCGTGTGCCAGATCGCCGGACGCGGTCGGCAAGAACGGCCGGCGCACCTGGGCGCGTATTTCTATCGCACCGCCGTCAACGCCGGGATCACCATCCTGCGCAGCCGCCGGCAGCGCCTCCGGCAGTGGCCGGCGGTCGTCGAGGCTCAGGCTCGGCGCGACAGCGCCCGCGAGGCGCCTGATCCCCGGCGGGTCCTGGATCAGCGCGAGATGATCGAGCGCATGCGGGACGCGATCTTCCGGCTGCCGCCGCATCTGCGGGACGTGATCGTCCTTCGCGACCTGGGCGAGCTGCCCTACAGCCGTGTGGCCGCGATCCTCAACATTCGCGGCGGCACGGCCCGGTTGTATCGCCGTCAAGCGGTCGTACGATTGGCCGACCTGATGGGACGGGAGACGCTCGAATGAGTCCCGACATCGAAGCCAGCGCGGGCGGCGAGGAAGAGCGGTCTCGCGACGATGCGCCCGCGGCGTGCCATCGGGCCGATCTGCTCAGCTGGTGTGAGCGGGGCGGGCCGCTCCCGGCACGGCTGGCCGGGCACATTCAAGAGTGCGCCGGCTGCGCCGAGCGGGTCCGGCGCGCCAGCCAGGTGCACCTGGCCCTCACCCTGCTGGCGACCCAGACCGCCCCGTCGGACCTGGCCGTCCGGGCCAACGCCCGGGCTCTACGATTCCTGCGCCGGGCGGCCCGCGCATCCGCCGCCGCCGACCGGCTGCTGCGCATGCGCCCCAACCTGCGGCCGTGGCAGCGTGCCCATCTGCACCTGGCCCGCCTCTCGCTGGGGGCCGCCGCGGCCTGTCTGACGCTGGTCGCCCGCGCCGGCGTCCTCAACAGCTTCGAGCACACCCGTGTGCTGGGAGAATACCTGGCCACCCAACACTGGCAGCGCCACATCGACCCTGCCGGCGAATGGCTGGGCCCGCGACCGACCGCCTGAGCATCCCGAATCCTGCTTTGCCAGCCCAGAAGATCCCATGGGATCCTCTAACCACCACGAGAGCGCGGCGGCGCCTCAAGCTGATCGGTTGACTTCCTGCGCTTTCCCGGACGTTCATCTGTGGTCCTGGCTGCAGAGCCTCAGAAGTTTCATATCTTGTTCAGCTCCTGCAAAACCTTCGGTAATCTCAAGTCTGGCATAGGCTTAAGGGCAGGGTCCGTGTCAGGAATCCGCTCCGTTTTTTCTGCCCCAAAGTCGATGAATGCTATGATTCGGGATGACGGCCGGGTCACCCGCCGGCCCGCGCCCCGCGGCAGATGCTCCGCCGCCTCATTGGTCCGAGATCAGGGGGTTAACCTGTTGCGTGGCCGCCACCCGAGCTTTGGGCGGTCACATTGGGAGGAATCATGAGACCTTACCGCAATCTGTTCCTGGCCGGCCTGCTTCTGACCGGAATCGCTGCGTCCTGTACGTCCAGCCCGGGCAACGGCTCGCTCCGTGTGCTCATCACCGACAAGCCGTATCCCGTCGACCTCCTGCAGAGCGCGATCGTCACGCTCACGCGCGTCGAGGTGCGCACCGCCGGTGGGTCGGAAGACGACGATTCGAGCTTTATTACGATTTTCGACGAGCCCGCGGGCAAGTCATTCGACCTGCTCCAGTTGCAGGGCGGAAAAACGGATCTGCTCGTCGACACGCAGGTTCCGGCCGGCGATTATGACCAGATGCGCCTCATCGTGACCGGCGGCGAGATCACCCTCACCGACGGCCGCACATTCCCCCTCACCGTCCCCAGCGGCGAGCAGAGCGGCATCAAGCTCAACTTCGAGTTCACCGTCTCCGACGAGCAGACCGTGCTCCTGCTCGATGTCGACCTGAGCCGGGCGTTCACGCCCATCCCGGGCGGAAAGATCGATACGCCCGATCAGATCAACAACTTCCACTTCAGCCCGGCCATCGCCATGCGCCTGATTGAGCTGACCGGCGCCGGCGCCATCTCAGGACTGGTCACCGACGACCAGGCGCAGCCCGTCGCCGGCGCGCTGGTCACCGTCCTGCAGAATGGTACCGAAGTCACCAGCACCGCCACACTCGCCGACGGCACCTTCACCATCCTGGGCGTCGAACCCGGCACGTATGATCTCGAGATCTCGGCCAGCGGTTTTGCCGATGCTCAGGTCACCGGGGTCGTGGTGACCACGAGCCAGACCGCCCCCGTCGCGACGATCGTGCTCGCGCCGGGAACCTGAGGCCAACCCGGCCGGCAGAGTCGTTATGGGCACAAGCTCTGGCGAGCGGGTGAGGTCACCCGCGACTTGGCCAGGAGAACGTCGGCGCCGTCGATCGTGCCCGACAGATCGATATCGAACCGCGCGTCGCCTGACAGCGCTGCCCCTGCGCGAACTTGCGTCACGATCGCGTCCGAGAGGGTGACATCGCCCGAGCCGGTGGTATCGGCCATCAGCGCGCGGACGGATACCGACGCGTCTGCCGCCAGCGGGGGGTCGGTGACAGCCGATGGGATCGTGATCTCATAGCAGGTCTCGTCCGGCAGGAAGCCGGGCGCCGGCGCCACCGCGAACTCGATCGCCAGGGTCGTCGGGCCCGCCATCATGATCGACGACGGCACGTATGCCACCGGCGGATCAAGCACGCCGCCCACCGTGGTGCGGCCGCTGACCGTGACCAGCCCGCTGCTGGCCACGCTGGCCGGGGCGTCAAACTCCACCTCAATCCGCTGGATACCGCCCGCGCGCGACTCACAGGTCGGCCCCGCGATGCCGTTGCCGCTCGCGGCCGGGTCGATCAGGATCGCCTGCGGGCCCGCCGGCCCGTGCGTGCGGACGCTCCGCCAGGCGATGATCTCGGGAATGACCGCCACTGCGCTGAGCGGTGCGGCCAGCAGCGGATCCGGGTCGAAGGCGGTCAATCCGAACGACCCGCCGTTGCCGGCATCGGGGATGCCCATCGGACCGGGGTCGGGCCGCAGATCGCTCGTAGCCCCGCCGTCCTGCGGCAGCACGCGCCCCTGGGCCAGGCCGCTGCCCGCGCCCGCGATGCGGTCCGCGGGCATCATGTTGGCGAGGCGAATGGCGTCGATGCTGTTCGTCGGCCCCAGGCCGAGGCTCGACAGGTCATACACCGTCGCGTAGGCTCCCGCGGCCGCGTCGCCCACATAGTTCTGGAATGAAACCGCGCCGAAGAAGTACCAGTCGGTCCACGCCTGGCTCGAAGCGTCGCGGACCGAGATCATCAGGGCCTCCGCTCCTTCGATGCCCGGCAGACCGCCTGATTCATACACCACCAGATCCGGCCCGGCCTGGTTGATCAGCGAGCGCCCGCACGGCCAGGTGAGCTCGATGCCGTGGCGGGCTGCCGCTCCGTCGTCGCCGTCCGGGAGATTCACCGCGCGGGACGTGCCTGGCGTAATCGCCAGCGTGGTGCGGCGGCCAAGCGTGAGCGCGGTGTTGAACGCCGACGTGTGCGCGCCCGCGGCTTCGTCGGGGAAGCCCACGTCGCTCGTGGCGGCGCTCGGCAGGCCGGCGCTGAACGCAGCGCCGTTCAGAGACACCCCGTTGCCGATCAGACGTGCCCGGCTCGGCACCTGCGCCTGATCCCATGCAATCGGCGCCCCGCCCGACTGGGTCGCGAACGCGAAGATCTGCGAGACGGTCCGCGCGACCGCGCCCGGGGTCGGCATCAGGCTCTGATAGGCGTCGACGTTCCAGATGTTCGTATCTTCCAGGCTGCAGGCGTCGAACACCGACCCGAACCGACTGATCGACGCGCCGACGGTGAAGCTGTTGGTCGTCCCCGTACCGATCACTCCCGGCCAGGTGCCAAACTGGGCGTACGTCATCACGTCCAGGACGGTGTCGGATGCGTCGAGAATCAGGACCTCGTCGCCCGAGCTCGAGAGGTTGATGTTGAGGACGCCGCCCGACCAGAGGGTGTAAGAAGTCATGTCGGCAATGACACCGGTGGTCGAGATCAGCTCATAGTCGGGGGCGAAGCCCCAGACGCTGGTGAAGACCGACCCGCTGCGGGCCACCGTCACCACGCCGCCGGGCGGCAGCACGTGGCTGGTTGGAAACGCCGCCGCCCCCTCGATCCCGCCGGTGGTCTCCTCGTCGCTGATTTTGACGCCCGCCAGATCGAGCGGCGCCGGCGAGGCGTTGTAGAGCTCGATGAATTCGCCGGTCGGGTCAACGCCCTGAGCCGCCGAGGGCACCGGCAGCACTTCCGATACCAGCAGCGGCGAAACCACGTCGCCGTCCGCCTCGAAGTGCACGTCAAAGAAGTAGTCGATGCGCCCGTCGCCCACTTCGATGAAGGTGTTGGCGAGCGTGCCCGGGTCGCCGTAATTCGTGACGCAGTCCAGCGCATTGCTGACCCCGGGGCCACCGATGTCCTGCGTGTTGTCGTCGGGTTGCGGGGCGAACGATGCCACCGTGAAGCGCAGCGGCGTCAACGGCGGACCCGCAAGACCCAGCTCTGACCAGGGCACCGCAATCTCGATGATGTCGCTGGTCGCGGAGAGCGCCTCCGCCCCCGCCGCGCGCCCGTTGGTGAAGCCGGCATCCAGCAGCGTGACGTCGCCGGCCCCGCTGCCGAAGCGTGTGATCACCAGGCGCTCCCAGGGGGCAGCCAGGCTCACTTTCGTGTCGGCGGCACCTCCCAGATCTTCTGTTCCGCTGCCCGGAAGGCGGTCGCGGTCGATCGCGATCTGGATCTGCGGCGCCCCGGCGCCCGAGACGGCCGTGATGTCGCTCATGCGGCAGTGGAAGTAGAGATAGCCGCTGTCGCCCGTGATTCGAAACTCCCGGATGTCTGCCCGCAGATCCGGCGCGGCGAGGTCCGTCCGTTCGTCCCCGGCCAGATCCTTCCAGATGTATTCACCCTCATAGTCGAAGGAGCGGCCGATGTGCCCCACGTTGTCCAGGACCGGCGGGGCCGCCGCCGGCTCGGCCGCCGACCAATCGTCGGCGCCGTCCACCGTGATCGTTCGGGCGCTGGCTGACGCCGGAAGGACCAGGACCCAGCCGCTCATCGTGATGAGATGGACCCACAGGCGAGATGATCCCGTCTTCATTGCTTTCCCCTTTCCAAAATCCCGCCGCCGGACGACGGACATCCTGCGGCGGACCGCGAGCCGTTCACCTCACTGAACCGACATGAAATCCAGAGGGCTGCTGCCTCTCGACAAAACATCCCTGTGGCTAAGCCGCTACGAACCTCGCGCCTCGCCTCGCGTGTCAGGGTGGAAGGGGCGCGAGGTCTTCGACATGTTGTCAGAACTGAGTTTACGACTCTGCCCCCAACGGGTCAATATCGAAGTCCCGTCCGGGGCGCATGTCCGTTTCTGCCCATGAGCAGGTGGCCCGTCCGGAGGATGGGGGGCACGAAGATCGAATCGCCCAGGCCGCCCGGCTGCAGCACCGTCTTCCGGACGGTCAGACCGCGCCGGTTGTCGAGCACCCCGTGGCCTTTCGACTGTCCAGCGGGTGGGTGCGGGAACGGACATGCAACCACCCTCCCTACGCAGGGGAGCTGGCCGCGTACGTGGGCATCTGCGCACGGGTCCGGGCGGCCGGACGGGGATACGGCTTTGCAGGCGCCTTGCCCAACCCCTCCGTTCTCGACATGCGTTGGAAGACCCTCCTCCCCAAACCCGGCGCGGCGGCTGGCACGAAGGCAGTCCGCCGCGCACCTTGATCTGGAGCAGCTCGTCTGCGTCCTGCCCGTTATGGGCACAGCGCCGCCGGGGCGGGCGACGCGATGCGCGATTTGACCAGCAGCACGTCGATGGGGTTGATGTTGCCGCCGCTCAAGTTCACGTCGTGCTGAGGGTTGGAGGCGGCGAGCTGGCCGACACGGCTCAGCGTGAGCAGGGCATCGCTGAGATTCACGCTTCCGCTCGCGCTGGTGTCGCCGCGGAGCGACCGAACGTACACATCGTTGTCGCCGGCAAGGCTGACGTCCAGGACACCAGGGCCGATCACGTTGTGGTAGCAGGACTCATCGGGCAGGTGGCTGATCCCCGGGGGCGTCGTGGGAAGCAGGATGACCAGCGTATCTGCGTCGGCCATCGCGACCGATGTCGGCGTGTAGGACACCGGTCCGCCCAGGACACCGCCGCTCGTCGCATAGCCAGTCACGCTGACGCCCGAGGAATTCACGATCGACACCGGCCCGCTGAAGTCAATCTCGATCCGTTGGAGCCCACCGTGGCGGCTTTCAACGCCCGGGCCGGCGGGGCCATTGCCGGTGGCCGTTGCATCAAGCGGGATGTTCAGGTCGCCGGCGCCGCTGTGAGTGCGGACGCTGCGCCACTGAGTCGCCGCAATCGTGCTGAGCGCGATCCGCCTGCGCTCGGGGTCGCGGCGGATGGTCAGGCCGGTCAGGGTCACCAGCCCTTCCGGCCCGGCCACGACGGTGCCGCTCTGTACGACGGTGCCGTCCGACTCGTTGGTCAGCCTCCAGCCGACGGGTGTGCCCTCCGGTGGGTTGAATTGCCGCGTGCGGCGCGGCGAGAAGTCAGCGGTGACTTCCGTCACCAGCGCATTGTCCACGGACGCCGTCGAGAGCCCGCGCAGAAAGACGGTGGATTCCCACCGCTCGGGCGTATCAACGATCGTCGGCGAATCCCAGTCCATGTAACCGCCCCAGGTGCCCCGCGCATCGATGCCGGTCGCGCAGGGCTCGCCCGGACCCGGATCCGGCTGACGACCGGGCGCGAGCGGGTCTTCATCCACGTTGAAGAAGCCCGGGAACGAGATGTTGGAGCGATAGGCGTCCACCAGGTATTGCGCGCTGTGCCGTTCGGTTCGGACGGGGGCGATCCACTGGGCCATGTCGGGCCAGGGGTCGCAGTGGGCCGGGTCGTCGGTGGCATCGTTCGAGTCCAGGTGCCACATCTCGACCCCATGTTCGCGCTCATCCCACAGGATCATGTGGCCCATGCCAGAGGCATGGACGAGGTCGAGGATCGCCCGCTGCGCCGGGTTCCAGGTCGCCGAGCCCTGCTCATCGCGAATTCCGTGGTAGAAACGCGTGAGCGGCACGTCGCGCTCCAGCGAGAGGCGCGTGGCCGGGGTCACGACATCCCTGATACCCAGCACGCTGCCATCCGGCGCCAGGAGATTGGTCGCCAGATTGTCGGACCAGTGGCCGCGGGTCGGGCTCACCTGCCCGGGCTGCGGGGGTTGCGTCAGATCGCCCGGGAAGCAGTGGCAGACGGCGGCGCAGAACAAGTCGGGGCGGCCGCGGGTCAGGTGTGACGTGCCGCGCGCTCCCCGGCTGTGGCCGATCATCGCAATCCGCGTCGGGTCGATGGCATAAGGGGAGCCGGGGCCCAGCAGCCACTCGATCAGCCAGTGAATCCGCCGCTGCGTGTAGTTGACGACGACAGACGTCGAGGGCGGATTGGTCCGCACGCCGCCAAAGAACGGATCGAGGTTGGAAACGTAACCAAACCAGTCCGTGCCGAGATCCATGAGCGTGCCCTGGTAGTTTGTGAAGCAGGCGTCGTCGGGCGAGACGACGATGCCGTCATCGAGGCGCAGCGACATGTTGGCCCGCTCCGGCTGGCCGGGGCGGAAGCGCGTATACAGGTCGTCGCCGCCGTGCATCACGAAAACGCAGGACGGCGGAATCGGCGGGAGGGGGACGGTGGGCAGCGTGATCGCAAAGATGTGCGGCACGCCGTTCTTGGCGGGGTTCGCCAGCACGGGAATGTCCGGGCGGCCGGCGTTGTAGTCGCTCTGGCCGTCCGCCCAGAGGATCCAGGCCTCGGACGGGTTGCCCCCGGCGGTGGCGGCGGTGAACTGCCAGTGCGGCCGCACCGGGTCGTTCACGGGGTCGTAGAGGAACGCCGTCGCCGCGCTGTTTCCCGCCACGACGGTGGTGCTGCCCGTGTCCACGACCGCAAAGAACAGGTTCCCTGCGGCGTGCGGCGTGTACACAAACACGCCCTCATCGACGGCCAGCCGATATGTCCCCCCGCCCGGCGTGGGCACCAGGATGCGGGCCGCGGGCAGCATGAGGCTGAGCCGCCCGCCGGTGTACTCCGGAAAAAACATCCGGCCCACGAGGTCCATGTTCAACGTGCTGGCCTGCGCCGCGGGCGAGGCGTAGATTTCCACGGTGTCGGTCGGCACGGCCGGCGGGGCCGGGAACTGCCAGACCACGAACACCTGCCCCTCCGCGTACCAGGCACGCACATTGAACGGCTGCGCCATCACCGCGGACGCCGTCGCTGCGGTCACGATCACACAGGCACTCCAGCGCAACATTGCTACCTCCCAGCTTGACCACAAACCCGGAAGTGATTGGGCCCGTTCCCGCACCCATTATATCATGCCGGCGGTCCGGCAATCGCCAGCGCGGACAGCCCCGTCCGGGGAAACAGTTGGCAGCCCGGGGCGTGAGCCCCGGAGAATCGTCAGCCTCGTCAGCCGAGCCCAGTTGGGGGATACGGATAGAATAAGTTCTGACGCCCCTGCCGGGGCTGAATCCCGGGCAATCGCGCCCCCACGACTTGCGTTATGGGCTACCGCCTTCCGCCGCTCTGCGGCTCATCTGCGTCCATCTGCGGCTCCAATCGCTTTGGCAGCGGCGTCAGCGGCGATGTATCACTTTCTCACCCTCCCCACTTTCTCGCTTTCTCGCTGGCCAGGACGGCACGATCGCCCGCGATGATTGCTCGCACTCTCGTCGATTCGGCTGCGGCCCCGCCTGCGCACACTTTGACGGAGCAACTCCTACAGACACAAAGCCTTCCGGCTCGGCGAGGCGACGCGGGCTTTGGCGAAGAGAGCGTCACCTGCGACGCTGACCGCGCCGTCGAGATTCATGTCGAACCGCGCGTGGCTCGCGACCGGCTGCCCGGCGTTCAGCGTCGTCAGGATGGCGTCCGACAGCGTCACATCGCCCGAGCCGGTGGCGTCGCCCTCCAGCGCGCGGATTATCAGGTCGTTGTCGCCGGTGAGAATCTGTCCGATGGCCCCGGCCGGGATGATGATGGTGTAGCAGGTCAGATCCGGCAGGAATCCCGGGCTGGGCGCGGCGGGGAAGGTCAAAACCATGGTGGCGGCCCCCGAGAGGGTGACCGAGCTGGGGGTGTAGGAGACCGGACCGCCCGGCACGCCGCCGGGATAACTGGTCGTGCGGCCGGAGACGGTGATCAGGCCGGTGTTGGCGAGCGTGATCGCGCTGGAAAAGTCGATCTCGATGCGCTGAATGCCGCCGTTGCGGCACTCGACCGTCGGGCCGCTGATTCCGTTTCCGGTGGCGGCGGCGTCGAGCAGGATGGACTGCGGCCCGGCCACGCCGTGCGTGCGCACGCTGCGCCAGGCGCTGATGGTGACCTCGCACGTTCCCTCCGGCACACCGCAGCCGCAGGCACCGGGCTGCGTTTTGATCGGGTCGTTCGGGCAGTTGTCGCACACATCCGGCACGCCGTCGCCGTCGGTGTCGGAATCGCAGGTATCGGGAATGTGATTGCCGTTGCAGTCCAGCGCGGAGGCAATACTGCTCCAGGCTGCGCCATTGACCAGCGTTCCCGTGTGACCATTGCCGGAACTGTCGGCGGTGGTGGCGCCGGTGTTTTCCTCGAAGCGCCAGAAGCCGGCCAGGTTGGGTGTTCCGGCCGCCGGAACCGCGAGCACGCCATACGCGATCTGCTGCGCGGTACGGGCCGTCGTCCAGATACGCACCTCATCGATCTGCCCGTTCCAGGGCTCGGCGGCCTCCGATTCACACGGGTTGCGGCCGATGAGCAGATCGCGGCTGCTGCCGATCGGTGGGGCAGAGTCGGGGACGGTCTGGACAAGATTCCCATCAACGTAGAAGTGTGCGTCGTACCCGGCATCGAAAACGACGGCCACATGGCGCCATTGGCCAATGGTCAGATACGTGCCCGCCGTGTTGTAGTCCTGGACGCCGAACGCCGTGAAGCGCAGCCTGCCGTTGAATGACCCAACGCCGATGCCGGATGGGCAGCCACGGTTCGAGATGATGCGCATGACGCCGGCAATCGTGTCCGGTCGGACCCAAGCCTCGATGGTGAAGGGGGCGGTCAAAGTCAAAGGCCCGGTGTTCACGTGGTCGTCGATGCCATCGAGGCGGATGGCCGTGGAACCCGGGGGAGAGAACACTTCACACGCGTCGGGAATCTGATTGCCGTTGCAGTCCAGGTGGTCGTCGCCGCCAGGACAAATGTCGTGGCAATCGGCGACGCCATCGCCATCACTGTCAGTGTCGGCCACGCCGCAGCCGCAGATGCCGGGCGCGGTCTTGCTGGGGTCGTTGGGGCAGCCGTCACTGCAATCGGGCGTTGCGTCGGCGTCCGAATCCGTATCTGGTACGCCGCAGCCGCACAGCCCCGGCGCAATCTTGTTCGGGTCGTTGGGACATCCGTCGCACACGTCCACGACACCGTCGCCGTCGCTGTCCGCGCCGCAGGCCACGCCCGCGCCTTGCCAGGTTCCACCCGCGCCCGCGCAGCCCGGCTGCGTCAGCGAACTGCACGCGCCCGTCGGCAGGCAGCAGGCGCCTGTGGGGAGTTGGATACCCAGGGAGTAATGCTGGCCCGCCGCGAGCGCGACATAGTCGGCATTGGGCGCACTCACGTTGAGCTGGCCGTACGTATTGAGTCCCCATGCGGCAACCGTTCCATCTGATTTGAGACCCAGGCTGTGTTCCTCGCCGCCGCCGCCGAATGCGGCGAATCCGCTGTTGGGCGCCGGCACATCGAGCTGACCGTACGCGCTGTAGCCCCATCCCACGATCGATCCATCGGTCTTGCGCCCCAGACCGTGGAACCATCCGGCGGCGATGGCCGTGAATGCGCTGTTGGCGGCGGGCGGGACGAGCTGTCCCTGCGAATTGTCGCCCCATGCAACGATCGAGCCGTCAGACTTGAGACCTGCGCTGAACTGTGCGCCCGCCGCAATGGCGACGAAGTCGGTATTGGGCACCGGCACGTCGCATTCGCCGAAGCTGTTGTCGCCCCAGGCCGCGATGGCGCCCGTGCTGCGCAGACCGACGCTGTGGAAAGCGCCCGCGGCAATGGCCACGAACCCGCTGTTCGGCGCAGGCGGGGTCAACTGGCCGTCCAATCCGTAACCCCAACCCACGACCGATCCGTCCGATTTGAGGCCCAGGCTGAAACGATTGCCGGCTTCGACCTGGATGAAGTTGGCGTTGGGCGCGGGCACGTTCAACTGCCCTTCGTTCGGTCGTCCCCACGCGACCACGGCGCCGCTGGCTTTGAGGCCCAGCGAATGATCGGCGCCGCCGCTGATACCCACGAAGCTGTCGTTGGGGGCGGGGACGTTGAGCTGACCCCATTGATTGCGCCCCCACGCCCGGACGCTGCCCGTCGGGGCGGCCGGGCAATTGGCGGTCGCGCAGGTGGTGCCACTTCCCTGCCAGAGCCCCCCCACCCATCCGCAGGCCGCCTGAGTGGTCTCCTGACAGAAACCATTGGGCAGACAGCACGCCCCGGGCGGCAGAGGACATCCTGAGCTGTCTACCGGCGTGGCGGCCGGCGTGCCGGGACAGCTATCGCAGACGTCGTCGACGCCGTCGCCATCCGCATCGGTGATGTCGGAGATTTGAGTTTCGAACGCGCCGATATCGCAGCCCCGGACGCCATCCCTATTGCCGTCAACGCCTCGCAGCATACCCCGCTGATCAGTCGCCGTCGGACAGTTGGTCGCGAAACCGGCATCAATCGCGGGACTGTCGCAATGGAGCGAATGCGTGGGGGCAAAACCTCCGTTGGATGCCAGAGGCTTGAGTTTGGGATCGGTTTCGAGGATGTCCAGGCACGGCGCCGCGCCGGGGAGGCAGTCGAGGGCGGTGAATGAGCTTTTATGCCCGATGAGATTGCGCCCGTTGCTTTGGAGGTGATTGCTCGAAATGGCCGTAGCCACGTCGCGGAAGTCACTCCTGTCTGAATTGTTGAGACCGATAAGCGTGTGACTGAGTTTTGCGCCGTAGTAGGCGAATAGACCCCCGCCCTCCTGGAGCGAGAAGTTGTCTGTGATTGTGCAGTTCGTGAGGGTGAAATTGTCGGACGATATGTAGATCCCGCCGCCGACCACGCCCGCGGTATTCCCGCTGATGGTGCAATTGCGCAGCTCACCCGACGCCGAAGCGATGAGCACGGCGCCGCCGTTGCCGGCAAGGTTGTCGTCAAAGGTCGAGTGAGTGATCAGCACGCTGGCCGAACCCAGGTGGCCGGAGACATAGAGCGCCCCGCCATCAGCGTCTTGAAGCGCGTAGTTGCTCTGAAAATGACATTGATCGATGGTCAGCGAGACGCTGGCGCCGATTTCCGCGACCGCGGCGACCGCTCCGCCGTGGGCCGCCGCAGCAGTGGTGCGGTTGCCGTCGAAAATGCAGCGCGTCAGCGTTGCGCTGGAGCTGATGACGGCCAGGGCGCCGCCAAAGCTGGCTTGGGAAGTCTGCACGGCGGCATAGCAGAACAGATCGTTGATGGCGACGTTTTGCGCCTGGTGTACAAAGAGGAACCGCTTTCCGAGCGTGTTGGGACGCAGCGTCGCGCCGTTTCCATTGATTGTGATCTGGGTGGAGATGGTCGGGAGTGTCGAGTCGAGGAAATAGCTCCCGCCGGCGGCCAGGTTGATCACATCGGCCTCGCCGTTGGCATTGGCTACGTTGATCGCCGCGATCAGCCCAGCCACGTCAGCGTCGGCGATGTTGAACACCGCAGCGCGGGCCGGATCGCACAGGACAGCGATCGTCAGGAACGTCATCGTCCCCCTTATGAGGACCTTCCGGGCGCCGAATGAAGGTGTCCGACTGACCTGGGCGTAAAACAACATGATTCCCTCCGCTGCTCGCGCGCGTCGGCGCTCAATCCAGAATCCCCCGGCAGGAGACCTGCCGACACAGTCGGTCTGTGACCGCGCCGGCCCGGCCTTGACCGGGGGCGGCTCGACGGGCTTCGATTGCCCTGCCGACCCGTTAAGATACCCCTGCCCGGGTTGACGCATCGCTGGCCTACAGCCGGCCTGCTGGCTTCTCGAAACTGACACGCTCTCGTGGGAAGGATGAGAAAATGCGCGCTCGAACCAGGACCCGCATCTCAGAAAAGGGGCGTATCTCCGACCGCAGCACATCCTACGAAAACGTGCCGGCGGTTTCAACGCTAAAGTGAGACTGCCCAGGCGTGCGGGTCCGTGACAGAATCGGCGGGTGGCATGGGCAGCCTGCATTCGCAACTGCGA
>CAZQEN010000108.1:0-20533 GCA_964591605.1 uncultured Planctomycetales bacterium
ACCGTGTCACCGACGGCGAGCGTGTTCTGCATCGCCGATTCCCACGCGCCGGTTCGCAGGCTCGCCATGGCCGTGGGGTTGCCGCACGAAAGCCCCATGTTGGCCTGGGCCGGGATCGAGGCGAGCTCCTCGGACGTATAGCCGAACGCCTCGGCCACCGCCCGCACGCCGGCATGCTCACTCGACAGCCCGCTGGCCGCCACTGAACCGTATTTCGACTGAACCGCCTCGAGAACCTGTCGTTCCTGATTCATGTTGGAGGCTCCGATCTTCTGGCTGTTCCTTCCGGTTGCGCCGCCGCAGCAGGTCGGGCCGCAGCATGTGCCTGTCTGACTCATCGTCTTCTCCTTGTGTGACCAGGCCGTGACCATCACGGCCGTCAGCAGAGAAGACGAAAGACCCGCTCAATGGACGCAGCTCTCCTCGTCCGATCTGCAGAACTCCTGGGATCGCAGCGTCGGCTCGACCGAGACGATCCCACCGACGGCCGAGCGCTCGACCCGGCAACACTGCTCGATCAGCTCGCCCAGCTGCGCCCGGCCCCGCTGGATGCGCGACTTGGCGCCCGACAGCGACAGTTCAAGCTCACCCGCGACGGCCTGCTGCGTCCAGCCGTCCAGATCCGCCAGTTCAACCGCCCGCGCATACTCCGGCGGAAGGCGGCGCACCATTCCCGGGAGGCAGCCGGCCAGCCGCCTGGCCTGCTCGACCTCGGCGGGCTGGGCACGATCGTGTTCGGGCGAAAGCCGCTCAAGACGCGGGCGGGCGGTTCGATGCTGGTCGATGACCAGATTCCGCGCCACGCGCAGCGCCCACGCGACCCGCCGCTCCGGCGTCTCGGGCAGCTCTTCTCGGCGGCGGTGAAGCCGGAGCATCAGCTCCTGCGTCAGGTCATCGGCCAGGTCCGCGTCGCGCACGCGCCGGCGGATGAACCGCCAGATGCGCGCCCGGAGCTCTGAGAGATGTGCGTCGTCGATCATGATCGTGCTGTCACCTCCGGACGGGGAATCGCCGTCGGGCAGGGTGATTCTACGGTGGCCGCCTCGCGCGAGACAGCATCGCCGAAATATCGGCGCTGGAAATACAGCGCGACGTTGACGAGCATGATCAGTACCGGCACCTCGACGAGGGGGCCGATGACGGCCGCGAACGCCGCGCCGTGGCCGATGCCGAACACCGCGATGGCCACCGCGATCGCGAGCTCGAAATTGTTGCTCGCGGCGGTGAACGCGATGGTGGCCGTTTTGGAGTAGTCGGCGCCGAGTTTGTGGCCCATCCAGAAGCTCACCAGAAACATCACGACAAAGTAGATCAGCAGCGGAATCGCGATCAGCCCGACGTTCCACGGACGGGCGACGATCTCCTTACCCTGGATGCTGAACATCGCGACGATCGTGAACAGCAGTGCGATCAGCGTGATCGGGCTGATCCGCGGGATGAACGCTTTCTCATACCACGTGCGGCCCTTCGCCCGGATCAGCGCAAACCGCGTGAACAGCCCGGCGAGGAACGGGATGCCCAGGTAGATGAACACGCTTTGGGCGATCTGCCCCATGCTCACCTGCACGACGCTGCCCGCCAGGCCGAACAGCGGCGGCAGCACGGTAATGAAGAACCACGCGTACACGCTGAAGAACAACACCTGGAACACGCTGTTGAACGCGACCAGGCCGGCGGCGTACTCGGTGTCCCCCTTCGCCAGCTCGTTCCAGACGATCACCATGGCGATGCAGCGGGCCAGGCCGATCATGATCAGGCCGACCATGAACTCGGGGTGGTTGTGCAGAAACAGGAGGGCCAGCGAGAACATCAGCACCGGCCCAATGATCCAGTTCTGCACCAGTGAAAGCCCCAGCACGCGCACGTTGCGAAACACGTCGCCGAGCTCTTCATAGCGCACCTTGGCCAGCGGCGGGTACATCATCAGGATGAGGCCGATGGCGATCGGGACGTTGGTCGTCCCGATGGACAGACGATGGATCGCGTCCTCGACGCCGGGCACGGCGTAACCAAGACCCACGCCCGCCGCCATGGCCAGGAAGATCCACAGCGTCAGGTACCGATCCAGGAAGCTCAACCCGCGAGCGACGCCGCCCATCAGGTCCTCCCTTGCATCAGCGATCCCGGCAGGGTCTCGACGTACCGTCTGATCTCATCGCGCACGCGCCGGTAATGGAGCATGGCCTCGTCCTCGGTCTTCGCGTCCTTCGCCAGCTTCGGCGGATCGTCGAAGCCCACGTGGACGCGGCGCGTCTGGCCCGGGAACGCCGGGCACGCCTCATTGGCGCTGTCGCAGACGGTGACGACGAAGTCGAAGGGAATCTCCTTCAGCTCGTCCACATGCTTCGACTTTCCGCCCGAGATATTGACGCCCGCCTCGGCCATCGCCTTGACCGCGAGCGGGTTCAAACCCTGCGGCCGCGTGCCGGCCGAGTACGCCTCCATCACTTCGCCTTTGAGGTGCCGCGCCCAGCCTTCCGCCATCTGGCTCCGGCAGGAGTTGCCGGTGCAGAGGAACAGCACGCGGAGCCGGTTCTTTGTCTGAGACATAGCACCTCCGGGTCGATGCAGAGGATGCGCCTGAGCTGCCGGCAGTCCTGGGCCGTCTGCGGATCGCGGGCCAGGCGGCCGCGCAGCCAGGCAATCGCCGATCGCACCGGTTCGTCCGGGTTGTCGGGCAGGCGGTAATAGATCCAGCGACCTTCCTTGCGGGTCTGCACGAGCCCCGCCTGTTTCAGGATGGACAAGTGCTTCGAAACGGTGGAAGTGGCGAGGCCGAGCAGCTCGGTGATCTGGCAGACGCAGAGTTCACCCGCGAAGCATGCGGCCAAAGCCCGCATGCGGCTCTCATCCGCCAGGGCGCCGGCAATCGCGATCAGGTCCTGCATAATCATTCCTATATTTCGCCAATCGACGAATTATATGATGCGCCCGGTCCGGTGTCAAGCGAGTGCCAATCGCAGCGTGCCGGCCGGGTGCATCCAGAATTCAGTGGCATGCGGGTGGGATGCGGTCGCCGCGGCGGCCACCCGCAATCGTGGATGCGGATTGCCCGTGGCCCACTCCCACGGGCAGCGAGTATCCCGGCGCGCCGGGATACCCGCTGGCCGTGTTTCACGTGCGCACGGGCAATGAGTACATTGCCCATGCCACCCCGGGTAAACCTTTCTGCGCTCCTACCTGGCGCGCGGCGGGCGGACACAGAAGCCGACGCGCATGCAGGTGATGGCGAGCGTCAGCAGGCCGAGCAGCCCCAGGGCGAACGCGCCCACCGCCGGGGCGAGGGCGGGGTACCGGAGGGTGTAGATGCTCAGGTAAGCGCTGCCGGCCAGCAGAACGATCGACAGCGTGCACCGCACCACCACGATCACCGGCAGCGGCAGGTAGCGCCGCTGCCCGCGGACCGCGCACCGGGGGCAATGCAGCAGTCCGTCGAGCCCGCGCAACACCTCACCGAACGACAGGCAGGTCACGCACGTGCCCACCGGACGGCCCGCTTCGGCCGCCCGTGCCGCACGGACCAGCGTGCGATAGGCTTTCGCGACTTCAATGAAGCGCTGGCGAGCCGACTCGCTGCCCGGATGCTTGTCGGGGTGGAGCTGCTGGGCGAGTTGACGATAGGCGTGCTTGATTTCCGGCAGGCGGGCCGTTTCCCCCAGACCCAGGAGTCGCATGCAGTCGGCAGGCGTCATGTCAGAGAATCGCGCCTCCGCCTCTTTGTCCGGCGAAACGGAGCACGCTCTATGGCATCTCCGCTTCGTAATCGTAGAACAACTTCGCGATCTTGTCCGCGAGTTCGTCGGCCATCCGCCCATACGCCTCGGACGGCGTCTTGCACTCGTGCAGATCCTGAGCGGAAACGGAGGTCTCGATCAGTTTGCCTTCGCGGTCCAGCGGCCAGAGCCTCACATCCTCGCGTTTTTCGGCTTTCGCATTGACGACCTTGAGCGTGACCACCCACTGGGCGGGTGAAACGGCCATCTCCAGATCGGGTTCGAGCAGAAACTGCTTGATGCTCAGCCACACCACGGTGTCGGCCCCGACCAGCCGGCCCACCTCCCGCGCTCCGCGCTGCTCGAACTTCGGGTCGGACTGCCGCACGCGGGCCAGTTCCTCGGTCGTCGTGATCCGGTCCGCGATCTTGTGCTCTTTGAACTGCGTGGCGAGCGAGTCCACGAGCTTGTCCCGCGCCACGGGGGGCTGCACGAGGTCCTGCTCGTCGTCGACCAGAATGAGGACGGGGCCGGGCGGCAGCTTGTACTCGGCGGGGACTTTCTCCGGCGGCACCATGCCCGCTGCATACAGCATCCCGCCGATGGTCGGCCCGCACCCGGTGCAGCAGAGCATCATCGCCGCAGCGCCGCTCACCCGGAGCAGGTTGGTTCTCGTGCGTCTCACGTCTGATGCTCCTCAAAGCATGGCTGCAGCCTGCGGGCCATCTGTTCGAAATCGCCGCTTGGTTGTGGCCTATCCCTGGGGCCGTTCCCACTCGTGGAACTTCTTGCCGACCTCCACCGCGAACGTTTCGTACGTCGCCTGCCGGATCTGCTCCGGACGCGTGTTGATGTATCCCAGATTGCTGTCAGGAGGCACAACCACCATGACGTCGCGCAGCGGCACCCGGTCGGCCGGCTCGCCCGGTTTGCTCAGGTCCCACGCCACGACGCTGGCCCCGATGCGCCCGCGGTAGAACTGGGCGTAGCCCGGATCGCGCATCGAGAACTGGAAGACCGACACGTGCACGACCATGTCGACCTCGAAGTGCTTGCCGAGCTCGACCGGATCCACCTGCAGCGAGCCGGACTTCTCGAGGTAGGACTCGACCCGCACGGCCGGAATCATCGTCACTTTCTTGACGTTCTTCTCGAGATAAGCGGTCACATACGCCGCCAGGTCGAGCTGCACCTTCGGATAGTCCCACAGCACCTCCGGCGGCGCCCACACGTACACCAGCGCTTTGTGGCCCTCGAGGCGGTTGAACTCCGCATCGACCTTCTCGGTCTGGGGGCTGGTCATCAGCATGGCGGTCTTGATGAAGCTGCAACCGCCTGATCCCGCGCACGCGGCCATCACGACCAGCGGGATCCAGCGGTGTAGCGTCAGATGCGGGTAAATCTTCCTGCCGGGTCGCGGCCGGAACCGTGCGTGTGGATTCATGTCGTGTCACCTTCCCGTCGCATCAGGATACGCCGCCGGCCGGCAACGAACCATCGAGAAGCCCCATGGCCATCTTCATTGCCCAACTGAGCACAAACGCTGCCCCCGCCCACCACACGACGTTGATCGGATTGACGCGATACCAGTTCACGGCGGGGCGGTAGCCGCTCACGAGGGCGAACAAACCGGCGAGCCCGGCCGCGACCGTCGCGACCGCCAGAACGAACCCTGCCGGCTGCGACCGGATCGCCGCCGGCAATTGGCCTCGAACGGTGTGCGCGAACGATGTCGTCATGCCGCAGGTCGGGCAGGGCAGACGGGTGATCATCAGGAACCCGCACGGCGGCAGGCCGAGCTGGCGGTGCGTGCCCATGGTGGCCCGGCCGGGGTCGATGCGCCACGCGGCCACCAGGACGGCTGCGGCGGCCGCCACCATCCCCAGCGCATAGAGCCGCCCCGTCACGGCCCTCTCGAGACGCACGAACCGCACGAGCGGTCCGAGCGGGTGTCCCGCCTGCTGTCGAGTCTGCGGGGCGTTGGACACATGCGAAGAAGCGGCCTGGGACAAGGGGTTCGCTCCTGAAGACTCCCCGAAACCAGCATCCTGGGCTGCCGGCGGGGCGGGCGGTGAGGCCAGAGGCTCAGACGGAAGGCCACCCATACTCTCCTGGGCTCAAAGGTAACCCCGCCTCCCGACCCGGTCAATGACTACAGCGGCCACATCTGCAGCGACCACGCGGCCAGCGACAGCACCAGGAAGAACCCGCACATGTCCGTGATCGTGGTCAGGATCGGGCCCGAGGCGATGGCCGGATCGAGCCGCAGCCGTTTGATCACGAGCGGAAGCAGCCCGCCGACGCACCCGGCCACAATCGTGTTCAGGGCCATGCCCGTGCCGATGACCAGACCGATCCGCGGATCCCGCTTCCACAGAAAGCTGACGCAGCCGACCAGCACCCCGAGCACGCTGCCGTTCAGGATGCTCAGCCAGAATTCCTTGCCCAGCACGTACAGCAGGTCGCGCGGCCGGATCAGGCCCAGCGTGAGCTCCCGAAGCGAGAGCGCGATCGCCTGAATCCCCGTGTTTCCGCTCATGTCCGAGACGATCGGCAGCAGGACCGCCAGGGCGATCAGCTTCGAGAGCGTGTGTTCGTGCATGGCGATGACGCTCACTGCCACGAGGTCCAGGAGCAGGTTGACGGTCAGCCACGACAATCGGCTTCGGGCCCGCTCGCGCAGGCTCATCGACCGCAGCTCTTCGCCCCCGAAGATGCCGGCGAGCTTGAGCATGGTCTGGCTGGCGTTCTTGCGGACGGCCTCCGAGACGTCTTTCTGCGTGACCACCCCCAGGAGTTGCCCATGGCTGTTCACCACGGGCAGGGCCACGTAACTGTGTACCTCGAAGAGCCGCTGCAGATCGTGGATGGTGGCGTCATCGCGAACCACCGTCGGCTGGCGGATCATGATCTGCTCGACCGGGCGATTCTCGGGTGACAGCACGACGTCCCGCAGCCGCAACACGCCCCTCAGCACGCCGACCGTATCGACCACGTAGAAGTACTGCACGTCGTAGTGGGCATACTCCGGGGCATTTAGCCGCAGGTCGTTGAGCACCTCTTCCACCGTCATGTGCGCAGGATACGAAATGAATTCCTTGATCATGACGCCGCCGGCCGTGTCCGCCGGGTACGACATGAGCTCCCGCACCTGGCGGGCGTCCTCTTCACTCATCGCCCCCAGGATCGCCGCCGCGTCGGCGTGTCCCATCTCCGACAGCACGTCCGCCTGGTCGTCGCTGTCGAGCTCTCCGACGATGGCCGCCGCCCGGTCGGTGTCGAGCTCCTCGAGCAGGTCGGCCGACTGTTCGTCGGGCAGATCATCGATCACGTCGGCGGCTGCCGAAGCGGTCAGGGCGTCGAATACGTCGATCCGCTCCTGGGGGGAGAGCACGGCCATGGTCCGGCACATCTCCGCCGGAGACGCTGCGTCCAGCGCCTCCCCCAGCGCCTTCACATCGTGGGCGCGCAGCGCCGCACGCACGAGTTCCGGGGTGTCTACCTCCGTACCCGCGGGGTCTGGACGCTGTAACTCGGCAACCGCTGACTGTTCGCTCATGGCCTGCTCCCGATCCTCCGGCCTCGGGCCGGACGGGGAATTGTACGCGGGGGGCATCGGCTAGTCTGCCAGACAACGCCGCTGCCACGGACAGGCTCCCTGCCGTGTTCCGCCGCTCGCCGCAACCGCTCCATTCGGCTAAACTGCCTTCGCCGGGTACAAAGCTGAGAGTTAAAGGTTAACCCCTGATGGCTGACCAGTGGCCGAGAGCCGAGAACGACCTATGACCCCCCGTGAACGCGTCCGTACCGCGATGCAACTGGGCACCCCGGACCAGGTGCCCGTCATGTGCCAGCTGGCCACCGGCCACACGCTGCTCAACAGCGGCGTGGACCCGATCGAAAAGGCCACGACGAGCAAGGCCACCGCCGAGGCCTACTGGCGGATGCGCGGGCTCTACGACTTCGACGGCATCCTGATGCACAAGCCCGGCCGGAGCCCGGAGTGGCTGCTTGAAGACACGAAGATGCGCCCCTGCCCCGACGGCTGGGAGTTCGTCTACCCCGAGGGCTGCTACGTCCGCGTGCAGCGTGACGACGACCCGATTTTCTTCCCCGCACCCGGCTATGAGTGGCCCGAGATCGACACGATCGACCCGGAGAACCCGCTCCACGGCCACTTTTCCGGCGGCTACCTCAAGTGGCACCTCTGGAAGGCCACGCACCACTACCACCGCGTTGAGGATATCCCCGAATACTGGTACGGCATCATCGACATCCTCAAGGAGAAGAACCGCGAGGCGGCGCGGGCTCGAAGCAGCTGCCCCGAAGGCAGGTCTCGTCTGCCGGACGGGACCTTTCCGCGTGGCGAGGACTCAGGTCCCGCCCGGCAGGCGGGACCTACTGACCACAGCCGCGGCGCTGAGGCTGACGAAGGACTGTACAGTCTCCATGGCGAAACGCGCGGGCCCTTCGACCACGTGCTCAACCTGCTGAGCGCCGAGAACATGATGATCGCCCTGCTCACCGACCGCGAGAAGGTGCACAAGCTGCTGGAGTGGGGCACGAAGAGCGCGATTGCCTGGAGCGTGGCCCAGATCCGCCGCGGCTGCGACGCGATCAAGATCAGCAGCCCCTGGGTCGGCGCGGGCCTCATCAGCCCGGAGGACTACAAGGAGTTCGTCGTTCCCTACGAGACCGAGCTGGCCAAAGCCGTCCGCGCCGAAGGCGGCTTCATCTACACGCACACCTGCGGGGCGATCAGCGACCGCCTCGAAGACATGATGTCCTGCGGCATCAACGGCCTGGAGTGCCTCGACCCGCCGCCGCTGGGCAACGTCGAGCTCTCCGACGCGGTTCAGCGCACCAGGGGCCGCATCTTCATCAAGGGCAACATCGACAGTGTCAACACGCTGCTCAACAAGACTCCCGAAGGCGTGCAGGCCGACGTCAAACGCATCGTCGAAACCGGCGCCCCCGGCGGCGGCTACATCTGCTCGTCCGCCTGCTCCGTCGCGCCCTACGTCAAACCGGAGAACATCCAGGCGATGGTGGAAACAGCGCGGGCGTTCGAATACTGAGCAATCCAATGGGCTACACCAGCGAGTTTCGCGCCGGCCGGATGATCTGGCGATTCCGCGGGAGCGGCGGACGTGACGCGAAGCACACCTGGCCGTTTCAGGATGCTCCCAGAGAACTGAAGCAATCCGTCCTGCGACTGATCGTCCTGCGTGACAATGAGCTTCCTCTCCTTCTTTCAGCAACTGAGAATGAAATAGCTCTACTGACCACAGACAGAGTCGCCCGGGTCTCGGGTGCTGACGTAGAGTGGGCTGATCTGGCCGATGTCGTCAGAGTCATGCACGACATTCGTGCCCAATGGACAGCGGAACTGATGGAGAAGTTCTCAGAGCCGTTGGGGATGCAGGGAACGACCGCTCCGATCACCTTGCACCGCAAGTCAGGCCGCTCACTTCAACTCAACCTGGAACGTGGGGGCGAGTATTATGGCTGGCTGAATGTGCTCAGAGTGGTCACTGCGCCGAAGGAAGGATGCAGTAATGCGGCATTTGAACCCATGTCCGGCTGAGGAATCGACAATTCGAGTGTGCCCGGCTTTTACCTCGGGTCGTACGAAACCCGGTTCAGCAGTCGGACGAATTCTTCGGGCTTGAGAATCCTCGTACGCGGCAGTCTTTGCCGGAAGCGTCGAGCTGGCTCTGAGTGTGATGATGTCAGCGACAGGAGGTCTTTGTCGGCGGTGATAATGTGTGTCGCCCTGCCTTCAATTGCCAGCTCAATGAATCTCTCGTCTTTTCGATCTCGCTCGAATCGAAAACGGGTTTGCACCTGAGGGAAGTACTCGGAGATATAACGCAGGCGGTTCAGAACCAGAGCTACAGATTCAGGGGTGATCTCCCGGCTGCGGCTCGTCACCGCTTTGTCGCTGAGGATGGCCAGGTATTCAAGCATGATGGAACGGCTGAGAAGGAGCAGGACGAGTCGAGCATCACACGCCCGCAGGATCCGTCCGGATGGAGATTCGCCATGGGCAAGCCCGCGCAGCACGATGTTGGTGTCGACCACAACTCTGAACCGACTACGGCCGGTCACGAGGAGCGCCCGCGCGGAGTAGAGCGGCGTCCGTAACGGCGACGGGCGGCGTTCACGGTCGCGTCGATGTCCGCCTCCGAGGCGTTCTGAAACGCCTTGCGGAAAGGAGTAGCAAGTTCGTCCAGCGACGCGCGACTCGCCTGCTCATCGAGTGCCAGATCCTCCTCGATGAGTTGCCTGATGTAGCTCTCCGGCGTGATGCCCAGACGCCGGGCTTTTCGTTTGAGTGCGGTTAGCTGGCGGGCCGGAAGATCCGTCAGCCGAAGAAGCGTTGTGGTCATCGCCATGAGTCATCCTCATCAGCTCGAGCACGAAAGCACCTGTCAGCCTGTGCTCAATTATACTGTTCATCTGCCCGAACGGCGATGATTCGCCCAAGGAGGCGGTGTGCCGGACATTCGCGCTTCGTGGTTGTTGTATCTCAAAGCTACGCTGCTGCTTCTCGCTGGCATCGCGGGGGCGGCCATTCTGCTGCTGGAGCATCCGGAGCTTCGCTTCGCGGCGCTGTTGGCCGTCACGGTCTGGGCGTTCTGCCGGGCGTACTATTTCGCGTTCTACGTGATCGAGCATTACGTCGATCCGGGCTTTCGGTTTGCCGGCCTGCTGGCGTTCGCCCGATATGCGTGGGGGCGGCGCCGGGCCCGGCCGCGTCAGCCCGACGCCTGACCTGTTCCGGCTTTTCTGTGCCTGCCCGGCGCGCTGGGCGTATAATGGCGGGTGCGGGCAGGGTATGGCTCCGGCATCCGTATGAACTATGACGTGATTGTGATTGGCGGCGGGCACGCGGGCACCGAAGCGGCGTGGGCGGCGGCGAAGATGGGCTGCTCGGTCGCCCTGGTGACCATGTCGCGCGAGGCGATCGGGCGCATGTCGTGCAACCCGGCGATCGGCGGCCTGGGCAAGGGGCAGATGGTGCGTGAGATCGACGCCCTGGGCGGGCTGATGGGGCTCGCGACGGACCGCGGCGGCATTCAGTTCCGGATGCTCAACCGCAGCAAGGGCCCGGCCGTCTGGGCGCCGCGGGCTCAGGCCGACCGCACGCTGTACGCGCACGCGGTGCAGGACCTGCTGAGCACGGCGGATGGGCTGAATGTGATCGAGGGCACGGTCGACGAGCTGCTCGTTGAGCCGGCCGAGCCCGGAGGAGGAGAGGGGCAGGCGGGACACTCGGCTGACGGCGCGAGCATTCCGCACTCCGCCATCCGCCACCCGCCATACCGCATCCGCGGCGTTCGCCTTCACGACGGCCGCGAGCTGCACGGCCGGGCCGCGATTATCACCACGGGCACGTTTCTCCGCGGGCTGATGCATTGCGGCGAGATCCGGACGCAGGGCGGACGGATTGGCGAGGCGGCGGCCGTCACGCTCAGCGACCAGCTCGCAGCGCTGGGCTTTACGCTTGGACGGCTCAAGACCGGCACGCCGCCGCGCGTGCATCGCGATTCGATCGATTTCTCGCGCATCGAGGCGCAGCCCGGCGACGATCCGCCCGTACCCTTCTCATTCATCACGGCCGCCCTCACGCAACCGCAGATTCAATGCTGGATCACGCACACGAATAGCCGCGCCCATGAGGCCATCCGCGCGAACATCCACCGGGCACCCATGTATTCGGGTCAGATCCAGTCCCGCGGGCCTCGATACTGTCCGAGCATCGAGGACAAGATCATGCGGTTCGCCGACAAGGCATCGCATCAGGTCTTCCTTGAGCCAGAGGGTTACGACAGCACATGGGTCTACTGCAACGGCATCAGCACCTCGCTCCCGCGAGACGTGCAGGATCAGCTCGTGCAGGCGATTGTGGGTCTCGAGCGGGCACAGATCGTGCAATACGGCTACGCCGTCGAATACGACTGGGTGCCCACCGACCAGATCGACGCGACGCTGCAGACGAAGCGTGTCCAGGGGCTCTACCTGGCCGGTCAGATCAACGGCACGAGCGGATACGAGGAGGCCGCGGGGCAGGGGCTTCTGGCGGGCATGAACGCCGCGGCCGCACTCCTGGGCCGCGAACCGGTCGTGCTCGGGCGAGATCAGGCCTACCTGGGGGTGATGGTCGACGACCTCGTGACGCGTCCGCCGGACGAGCCTTACCGTATGTTCACCTCCCGCGCGGAATACCGGCTGCATCTGCGCAGCGACAACGCCGACATGCGGCTCACGCCGATCGGCCGTCGGCTGGGGGTGGTCGACGACCAGCGATGGGAGGCGTTCGAACGCAAGCGCCAATCGGTGGCGGCGCTCGAGGAGGCGCTCGCGGCCACCCGCCTCAACGGCCAGACGCTCGTGGACCATCTGCGCCGGCCGGAAGTTCGGCTGCAGCACCTCTGCCAGGAGATCCCCCAGCTCGCGGCTCTTCCCGTCACGGCAGACGCGCTCGAAGCGGTCGAGATTCGCGCCAAGTACGCCGGCTACCTCGACCGCGAGCAGCGGCAGATCGATCGCCACCGCCAACTCGAGGCACGGATGATCCCCGATTCGTTCGATTTCAACGGTCTGCCCGAACTGCGGATCGAGGCACGCGAGAAGTTCACGCGTTTTCGTCCGCGCAGCCTCGGCCAGGCCGCACGCATCAGCGGCATCAGTCCGGCCGACATCGCGACCCTCTCGCTCTACCTTGTCCGACGTCCGAATCTGACCAGATAGGCCGCCGCTTCGCCGAGCTTCGTGCTCCCCGCACCATTCGTCCAGCGCGGACTATCGACCGTCCGAAGACGCGTGAACGTCCTGAAAGATCCCCCCGCGTGATCTGCTCGAACTTTTTGTGTCAATTCTCTGTTGACATGGTCTTCGCCCGATTGGTAGAGTATTCAGGCAAGATGGCGAAGATGGAGAAAGCTGGACATCCTGGTAAGGAGCCAACGTCCGAGTAGCTGGGGAAAAGGGGATGTGGCACGATGAAAAGCGTCTACACAACCGGAGAAGTGGCTGACATCTGCAAAGTGAGTCAGCAGACGGTCATTCGCTGTTTCGACAACGGCAAGCTCCGCGGCTTTCGTGTGCCGGGCTCCCGCTTCCGGCGGATCCCGCGCGAAAGCCTTCTGGCCTTCATGAAAGAGAACGGCATCCCGCTCGACGCGCTCGAGTCGGGCAAGCGGCGGGTGCTGGCGGTGGATGACGACGAGGCCATCCTGGAGATGCTCGTCGAATTGCTCGAGCGCGACGGGCGATTCGAGGTCAAGGTCGCCCGCGGGGGCTACGAGGCGGGGATGCTGACGCAGCAGTTTCAGCCTGAGGCGATCATTCTCGACTACAAGCTCCCGGACATTGACGGCAATCGCGTGTGCCGGACGATCCGCTCGAATCCGCAGTTCGCGGGAACCAAGATCATCATCATCAGCGGCGTGGCCGACCCGGACGAGATCACCGAGCTGCGGGCGGCGGGCGCGGACGAGTTCCTCAAGAAGCCGTTCCAGATCGACGAGTTGATCTCGCGTCTGCTGCAACTGCTGAGCGCCGCATAAACGAAAGGTTCAACCGGGATGAGCATCGCCCCCACGCGCCAGCAGGGCAGCCCGATGTCGAGCGAGGGATTTCAGGCGGAGATGATCCTCTCGCAGATCGAATCCCTCCCGACCCTGCCCGCCGTCGCCATGCGCCTGATTGAGCTGACCGGGAGCGACACATCCAACGCGCGGGAGGTGATCCGCCTCATCGAATCGGACCCGAGCATCGCCGCCCGCCTGCTTTCGCTCGTGAACCGGGCACACCTGGGCGCCGGCAAGGCCACCACCGTCGATCGAGCAGTCGTCCTGCTCGGCTTTGACGCGGTCCGGTGCCTGGTTCTCTCGATGCAGGTATTTGAGGTGTTCTCGCAACAGGCCGCTCCCGCGAAGGGTCGGCTCGACATCCCCGCCCTGTGGCGTCACGGCCTGGCCGTCGGATGCGCCGCGCGTCTGCTCGCCGAGGAGTGGAACCGACTGCACCCGTCGGGCACACGGGAGCCGGATGGCCCCGCCGGCGCGCCGGTCAAGATCGAGGAAGCGTTCCTCTGCGGGCTGCTGCACGATCTGGGCAAGGCCGCCCTGTATCTGTGCTTCCCGAAGAGTTACGACCGTGTGATCCAGACGGCGGAGACGACCCGGGGGTCGATCCTGGATGAAGAGCGAAGCGTGTTCGGGCTCGATCACACGACGGCCGGCCGGCGGCTCGCGACGCACTGGAAACTGCCGGCGATGATCGGAGAGTGCATCTGGCTGCATCATCACGATCCGGCTTCGACGCCGACGCGGATCGCGTTTCCGCATCATGTCCATCTCGTGCAGCTCGCCGATCGACTGGCCCGGCAGATGCACCTGGGTCACTCGGGCAACTTTCTGCTGGAACCCGCCGGCGAAGTGGCGGACGCCCTCGGATTTTCACGCGAGGTGGTCGATCGCGTCACTGCTGCACTGCCCGACCTCATCGAGGAGCGTGCCGAGCTCATCGGACTCGATCGGCTGACCACGCGGGAGGTGTATCACGGTGCGCTGGCCCAGGCGAACGCCGAGCTGGGCCTCATCAGCTCGCGGCTCCTCGCCGAGCAGCGGGCCCTCGAGCGGCGGGCACGGTGTCTCGAAGTGCTGACCGCTCTGAGCGAGGGCTCGGATGACGAGCCGACGCATGAGCAGATCACTCAGTCTGCCGCACGTGGTCTTCTGCGGCTGTATCCGGGCAGCCAGGCGGCGGTGTTGACCTGCTCCGAGATGCGGGGACTCTCACTCGTGGCCGTCGCGCAGGAAGGGGGGGCTCCCACCTGTCAGGCGCAGCCGCTTGAGAGCGATGCGCCGATCGATCCGGCGGGCTTCGGCACCGGCTGGGTGAGCGCGGCGCGCCTGCGACCGGAGTGGCTGGATCGTCTGACGGGCCTGCTGGGCCGGCCGCCGTGCTGGTGCTGGGCCATCCGCCAGCGGCAGGTGTGGCTGGGTGGGCTGTGCCTGACCGGCAGCGCCGAAGTGGCGCCCGAATCGGACGCAGGAGTCGATCTTCTGGCCGTGCATACCGCCCGATGGCTGTCGATCGCCGAGTCGGCCGCACAGGCCCGGCTGCTGCACGAGGAACTCGCCGACATCAACCGCCGGCTGGTGAGCGCCCAGGCGCAGGTGGCCCAGATGCGCTCGCTGGCCATGGTGGGCGAGATGGCCGCGGGAGCGGCGCACGAGCTCAACAATCCGCTGGCGGTGATCTCCGGGCGGGCCCAGCTCCTCAACCGCGAGGGCATGAGCGAGGAGGTCCGCAAGAACGCCGGACTCATCAGTGAGCACGCGCACCGGGCGAGCCAGATGGTCAGCGAGCTCATGGAGTTCGCCAAGCCGCCGTCGCCATCGCCGGATGCCATCGATCTGGCCCGGTTATTGGCCCAGATCCGCGAAGCCTGGATCGGCCGCGGCGATCTGACCGAGGCCCAGTTCCAGCTTCATGTATCGGACGATCAGCCGCGGGCATGGGCGGACGAGTCGCAAATCCGGATCTTATTTGACGAGCTGATCCGCAACGCGGTTGAAGCGATGGGGGGCACTCCCCAGGCCCTGGTGGTCGTGAATTGCCAGACCCATCCGACCGATGACAAGGTCGTGATCCGGGTTCAGGACAACGGCCGGGGGATGTCGGCCGAGGTCCTGGAACGGGCCGCCGCGCCGTTCTACTCCTCGCGTCCCGCGGGGCGGGGGCGGGGCCTGGGACTGTCCCGGGCGGTGCGGTACGCGGAGATCAACGGGGGGCGGATTCGTCTTTCGAGCCGGCCCGGGCACGGCACGCAGGTCATGATCGAGCTGCCGCGTGCCGCGAACCGGCGTCCGTGAAGCTGGCGGGATTTGAAGCGAGGCGGCACGGTGCTTTTCGGCAGTGGGGAAGGCCATGGCGGATCGTCCGATCGAGATACTCCTCGTCGAAGACGATGAGGACCTGTGCGACATGCTGGGCCGGCACCTGGAGACCAGTCTGGGGTGCCGGCTGACCATCGCCGCCACGGCCTCCGCGGCGATGCGGGAAGAACTGACGGGCGGCCACGACCTGCTGATCATCTCGGCGGAGCTGCCCGACGACGAGGACCTGTCTCTGCTGCGGGAGCTGCGCGTCACCAACGACGCTCCCATCATCATTCTGGCCCGCCAGACGCGGGTCGAAGACGTGCTCACCGCCCTGCGGGCCGGGGCGATCGACTGGTTCGAGAAGCCGTTCGACCTGGCCGACCTCACCACGACCATCCGGGAGACCATTGAGAGCCGGCTCCAGATCCGCACGGAACTGGCCCGGGCCCGGCGCCTGCGGAAGGTCGCCCGCCGCATCATCCGCGAGCGGGAGGACCTGAACGCGCGCATGGACCTGCTCTGCCGCGACCTGGTGCAGGCGTATCGACGGCTGGCCGAGAAGGTGACGGCGTCGGGGATCCTGAATTGACGGCGGTCATCTCGACTGCTTGCGCACGATCATGTCGAAGTTCTTGACCATCGAGCGATACATGCCGGCCACGATGGCGCCGTAGACGGCGAGGGAGATGATGGTGCCGATGGTCAGGAGGGCCTCGGCCTGGGCGATGTCCACCGCGCCGCGCATCGAGCCGCTCGCCACCTCGCCGGGATTCAAGACGTACCAGATCGCGGTGACGAAGGTGAAGGGGGACACGATGGCCGCGATCTCGCCCGCGCTGCTGGCGAGCCCGAAGGCGCACATGGCGAGCCCGAAGCCGACAACGGTGAGGATGCCGATGCTGCTGAGCACGGCCTGCACGGAGCGCTTGCTCTTGAGCGACATCTGGAGGCTCAGGATGCAGGCGAAGGCCGAGTAGACCAGCAGGAGGGGGGGCAGCAGCACGGCGCTGACGAGATAGGCGACGGGGTTGGCGGCAGCATTCGGGTTGCCGGTCGAACGGGCCAGGTCGATGAGGGCGGCGACCAGCACGGTGACGGTCGGCACGGCCAGGAGCGGCACGGTGAAGCTGACCAGTCCGCGGAGCTTTCCCCAGACGATGTATTTGCTGGTTAATGGAGTTGTCAGGAGCAGCTCCATCGTTTCGGATTCGCGTTCGCGGGTGATGGCGGTGGCCGCGGTGTTGGCCGCCATGAGCATGACCAGGACGAACTCGGTGATCACGACGGCCGACAGCCAGAACTGCGCCTCGCGGGCGTTGGATGGCGGGGTTGCGCCGAGGCTGCCGGTCAGGTAGGCCCACAGGACCGCTCCGCCCGCGATGATTCCGCCCGCCATGTAGCTGTAGCGGACCAGGTTGCTGCTGGCGGCACTGGCCCGGGTGACCGCTTCGCGCCAGGCGACCGGGTTGGACCAGACGCGCCGGGCCCGCCGCGTGTCGCGCCCGCCGCTGCGGCGCATCTGTATGAGGCGTCTCCAGAGCGAGATTTCACCCTGCTTGATGCCGCGGCGGACGAAGAACGTGGCCCCGACGACCAGCGCGAACGAGGCGATGAGCGTCATGACCATGTAGGCCGAGTCGGGGCGGGCGAGCATCCAGCGCAGCGGCCAGCCGTAGTGGGCGACCGCCGCCGGCTCCGGGGCGTGCACCTTGCCCAGCGGCACTTCCAGGGCGAGGTACGGATGGAAGGGGGCGACGAAACTCATGCCCGTGCTGACGCCCGGCACGACAGTCTCGGGGACGCGCGTCGCCTTCGGATAGCTGAGGGCCAGGCCCGCGAGCAGGAACAGGGCGATGCCCATGTAGAAGGAGAAGATCGTCCCGCGGGTGCCGACGCGGACGACGCTGATGAAGATGGCGATCGAGCCGGTGAGGATCGCGGTGCAGGCGGCGATGCCGAAGCTCTGGAAGATCTGGTGCGCGGTCACACCGCCGAAGAGCATGGTGATGCAGAAGATCGGCAGTCCGGACACGAGCAGGGCGAGCACGAAGAAGAGCCGGCTGCAGAGCGAGCCCAGGACGATCTGGGCATTGGTCAGCGGGGTGGTGAGCAAGACGTTGAACGTCTCGGCGTCCTTCTCCTGGGAGATCGCCCCGGCCGTGAAGACCGGTGCGAGCAGGCACATCATGGCGAGCTGAAGGATGGACACCCACTCGAAGACGCGGGTCGCGCTCTTGGCCCGCTCGCTGAGCGAGCCGCCGCTGGTGGACCCGAGCGACATGACCAGGACCACCAGGAAGAGCAGGACGAGGTAGATGGCCCGGGTCCACAGGTGCGGCAGGCGCTTGCTGCCGATGCTGACGACCCGCACGACGATGGGGTTGGCCAGCAGCAGCCGCCAGGCCGCCAGACCCACTGCTTTGCCGAGATCCGCCATAACGTCCTGCCATTGCGGCGCGCCGGATGCGCCGCGAAACGTCACCTGAGCAGGGCCTCCAGGGCCGCGCGGTCGGCGTCCTGCATCACGAGGCCGTGCGCGGCGACGCGCTCCTTGAGCTCATCGAGGAACGCCGCGCGCTGGGCATCGGTCACCAGCGCGAGGAGATCCTTCTGGAACTGCGCCTTCATCGCCTCGATCGGGGCGATCATGGTCTTGTATTCCTGCTCGAGGTGAAACAGCCACGGCCCGCCGGGCAGATCCTTCAAGCTCCAGCGCAGCTCGCTGCGGGTCCGGTTGTCGCGCAGCGCCTCGCGCCAGGGCCGGGTCATGATCGCCTCGGCCTTCGCCTTGTAGTCGGCGTAGAGGCGGTCGGCTTTGGCGGTCTGCTCGGCGTCGAAGTGGAACGACGACTTGACCACGGTGAGAAACTGGAGCCAGGCGGCGGGTCCGATGCGCTGCATCTGCCAGCCGACGCGTCGGCGGGCGCGGCGGTATTCGGGGTGAGCGGGTGCGCTCTGCGGAACCTCGATCTCGTCGTCCGACACGTGGGGGTCCAGCAGCCGGTCGATCCGGTCGGTGTCGCGGAATTCGCCGTTCGACCAGCGCTGCATCATCTCGTCGAGGTTGTCCAGCCGGCGGTGGCGCCGCTCCACGGCTTTTCTCACTTCCTCCTGCTGATCAGGGGCCAGCGTGGCTTCGCCGTCGCGGGCGATCCCGTCCAGCAGCTCGTGCCACTGCTCGATGACCGGGCGCATGCGCTCGGACGTTTTGCGGGCGATGTCCGGATCGACTCGCTCGCGCGGGCCGCGGACGATGACCGACTCGAAGAGCCCTTCGAGGGCGTCACGGGTGACCTCCGGATTCTCTCTGGCCGCACGGACGGCCCGTTCGGCGATGCGGGTGCTGAACTGCGAGAGCTGTTCGGGCGTCAGATCGACGCGGTCGCCGAGGTTCTGACTGATCCAGCCCAGGGCGAAAGCACGGGCGAGCGACTCGGAGAAGGGCAGACCGCTTTTCGTCGGGTGCATCACGTCTTCGTCCGGCACCGGATTGACCGGCCCGCCGGGATCCGCCGAATCGGGCGAGGGGGATGCCTGTTCGAGAATGTTGTCAGGGGGCGGTTCCGGGGACTGGGCCATCGAGAGGGCCGGCAGGGTCAGGAGGCACAACAACGCCGTGCGAGATGTGAGATGTGAGATGTGAGATGTGAGGCGTGCGGCGCGACCAGGGAACGGCTCCTGCGCTGCCGTGCAAATCGCCTGGACCTTCGTGGCCCGGTCGGCGGCGGGGAATGGGTGATTTGTGCTCATCGCACCGCCTCCGCTGTGCCCGAGGGTTCCTGGCCGCTGAGCGCCCTGGCTATTTTGCGGTCGGCGGCGTCGCGCTGGGCGGCCGTGGGGATCTCATCGATGCGGCGCTTCAATTCGAGTTCGAGCTGCGTCACGCCATCCTGCAGCTCGGGCAACTGGTCCTCGAGCCGGAACCAGAGCGGGTTGCCCTGCGACATGCGGGTGTTCATCATGATCGCCCACCACAGGCGGTTGCGGTACACGTGCTCGCGATACTGGGGGTCCTTGGCGAGGGTGGCGGCGCGCTCGGTGTATTCGCGGAGCAGGCTGTCGGCCGTACCCGCCTGCGAGGCGTCGAAGTCGTAGAGCGTCTTGGCATCCTCCACATACTTCTTCCAGCCCGCCCAGGCCGATTCGAGGCTGTCGTTGGCCATTTTCTGGGCCCGCTTGAATTCCCTGGAGGTGCCGTCCGACTCGCGCTGCGGCGCTTCGGCGGGCTGGAAGGGGTTGCCGAAGGGGTCGACCTCGCCGTTCTCCCAGCGGTGCAGGTTCTGCTCGAAGGCGTTGATGGCCGTACCCGCCATGGCCATGTCGCCCATGAGTTTGAGCTGCTGCTTGAGCGGGAGTCTGGGGCGGATGTCGTTGCCGACGTCCCGGACGAGGTCGCGCACGGCGGGAAGCATGGGCAGGAGGCGCTGGGCGATGCCTTTGGCCATGTCGGGGGTGAGGCCGGCGGCCTGACGCCCCTCGGCCTCCGACTGGATGGCCTGCGTCATCACGTACTCGACAAACTCGCCGCCCTGGCGGTCGTAGGCGTGCGCCATGGCCATGATTCGACGGGCGATGGGCTCGGTCAGTTCATCTGCCTTCTGCTCTTCCAACTCGTAGCGCCGCATGAGCACCTGGTGCGTGTAGCGTCGGGCGAGGCCGCGGGCCATGTCGGGCGTAAAGCGGACGAAGGTCTCGTTTTCCGCGGCCGGGGGCGCATCGGGAGCCTGGGCCGGCGCGACGGCCGCGATGGCCAGAAGAATCCCCGAGCATCGGGCGAGCGGGCAAAGCTGGATCGCTGGTTTCATAACCTACATTTTTACCGCATCGCGACGCCCTTGTCGCATGCAGGGCAACTGGGGGTCCGCGACAGAATCGGCGGGGTGGCAGTATGCATTCGCCGAGGCGAATGTCCCGGCGCGC
>CAZQEN010000109.1:0-20344 GCA_964591605.1 uncultured Planctomycetales bacterium
GCCTGCTGCTCGCTCATGTCGCGCTGGAACGAGATCTGGGCCAGCAGAAGGTGGATGAGCCCCTCGCGGGCGGGCATGTACGTCGGATCGGCGACGATGGCCGCCTGGTACTGCTGCTGGGCGGCCTGCGTGTTGCCGCCGCGCTCGTAGAGGCGGGCCAGGGCGATGACGGGGCGAAGGTCCGTCCGGTCGAGCTGAATCGCCTGGTTGTAATGGGAAATGGCTTCGTCGGTCTGATCCAGCCCGTCGCAGGCGCGGGCCAGCATGAACTCGATCTGAGCGGAAGGTTTGTCGCGGCCCTTCTGCAGCGCCTCGAGCGCGTCGATGGCGTCCTTCCAGCGGCAGCGGCTCAGGTAGAGCTCGCCGGCCGCCAGCGCCGCCGGCAGAAAATCGGGCGTGCGTTCCAGCGCCCGCGCGTAAAGCTGGCGGGCCTCGTCGAGCTTGTCGATCCGCTCGAGCAGCATGCCCCGGACGACCTCGCGGGCCGAGGCCTGCACGGAGGCCGGCTGCGTGGAAGCTGCCGGAGAATCGCCCAGGCGGGCCAGAAGCGGCTGCACGGAGTCTTTGGGAAGCTGCTCAAGCTCCCGGGCCACCCGCGAGCCCTGCTCGGGGTCGGCGGCCAGAAGCTCCGCGAGCTGCGCCGCCCAGCCGGGCCAGTCCTCCTGCGCACGGTGGAGCTCGATGAGCTTCCAGCGGGCCGCCGTCGAATCGGGATGGCGCGACAGCAGGTCGCGGACCGCCTGGAAGGCGTCACCTGTTTTTCCAGCCTTCCAGAGGGTATCGACATAGACCAGCCAGAGCTCGGTGTTCTCCGGCTGGCGGGCGACGACGGATTTGATGGCGGCAACCGCCCGGTCGGGGTGGCCCGAGGCGGCGTAGACGGCGACGAGAAGCTGGATGGCGTCGGAGCTGCCCTGGCTGTCGGCCAGCAGTCGTGAGGCCTCTTCGGCGGCCTTGTCGGTGCGCCTGGCCCGTGCCAGCATGCGGATGTACTCGGCACGGATCTCGAAATCGCCGGTCACCCGCCGGGCGACGTGCCCGAGGGCGTCCGCGGCCTCGGCGTACTGTTCGAGGTAGCCGCGTGCCCGGGCGGCCGTCAGGGCGGCATCCGTCCGATGCACGCGGGCCACGGTCGCCAGCTCGGCATGATCGACCACCTTCTCGCCGAGGCTGGCCAGCGCCTCTTCGAAGGCCTCGAGCTGGCCGGCGGCCGCGGCACAGTATCCGAGATTGAAGAGCAGGCGTCCCAGGTGGAAGTGCGTCAGCGCGCGGTAGGGCCGATCTTCGTCACGGGCCGCGCACTTGAGAGCGGCACGATACGAGCGGAGGGCGTCGTCCTTTTTGCCGGCCTTCTCCGCGAATCGGGCCAGTACGTAGTGACACGCCAGGTTGTCGGGGGCGATGGTGAGCGCCCGCTCGGCGGAGAGCCGGGCCCGCGAATCGTTGCCCGACAGGAGGCAGGCCAGTGCGATGAGCCGGTGCCCTTCGGCGAGGTTGGGCTCATAGCGAAGGGCTTTCTCGGCCTCGGTGATGGTTTCGCTCAAGCGCTGTTCGCCAAAATAACGGCGGGCCACCTCGAGTGGGCGGCGGGCTGGGTCGGGGACGGCGGTCGGTCGGGTCGTCGGACGGGCCGGCGCAGGCGGGTCGTCGGGCACCTGCCCCAGGGCGAGCCGGGCCTTCGCCGGGTCAAAGCCGTCGGGCAGGGCAAGCGGGCCGAACGGATTCGATACCGGCGGCGGGGGCGCGGGCTGGCGGGCGTCCGCCGCCGGCTGAGTCTGCGCAGCCGCCGCACGCTGAGGCTGGGCGGCCGCCTCGCTGCGGGGAGCACAGCCCGACGCGTTCATCGCGACCGCCGCGATCACGACGGCGCATCCGATCCCTCTGCTGAATGAATGGCATGGCATGATTCAGAACCTGCAATCCCACATTCGCAGCCCGCCCTCGTGCGGCCCGAGCGCCCGCGAATGGCCTATGGGATGACCTTGTTGAGCGGATAGACAATGATGCCCGAGGCGCCGGCCCGCTGAAGCTGCGGAACGATGGCCCGCTCGACGCTGGCCTCGAGAATCACCTCAACCGCCACATAGTTTTCGTCCGCCAGGGCGGAGATGGTGGGCGACCGCTCCGCCGGCAGCAACCCGATGATCTTCTGGAGATTCTGCCGGGCCACGTTGAGCTTGAGGCCCACCTTGGCCCGGGCTTCGATCGCCCCCCGCAGCAGCAGGGCAATGGAGTCGATCTTGTCATGCTTCCAGGGGTCGGCGTAGGCTTGGTGGTTCGCGATGAAGCGCGGCGTGCTGGTCATGAGCTCGTCGACGATCCGCAGGTTGTTGGCCTTGAGCGACGATCCGGTCTCGGTGACGTCGACGATGCCGTCGAGGAGGCGGGCCTTCACCTCGGTGGCCCCCCAACTGAACTCGATGCGGACGTTGACGCCCTTGCTCTCGAAATAGCGGCGGGTGCTGTTGACGAGCTCGGTCGAGATGATGCCCCCTTCAAGATCCTTAATACTCTGAACCTTCGATTCGTTGGGGACGGCCAGTACCCATCGCGTCGGCTGGGCGGTGGCCTTCGAATAAACCAGCTCGCAGATCTCGCGGACGTCGCTCTCGTTTTCGCGGATCCAGTCATGGCCGGTGAGGCCGCAGTCGAGCACGCCGTCCTCGACGTAGCGGCTCATTTCCTGGGCGCGGAACATGACGCAACTGATCTCGGGATCGTCGATGGACGGATAGTATCCGCGGCTGGAGATACTCAGATGGAAGCCGGCGCGATTGAACAGATCGACGGTCGAATCGGTGAGGCTGCCCTTGGGGATACCCACTTTCAGGACGGGTTTATCGCTCAATCGCGGTCTCCTACTTTTTCTTGCGCAAGGCGGCCGCCTTCGCGGGGCCGCGGTTGTGATCGGAGCCGGCCGGGTCCGCGGGCTCGGAGACCCGCGCTTCGCGGGGCTGCGTCTTTTTCGCGGCGCTCTTGTCGGGTGCTGTCTCCGCGGCGGCCCTGGCCGGTGCCGCCGCCCTGGGGGCAGCCGGCTTGCCCGTCGTTGCGGACCGGACTGCGGAGGCAGGCGGGGCGGCCTTGGGAGGCGCGGCGGGCAGCGGAAGGCCCGGCGGCGGCGCGGTCGCCGGCGGCGCGGGGGCGGGCCGCACGAGTTCATCCAGCCGCTCGTACGGCACCTTCAACGGGCGGCCCGCCGCATACCGGCTCACCAGCTCGTAGAAGATCTGCGCCTGCGACGCGGCCACGGACCGTTCGAGGAAGCCCTGGACCTCGACCACATCCGCGGTGGCGTCCACGTACTCCTCCTTGCGCAAGACGTGGAGCATCAGCCCGTCCACGGGAATGGCGTGCCCGCCCAGCGAGAACAGCACGACGCTGGCGGCGGCCGCCCGGTCCACGCCCTCGAGCGATTCGAGATACTCACGGGCCTCCCGGCGCCCCCGGCTCTTGAGGAACGACAGGTCGAGCGAGTCCTGCCGCTTGCGCACGGCGTTGAGGGCGTCGACGATCCGCTGGGCCTTGGCCCTGGCCAGCGGGACGCCGTCGCCGATCTGCTCGGCCAGTTCCACCGCCGGCGTGACCCGCAGCTCGTTGAGATCGACGACGTTCTGGCGGAGCTTCCGGTAGACGGCCAGGGCCTTTGCATGCGTCGAACAGCCGGCCAGGATGCCGATGATCAACTGCTCGGTCGGATCAACACCGTCAGTGGTCTCGGGCTTACCGAACTTCCTGAGGAGCTGCGTCAGCAGGCGCCGAATGCGCTTCGCGTACTCACTACCCTGCTTCATTCGTCTTCTCCGGCGGGGGGCACGTCAGGCTCCTGACTCTCTTCCGGATGATCGCGACGGATCTCGGCCATCGCTTCATTGATGAGCCGAATCGTCTCGGCTCCCTTCTTGATCGACTCATCGAGCTCGAACGTGAGCCGCGGACAGTGCCGCAGGGTGAGCTCGCGGGCCAGCAGGCGCTGCACCGCGCCGGCGGCGGAGCGCAGGCCGGCGATCGTGGTGCGCTGGACGGCGGGCTCGCCCATCACGCTGACGTAGACCCGGGCATACTCCAGGTCGGGCGACATCACCACGCGGGTCACGCTCGAAAACGGGGCGATGCGCGGATCGCTGAGCTTGTTGGCGATCGCGTCGCTGACCACCTGGCGGATCACGTGGGCCACTCGTTCAGGTCGATGGGACTTCATAAGCTAAAGTCGAAAATCGAAAGTCGAAAGTCGAAATCAGACACGGCGAAAAGCAGCAGCCAAAGCACGAAAAGCCGGCATTTGCATACAACTGCACTCAAGCGCTCGCTTGCCTCCCTTTCGGCTTTCGACTCTCGACTTTCAGTGTTTCCTACAGAATCTCCGTCTCGTAACTCACCAGCGCGGCCCCGCGGTCGAGGCGGACGTAGTCGACGACCTTGTCGAGGCAGCTCTCGACGAATCGGCCGTCATTGGCGACGATGGCCACGCCGAGCTCGGCCTGCTGGCGATGATCAAGCGAGCCGATCTCAGCCACCGACGCGTTGAAGCGGCCCGAAAGCCGCTCCTTGAGGCTGCTCACCACGCGGCGCTTGTCCTTGAGCGACGTGGCGCCGAAGACCGCGAGTTTCAGCCGCAGAGTTCCGACCACCATATCGCTATTGCGGATTGCGAATTTCGGATTGCGGATTGAAACGCCGGCAGGCTTGCTTCCCAATTCGCAATTCGCAATCGGCAATCCGCAATCTCCTCATCAAAGCGTTCTCGCGTGCTCGATGACCTCGTAGCTCTCGAGGATGTCGCCCGGCTTGACGTCGTCGAAATCCTCCACGCGGATTCCACAGTCGAAGCCGGCCCGGACCTCGCGGGCGTCATCCTTGAACCGGCGCAGCGACCCGATGGCCCGGTGCCGCCGGCGTTTCACGTCGTCCGCGGTGGGGACGATGATCGTCCCGTTGCGGATCACGCGCACGAAGTGCGACCGGCCGATGACTCCGTCGGTGACCATGCAGCCGGCGATGTTGCCCACCCGCGAGACGTGGAACACCTCGCGCACCTCGGCCTTGCCGCGGGCCTCCTCGCGCTGCTCGCGCGGGAGCAGGCCCTCCAGGGCCCGGCGGATGTCGTCGACGACTTCGTAGATGATCCGGTACTGGCGGATGTCGACGCCGGCCGTCTCCGCCCGGCGCTGGGCGCCGGTATCGGCCGTCACGTTGAAGCCCACGACCAGCGCGCCGCTCGCCTCGGCGAGCACCACGTCGCTTTCGGTGATGCTCCCGATGCCGCTGTGCAGGATCGTGAGCTTGACCTGGTCGCCGGGCAGGTCGCCCAGGGTCTTGAGCAGGGCGTCGATCGAGCCCTGGACATCGGCCCGGACGATGAGGTTAAGCTCGGGCAACTGGCCGCTCTCGCGCTGCAGGAAGAGATCCTGGAGCGTGCGCGGCTTGGTCAGGCGGGTGAGGGAATCCTCGCGGCGCTGCTGCTGGGTCTCGGTGGCGATCTGCTTGGCCCGCTGGAGCGACTCGACCACGTAAAACGAATCGCTGGTGGTCGGGACGGAATCGAGCCCGCCGACCTCGACCGGCATGGCCGGCGTCGCCTCCTGCACCGTGCGGCCCTTGTCGTCGCGCATGAGGCGCACCCGGCCGAAGCCCGGCCCGCTCACGATGAAGTCTCCGGTGCGCAGGGTGCCCTCGCGCACCAGCACCCGCATCAGCGGCCCCATTCCCGTGTGCAACTGCGCCTCGATCACGGTGCCGGTCGCGGGCACGCTCGGATCGGCCTTCAGGTCGAGCAGCTCGGTCAGCGTGGCCAGGTGGGCGATGAGGTCTTCCACACCCTGGCCCGTGATGGCGGAGGTCTTGATCACGTCGATGGTGCCGCCCCACTCGGTCGGCGTCAGCTCGTGCTCGGCGAGCTGGCCGTAGATCTTGTTCACGTCGATTCCGGGCAGGTCGATCTTGTTGAGGGCGACGACGATGGTGACGTTGGCCGCTTTGGCGTGGTTGATGGCCTCGATGGTCTGCGGCATGAGCCCGTCATCGGCGGCCACGACCAGCACGACCACGTCGGTCAGGTTTGCGCCGCGGGCGCGCATGGCGGTGAACGCCTCGTGGCCCGGCGTGTCGAGGAACGTGACGAACTTGCCGTCGCGCTCGACGCGGTAGGCGCCGATGTGCTGGGTAATGCCGCCCGCTTCACCGGCGGCCACCGATGTCTTGCGGATCGCGTCGAGCAGGCTGGTTTTGCCGTGGTCGACGTGGCCGAGCATCGTCACAACGGGCGGGCGCGGCTGCAGGTTATCACGCGGGCGGGCGGCGAATTCTTCCACGAGCTTGTCCAGTTCCGTCTTGGGCTTGAGTACCTCGAGCTCGACTCCGAAATCGAGCATGACCATCTGCGCGACATCGATCGGAATCACGGTGTTCCGGGTGATGAGCATGTTGTGGTCGGTCTTGAACTTCGGAAAGAGCTGGTGCATGCCGATGCCGGTCGCCGCACAGAGGTCGTGGACGATGACCGGCTCGGTGACCGAGGCCTTGGTCTTGCGCGGGGCGATGATGGTCGGCGCCGCGCCGGCCTTCTTCTCGCGGGCCCGGCGGGCATGAATTCCGCGGCCGCTGGCCGCCTGGAGCCGCTCCTGGCGCTCGAGCAGATCGCGGTCGTTCCATTCCTTGAGCCGCTCGACGACCACGTCGGGCGTGCCCGCCGTGTTCCGACGGGGACTGCTGGTCTTCTTCTTGCGGGCTTCTTCCTCGCGATCTTCTGCGCGTCCACGGCCCGGACCCCGCCGGGCGCCGGGTTCCGCGAGATCCAGGGGCGGACCGCCGGGGCCGCGCATCGGGCCGCGGGGGGCCGGGCGCATGATGGTGTCGGGCTTGGCAAAGCCCACCACGCGCGGGCCCTTCATCTGGGCCGGCGCGGGGATGTTCTGAGGTCCGGCCGGTCTGAGCGGCGGTGGCGGCGGCGGCGGTTCGGGTGCCTTGGCCACGACGGCCGCGGCCGGCGCCTGAGCGACCGGCGCTGTGGGAGCCGCCGCCGCGGGGGCCAGCGGGACCGCCGGGATCGCCGGAGGCGCGGGAGGCGCAACCGGGGCGCTCGGGACGACCGGGGCCGCCGGCTCGACGACAATCACAGGCGGGGGAGCCGGCTCTGCCGTTTCCGCCGGGGGCGGGGCGGGCTCCGGTTCAGCCACCAGAGTCCCCACCGCAGCCTCCTGCTCGGGGGGAGCTGCTTCTTCCGCCGACTTCTTCTTCTTGGACGAGGAGCGGCGCCGAGCGCGGACCTTGTCCAGATCCACCGGTGCGGCCGTCTCCACCGCCGTTCGATGATCACCCGAGCTGAACCACTCGCGGATGGTCTCGGCCAGGCCGGCCGACAGCGTGGACATGTGGTTCGTCACCCCCTCGACCCCCTCGCTCTTGCACTTGTCGAGGATGGCCTTGCTGGTGACGCCCAGCTCTTTGCTCAGCGTGTGAACGCGAAGTTTATCCGACAAACTCAACCTCCCTAACACCACTCACTCCGATCTCACGCGCACACACTCATGTCCGCGCCGACGTCCCGCATCCCGTTCCCCTGAGCTGCTGTTCTCAGCTCGACCGCGTCCCCTCGAGGTCATCTTCGCCGGACTCGAGCCGGCCACCCGCGCTGCGGGCGGAATACTCGGAGATTCCCAGCGGGTCCTCGCTCTCGTGCGCCGGCTGCAGACGGTGTGACACCGGCTCCGGATCCAACTGGCCGACCCCCTCCGTCGCCTCGTGCAGGAACACCTGGGCATCCTCACCTGCATCCCGGAGGCGATCGGCGTCGCTCGCCGCCTCATCGGCGGCTTCGGACCGGTTTTCCTGGCTCGCAGCCTCGAGCCCGACGACACCTTCGCCCGTCAGCAGGTCGCCGGCGAGGGCTTCTGTGCCGCCCTCAGGCTGCTCGGCGGCCCGGGCAGACCGTTCGGCAGCCTCCGCGGCCTCGGCCGCCTTGGCTGCGGCCTGTTCGGCCTGAATGCGGCGGCCGGCCTCGCCCGCCGTCTGGACCACCAGTTGGGCCAGCTCTTCCGTGACCCCCAGCTCGCTGATCAGCGGGCCGGTGCCCACCTCCGCAACGTCCATGAGCGAGATGATGCCCATGGCCATCATCTTCTCGATCTTCTCGTCATCCATCCCCTCGATCTTCGACAGCTCCTTCTCCATGTCGTCCAGACCCTTGTTGTATTCCGCCGGGGTCAGGATATCGATGTCCCAGCCGGTCAGGCGGGCGGCGAGCCGCACGTTCTGGCCGCGCTTGCCGATCGCGAGGGAAAGCTGGTCTTCGTTGACGACGACCGTCGCACGGCCGAGCTCGAAGCACAGGGCGGTCTCCGTCACCTCCGCCGGCTTGAGGGCATTGGTGATCAGGATCTGCGAAGACTCGTTCCAGCGGACGATGTCGATCTTTTCGCCGCCCAGTTCGACAACGATGTTCTTGATCCGGCTGCCGCGCACGCCCACGCACGCGCCGACCGCGTCCACCTTGGTGTCGATCGACGACACGGCGATCTTCGTGCGATAACCGGCCTCGCGGGCCAGGGCCTTGATCTCGATGATGCGCTCCGACACTTCCGGCACTTCCAGCTCGAAGAGGCGGCGGATGAAATCGGGGTGCGAACGGCTCAGGACGATCTTGACCTGGTGCGGGGCCTCGCGGACGTCGAGAATCAGGCAGCGGATGCGCTCGCCGGGGTGATGCGTTTCGCCGGGGATCTGCTCGCTCTTGGGCAGGAAGCCCTCGGCCCGGCCGAGGTTGACGACCAGGGCGCCGCCCTCGAACCGCGAGACGGTGCCCGTGACGACGGTTCCCTTGCGCTCGAGGAACTCTTCATAGATGCTGCCGCGCTCGGCCTCGCGGATCTTCTGGATCATGACCTGCTTGGCCGTCTGGGCGGCGATGCGGCCCAGTTCCTTGGTGGAGATCAGCTCGCCGTTGCGCGACGCGCTGATGTCGCCGGTGAGGCGGTCGATGGTGACGATCACTTCATCCAACTGACCGTATTGTTTGCGCACGGCCGACACGATGGCCTGCTCGAGATCGTTGAACACCGACTCTTTCTCGATGTTCTTGTCGCGGGCGATGCTGTCGACGATGCGAACCAGTTCTGCATTCATGCCTAAGTACCTCTTCTTCCTGGGCGAGCGGCCGGATCACCGGCGGGACGCCGGTGCCAGACGCTCTATGTCCCGCGGTTTGCCGCGGCCGCGGCCGCTGACGATCGGCGGGTGGCACGACCCGGGCCGGTTGGCATGGCCGTGCTGCGCTCTGCTCTCTTCCGCACGGCGACGCATCCGGCTCCGACGGATCGCCATGCCACCCACCCAAACAAAAAAGTGGATCGCCTTCTGGACCCACTTTTTCCGGACCTCTCCCGGCGAACGCCGCCGGAGGGCGAAACGCGATGGTGCCCACGCAGGGTCAACGCATGGTGAACCTCCCGACCGGCGAAATCGCCGCAGCGCGCCGGCCGTGCCCGTGGTCAGACCAACTGAGTCGCACGGGGGCGATCTCCAGCACCATTCAGGCTGACGTTCACACCCTCATCTCCTGGCTCAAACAGATGTACCTGGTCCATGTTCAGATACATCGGCAACTGCTGTCCCTCTCGGAGCGTTCGATCCGCCTCGACGCGGGCCACCAGATGCTCGTGGGCCGCCGTCGAGAGGTGCAGATCCATCTTGTCACCGAGCGGCTCGATCACCGTGATCGTGGCCCCCAGCACGTTGTCCGCCCCGGCGAAACGCCGTTCGTGGGAGCAGGACAGGCACTCGGGCCGCACACCCAGGACCATCGGCCGGCCCTCGGCGGCCGCCACCGACGCCTGCAGCCGGTCAGGAAGCCGCAGCCGGGCCGAACCCTCGTCAAAGTATAAGTGGCCATTCTCGATCAGGACCCGCCCGGTCAGGAAGTTCATCGGCGGCGTGCCCACGAAACCGGCCACAAATCGATTCACCGGTCGCTCATACAACTCCAGGGGCGGCGCACACTGCTGAATCACGCCGTCCTTCATCACCACCACGCGATCGCCCAGGGTCATCGCCTCTTCCTGGTCGTGCGTGACGTAAACCGTCGTCGTCGCGAGCCGGCGGTGGAGCTTCTTGAGCTCGGCCCGCATCTCGACCCGCAACTTGGCGTCGAGATTGCTCAGCGGCTCGTCAAACAGGAACGCCTTGGGCGTTCTCACGATCGCCCGCCCGACCGCCACCCGCTGGCGCTGGCCGCCGGAGAGCTCCCGCGGCTTGCGGTCCAGCAGACCCTCGATCCCCAGCATTTTCGCGGCGACGCGGACTTTTTCGTCGATCTCGCGCCTCGGCACGCCCCGCAGCTTCAGGCCGAAGGCCATGTTCTTGTACACCGTCATGTGCGGGTACAGGGCGTAGTTCTGAAAGACCATCGCGATGTCACGGTCTTTCGGGGCCACCTCATTGACGACCCGTTCGCCGATGCGAATCTGGCCGGCGGAAATCTCCTCCAAACCGGCGACCATCCGGAGCGTCGTGCTTTTACCGCACCCCGAGGGCCCCACCAAGACCACAAACTCGCGATCCTGGATGTGGAGCGACAGGTTGTTCACCGCCAGAACGCCACCGGGGTAAACCTTTGTGACGTTCTCTAAGCTTACCTCGGCCATGAACTTGCGCTCGATCTGCCTGCGCGGAACCTCCGTCTCAGGGCGCACGGCGGGAATGATTATATGGCGCGGGCCCGGGGTGTCAATGCGCGGCCTTACAGTATTGCTTCAATTGGCCCGTGACACGACTTGGCAGGATGGAATGCAGCAACCATACAGAACCCGGAGTCCCGACCTACGACCGGAGGCTGTGCGTCCATCCGTTCGAGGGTCGGACCCGGTCGCCGACGCTCCGCGTCTTGATCAAGGCTCCGCCCATCGTGTCACGGCCGCCAGGCAGAGCTTCGGATTACAGTGGTATTGACATCGGCTCCCAGACAGGTAAAGTAGGCAAACCCTTTGGGGGGCGTAATCGGGCGATTCCTCTAACAAACTGTGAAGGGAGAGAAATGTCGTACGTGACGACCCATCGTCTGTGCCTGGTCACCATCTGTTGCCTGGCGGCTGCAGCCCATCGGCCGGCCGAGGCCGCCGTTCAGCAGTTCTACACAGACCGGGCGGCCTTCCTGGCTGCCGCTGCCGGAAATCCGACCGCGTCGGAAGACTTCAATACCGCCCAGCTCGGGCTGATTCCCGCCGTCGGACTTCCGCTGCCCGCGTTCTCGGTTGTCCCGCTCTACGCCAACACGAACCAGCTCTGGGTTGATTCGGGCGCGGGCAGCCTGGACGTGGATGGAACCAACTACCTGTACGCCGACGTGCGCCCGGCTTCGGCGACGATCTTCCAGTTCGAGCTGCAGTTCGCGCAGCCGGTCTCGGGGTTCGGCGCGGACTTCTTCAACGCCTACAGCTCCGCCGGCGTCGCACTGCGCGATCAGAACAACAACCTGCTGGCGGACTTCGCGGTGAACTGGAACCCGATCGGGACGGGCTTCTTCGGTTTCACGCTGACCGAGCCGATCACCAAACTGCGTTTCCGTGAGGGCAGCGGGACCTTCGGCGTAGTCGAAACGTTCGGGATGGACAACGTGGTGCTGGCGGTCCCCGAGCCGTCGACGCTGCTCCTGCTGGGGGCGATCGCGACCATCCGTCGGCACCGGCGCTTCTGACGGCGTGTATGAAAAGGGTGCCCCATCCCGTCGCGCAGCGCGGGATGGGGGACTGGTGGGACTGGAGTCCACCGGTTTCGTCTGTCCCCCACTCCGTCCTTCGGAACGGGGTCCCTGTGTCCACCGATCCTGAATTCTGCAAAGTTTTGGTTGACGGCCACCCGCGGCAGGCTGTATATTATCAGTCGTTCGGGTCTGTTCGGGTCTCAGGCGGTTACAGCCTGCCGAGAAAAGTTCATCTGACGTGCTGATCGCTTTTGCGCTGGCCGGTCCGCGGGCGCAATGTGGCGCATGTTTGCAGGAACACGCTCAAGAGGAGGGGTGAAAAGTGACCAGGATGACCCCTGCAGGATGCTCCCGGTTGATCGCGGTCGCGTCGATGCTCATCGGTGCGGCCTCCAGCGCTCACGCGGGGATTCTGAACGGCCATGCCGCCGCTTTTGGCGGTGTCACCGGTACCGTTCCATTCAACAACGGCGTTGGGCTCAGCGGGACAATCGACTACGCGGTTTTCACCGCTCCCAATTTCAACGCCAACTTCGGCGGTCTGGGTTACGTTCCGGGCGATGCCCTGGTGTACACGTATCAGGTCAATGTGTCGGGCAGTCTCGCCGTGACCGCCGAAATCGTGGGCGTCTCGAATCCCGCCAATACGATCGGCACGTTTGATATCGGCGATGTCGATGCCTCGTCGGCTTCATTTACACCGAATGCTCGATGGTTGTTCGCGCCGGGGATCCCGACAGGCATGACCTCCTGGGGTCTGGCGTTCTCATCGTTCAACCTTCCGATTGTTGGTGCCGCACTGACGGTGGATGGCGGAACGCAGGCTCTTGTGGCTGGAGTGCCGACGCCCGGCCCGGTGCCTTCTCCTGAGCCCGCCTCGCTGTTGCTGGTCGCCTCCGGTCTGGCGGCGGGTTGTGTGTTGAGACCTCGGCGTCGATGACGAGTCGGTTTCCACCGCAACGATCGATGCCATCGCGTATACGTCTGTTGCCGGGTATGATGATGTACCACAAGGTGGAAGGGAGTGAAGAGATGGTGCTCATGCACGTTCGTCATGTTCAGCGGACCCTGTTGATCGTTGTTGGGCTGGCCCTCGCGCTGGGCACGTCGCCGGCCAGCGCCGGCCCGTTGGCGACGACGAACTTCGCGTTGAATGATGGCTTCGGGCCCGACGCTGGACGCTGGCACGGCAGCGTCCTTGTTTCCGGCGCGGCGTTCGGAGACACCTTGATTGCCGAAGTCGACTGGGCGGCTTTTCATCATGGAGATTTTCAGCTCTACCTGAACAGCCAGGGCATCGCTCAAGTTGATCCATCCGCCCCCGGAGAGGTCGTCTACGCCTATCAGATTGCCACTGTCACAACCGCCTCGCCCGGCATCGATACCCTGTCGGTGGGCGTCGATGCAACGGACGGCCGCGGTACCGTATCAGCTCCGAGCTTTGTTCCGACGGGAGCGGGAACGGCCAAGGCTCCCACCGGCGGTGGAGACAGCACGACCTCCATGGCGTGGTTCTTTGCCGGCGCCGAACTTCACCCCGGCGACACCAGCGACCTGCTGATCTTCACGAGTCCCTTCCTTCCCGAGTTTGGTTTTCTGCAGGTCAACTCGGGCCTGGCCGGACCACCCGTTTCGCCATTGGTGGCCAGCATCGGAGACAGGCCCGTCCCCGAACCGTCATCCCTGGCGCTGGGACTGCTCGCTTGCCTCGGGCTGCGCTTCCGAGCACGCAAGCCTCGTTGATTCCAAACCGCACGGCCAGACGCGGGCGGGGGTGGGTAGACGCCGCGGATGAGGCCCGGCATGATGATGGCCCATGGAACGGCTCCAGCCGGCCGTCGGGCTGGCGGTCATGATCGGGCTGCTGTATGCGTTCAGCTCGAACCGCGCGGCGGTCCGCTGGCGGGTGGTGGTCTGGGGGCTGGGGCTGCAGGTGCTCTTCGCCCTGTTCGTGCTGCGTACGCCCTTCGGCGCGGCGATCTTCGAGGCGATCAATAACGGCTTCGTCGCAGTGATTCAGGCCGCCGAGGAGGGCGGGCGGTTCGTCTTCGGCGCGCTGGGTGGGGCCAGGGCCGTGCCCGTCGGCCACCTGGAGAAAGAGACGTTCCGGGCCGACGGCACACTTGTCGCCCAGACCGGCTACATCTTTGCCTTCCGCGTGCTTCCTTCCATCATCTTCTTCTCGGCGCTGATGGCGATCGGCTATCACGTGGGGCTCATGCAGCTCGTGGTGCGGGCGTTCGCGCGGGTCATGCGGTGGTCGATGAAGACCAGCGGCGCGGAGACCATGTCGAACGCGGCCAACATCTTCGTCGGCCAGACCGAAGCGCCGCTGATGGTCCGGCCGTTCATCAATCGCATGACCCGCTCCGAGCTGATGGCGATCATGGTGGGCGGCTTTGCGAACACGGCCGGCGGCGTTCTGCTGGCGTACATCAGCATGCTGCGTGACCTCGTGCCCGGGATCGGCGCGCACCTGCTGACCAGCAGCATCCTGACGGCGCCCGCCTCGCTGATGATGGCCAAGCTGGCCATGCCCGAGACGGACGAGCCGCTGACCGCGGGCGACCTGAAAATCGAGCTGCCGAGAATCGACACGAACGTGGTGGACGCGGCGACGCGCGGCACGTCGGAAGGGCTGACGCTTGCCCTGAACGTCGGGGCGATGCTGATCTCGTTCATCGCCCTGGTCGCGCTGTTTGATGCGGTTCTCGGGGCGGTGAGCGTTCACCTGTTCCGGGTCACGACCCCCTGGAGCCTGGCATTGCTCTTTGGAAAGCTGTTCTGGCCGGTCGCGTGGCTGCTGGGCGTGCCGGCGCCCGACTGCGGGGCCGTCGGGCAGCTCCTGGGCATCAAGACGTTCCTCAACGAGTTCGTCGCCTACGGCCAGCTCGCCGGCATGAAGGACCTGCAGCCGCGGTCATATCTCATCGCCTCCTACGCCCTCTGCGGATTCGCCAACATCGGCTCGATCGGGATTCAGCTCGGCGGGATCGGCGTGCTGGCGCCCGAGCGGCGGCATGATCTGGCCCGCCTGGGCCTTCCGGCGATGATCATCGGCTCGTGCGCGACGTTCTCGGCCGCCTGCGTGGTGGCGATGCTCACCAGCGACGCATCGCTGGCGCCGCGGTGACGCGGTTTTATGGAAGCAATGTGCTCTCAGGGCCCACCCGCGGCGCGGGCGGGGCGCCGAAAGCAACCCGGATGGTGCCAGGTTCGGAGGCCCGGTCGGGCAGGTCGCCGCCCTGATCCAGCCACCAGGTGATGAATCGGGTCCGGGCCTCGGCCAGGTCTTTGGGATCCATGATGTACTCGGGCGGGCGGTAGCCGAGCTTGACCTTCAGGGTGAGCACGTCGGATCGCACCACTTCGAGCCTGATCTGGGTCCCCGGTGTGAGGCCGCGCAGGATGCCCTCAATCTGGTTGGGTCCGTAGGGCCCCAGCGCCGCACCTTCGACGCTCCGGATGATGTCGTTGGGCCTCAGGCCCGCAGCCATCGCGGGTGACCGGTCCTCCACATCCGCCACCCACAGCCCCTGGGCGGGAACATCCTGCGTCATGGCCGACGTGCGGGCGCCTGAGAGCAGCCGGGTCGGGTCGGGTCCCACCGGAACACGCAGGGTGACGGCTTTGCTCGCCCGAAGCACCCCCAGCGTCACCACCGTGCCCGGCGAATGGCTGCTGACCTTCTGCACGAAGCTGGCCGTCGTGGGGTCTTCGGGCAACGGCTGCTGGTTCAGGGTGATGATGACGTCGGAATCCTTGAGGCCCGCCCGTTCCGCGGCGAAACCGGTCTTGACCTTCTTGACCACGACCCCGCGTGTGAGCTTGCCCGTCGTGGGATCGACCAGTTCGGCGATCACCTGTGGAAAGACCTCGACGCCCATGAAGCCGTTGCGCCCGACGATCTGATCCCGATGGAACACGAACTCGATGACGTAACGGATGCGGCGCTTGGGCTCGAAGCGGGTCTCGGCGCGGTATCGCCGCACAAGCAGGGGCAGATCCGACTCGTCCAGTTCACAGAGCTGCTGGGTCGCCTCCTCGCGGACGGCATAGCGGGGGTGGGCGAGCTGGTCGATCCACTGGTCGATCTGGCCGGGCGCGGGGCGCGCAGACTCGGCAGCCGGCCGCGTCGCCGGTGCCTGCGCCAGGAGCGCCCATCCGATCATGAAAGCCACTGCCCGCATGGAAACCGTTGCCCGAACGTCCCTCGACTCGACCGCCTTAGGCCCCCGAGGTTCCAGTTCAGAAAGGGCGGCCCGCCGTCAGCTCTGCAGGGAAAGGACCCGATCTCCGTTATGCTCCAGCCATCGGACCTTCCGGTCGATCATCTGCAGAAATCGGAAGCCCTCCATCCGCCCGAACGAACCCGTCGCCGCGATCGGCAACACCGCCTCCGCGATGAGTGCTTCGATCATCAGCGGGCCGAGCACCCGAAGCTGCTCGGCCGGCGGCGTCTGCTCACTATCATACCCGGAAAGGAACGCCCGGAGGCGCACCTCGTCCAATTCCGCCGGCCACTGCCGCGGATCGATCGGCCCCCCCAGGATCGAGAATTGCAGGCCCCCGTTGGCCACGTCCGTCATCGGCGGCAGCAGGCGCAGCGAGTCGTAATCGATGACCGCGGACACCCGGCCGCCCCGAAACAGCATGTTCCCCGGGTGCCAGTCAGCATGGACGAGCTGGACGGGCCACTCGTAATAGCCGGCCTCGTTCACCCGCTCGGCCGCCGCCTCATACGCGTCGTACAGCGACGAGACGGTGGACAGCAGGACGGATTCCTTGCCCACCACGCTGTCGTCCTTGCCGATGCTGGCGGGGATGCTGCTGAGGTTGGTGCGGACGGCGTTGGCGTCGTGATAGCCGCGGCGAGACGGCTCCCACTCGAGCCGATAATCCTTCAGGTAGCGATGAAACAGGCCCAGCACCCGGCCGGCATCCTGCGTCGTATGGATCGACTGGTCGTAGCTGCCGCCTTCGACGTATTCGAACATCTCATAGATCTGCCCGTCGAGCATGACGGTGGTCTCTACCCCGTCGCGGGTGGGGACGAGGCGCGGCAGGGGGAAGTCCAGGCCGGCCAGGTACTGCTGCACCCGGTGGGCGGACGCGACTTTCACGGGATGGTCGCGCCCTTTGGCCCGCCGCTTGAGCAGGAAGCGCCCCCGGTCCGAGGTGATGAGCACTTTCGGCGAACGGCGGGAACCCTTGAGCTGGCGGTCGATGCGGTGGATGGCGCCAATCTCAAAGTGCTCCAGAACCGTCGGGAGTTCATGGGGCTGAAAGTCCGCACGCAACCGGCTGGGCACAGGACACTTCCGGAAAAGGTGGGCCGGCCAACGCCGGTCCCAGGGTCGGGGCTGCCGGCTCTATGTTAGCCTTGCCCGCGCAGGACCTGCAACCCATCGGCCCGGTGACGCATCCAACCGGTGTCTGTCACCGCTCGGGCGGGTGGCGCGGGCACACGAGACCCCTGTCGGCAGCCTGCGGGTGTTCCAGAAACGCCTTCCACTGCAGAGCCCGTGGCGAGAGTGCCGAAGATGCACCATCGGGCTGTTTTTCGCAGAGATTCCTCGTTCACCCAGTCCGCCGCCTCCTTCGGCGGCATCGGGGGCCTGCCGTCATGAAAACCCGTCTGAACCGACCGTGGGGGTCTGTCTCCGCCGGATTCTGCACGATGTCGCTGCTGCTGCTGACGGGTCAGGGTTGCCCCGCCCCCGATCCGGGCGATACGCCGCTGCCCGGCTCGACGACCATCCGCTCGCTGGAGGTCACGGACGCGGTGGCGGGGGCAACCGGCCGGATCCGGGTCACCCTCGTTGATCCGGTCTCCAGTGACACGAGCGTCACACTGGCCGGGAGCAATCCGGCGGTGGCGGACGTTCCCGTCACGCTCACCATCCCCCGGGGCAGCGCCTCGGGGACGGCGGACTACTCGGCCATCGCAGCCGGCATCGCCACCGTCACCGCATCGCTCGGCGCCAGCAGCGCCAGCGCACGGGTGGACGTCGTGACCTCCATCACGATCGAATCACTCACGCTGGACGAGATCCCGACGATCTCAGGCGCTCGCGTTGTGACCGGTCGGGCCTTCGGTGTGTCCATCGGGCTCAACGCGACCTCTGCTGCCGCCCAGATTGTCTCCCTCGCATCGAGCAATTCGAGCGTCGTCACCGTCCCGGCGTCGGTCACGGTGCCGGCTGAAACCGACTCTGTGGCGCTGCCGCTTGTGGCATCGGCGGCTGGTACTACCACGATCACCGCCGCATTGAGCGGGGCGTCGCGTACGCTCGATCTGACGGTGGTCGACAGTCCATCCATTACCTCGATCACCGTCGGGCCCACTCTGCTGACCGGTTCATCATCGGAGTTGCTCATTTCGGCCGATGTCTCGCCGGCGGCAGACACGGCCATCAGCCTCGCCTCCAGCAACCCGGCCGTCCTCACGCTTCCGGCCACGATGGTCCTGCCGGCTGATCAGAGTTTCGCCCGCCTGCCCGTCACGGTTGGAACGACGGGCAGCACGCTGTTGACGGCCACGCTGGGCACCAGCCAGGTCACGACCGGCCTGTCCGTGGTGTCGCAGCTCGCGTTTCAATCGGTCAGCATCGATTCGGCCCTCGAAGTGGGAGCGATCGGCCGCGTCTCGGTTTCATTGAACGCCCCGCCGCCAGTCGATACGACCGTGACGGTGACGGTGATACCGGCCGGAATCGTATCGGCGCCGCCTTCCGTCGTGGTCCCGGCCGGCATGGCATTCGCCAGCTTCCTGGTCCAGGCGATCGCGCCGGGCGAGGGGCTCCTGGGTTGCTCGTTCAACGGCATGGGCGCCGGGATTGCCATCAACGTCGTCAACGCCCCCAGCGTGGTCGTGCTGATCGGGAATGTGAAGGTGAACGAGCCGAGCCAGCTTGGCGTGGTGCTGAATGCCAAAGTCGCCGCGGATACGGTTGTGACGATCACCAACTCCAACCCGGCCGCGCTGACCGCGCCGGGCTCGGTCATCGTCCCGGCGGGCAGTTCGACGGCGAACTTCACGGTGGTGGGCGTGTCGGCGGTTCCGACGATCATCACTGCGGAGATCAACGGCAATGGCGTGAGCACGCCGTTCACACCCCTGCCATAGCGATCAAACAGGGGGCGGGCCGCGCACGGCGCTCAACGACCGGCGGCCATTCACGAGCGGATCCGCGGTCTCCATCCGGTCATGCCCGCCGCGTCATGACCACGCGTGACCGTGCAGGCCGACCGCCGCGCACCGGCCGATAACTCCGGTTGGAACGTCCGAAATCCACAAATGCCCCGCTCGGCCGGCCGAAAATCCCGGCGGAATCCCGTAAATAACTGACTATTCCAGTTGAGAAGCGTGGGCTGCCGCGCTATGCTCATACAACCGGAGGGGGGCCAGACGCGGGCGTTCTGCCATCGTCGTGCCAGGCGAGGGGAAAGAGACACACCTCGAGGGGCCTCTCAGAACCATATTGCGTTGCTACGGCCGTGCCGGCGGGCAGGACCACTGCGCCGTCCAGGCCGTTTGGAGAGGAGAGGAATCTATGCGCCGCATGGGTCATCACACCCTTCTGACCATGCTTGTCCTGGGGTCATCGGCTGCCCCGCTGTGGGCCGTCCCGATCACCACGCTGTTCAGCACCGGCGTCAACGATGCCGGTTTTCCGCTCGCCGACGGGGCGGTCGACCCGCACTGGCGGCTGGTGAGCAGTCCGGATGCCGCGTATCCCGGCTCCGCCGCCCCGACCATCAGCAACAGCGCTCCGCCTCTCCAGGGCGGCTATGTCCCCAACACACTGACCTCCCGGTGGATCTCGGCGCGCCCGGACGGCGGCCACAATTTCCCGCGCAGCGACTGCAGCAGTGGCTGCACGACTGCGGACTATTACTTCCAGACCACATTCGACCTGACCGGACTCGACCCCGACACCGTCGAAATCACCGGGCAGTGGGCCCTCGACGATTCGGGCTACATGCTGCTCAACGGCGCCCCCACCGGCGTCAGCCGACCGTATGTGCAGCGGCTCAACTGGAGCACTTGGGCATCGTTCATCCTCGACAGCGGATTCCTGCCCGGGCCCAACACGCTGACGGTGGTCGTCAACAACGGCTTTTTTCCGAACTCGGCGCTTCGTGACAACCCCACCGGGCTGCATGTCATGCTCAGCGGCACGGCGAGCGTCCCGGAGCCCGCGTCGGTTCTGCTGCTGATCGTTTCCGGTCTGATGCTGCCCCGATCCCGCCGGCCGTCCACGGCGCGGTAAGAGGATCGGTCCGGGAACCGTCGCCGCGTCCGGTAATAGCATGACGGAAAGGACGGCGACAGAATAAGACGGCTGGCCTATGGTTTTGACACCTAAAAAGGTTGAAAAGCCTCTGGCGAAACGCTATTCTTGGAGTGAGCGGGGCGGGGGCCCCGGTGAACCAGGTACGCAGGCATGAGAGAGACGGCCCATCCGGGCGGCGTCTCTCTTTTTCGTTGATCCCGACGCCTGCGGAGTGGGGTGGCCAGGGCAGGAAGCCCGCGGAGGGGAAGCGAGGGGAACGTGAGAAGCGTGATGCATCATCTGCCGCTGGCTCTGCTGGCCGCGGCATCGTGGGCGGCCGCGTCCGCCCGGGCCGTACCCATCACCAGCCTCTACA
>CAZQEN010000110.1:0-20321 GCA_964591605.1 uncultured Planctomycetales bacterium
GCGCAGATCGATGACCGTGACCTCCGCGCCCGCCGCCCGGGCCGCCTCCGCCGCGATGCGCACCAGCTTCTTGTTGAGCGATTCGGACCGTGTACTTCCCGCCAGGGCGAGAATCCGTGGAACATTCGGCATTTCATTCTCCATTCATGGGAGCAACGTCGCTGACACGTTCGTCCATTGTCCCGCCATCGTCTGCACGCCCCGGCGATCACGAGCCCTGCGGCACCGATGGCGTCGGCAATTCGGCCGGCAGTGCGGTTCGCCTCTTCGGCCGCCACAGCACCAGCCGCCCCGGTCCGGTCAGGGCCAGGCCCAGCAGAATCAGCCCGAGTGTGAGGGCGTATTCCATTCCGTTCTTCTGCAGCGAGAACGCCCCGGAATGCACCTTCACGATGGCGACGATCATGGTGAAGATCATGGGTATGGCCGCCAGGCGCAGACCGACCCCGGTCAGCACCGCCAGGCCGCCGAAGAACTCGGCGCAGGCCGCCAGCGCGGCGCTGAGCAGGGGGGCTGGCACGTTCATTTTGCTCAGCATGCCCGCAAAGGCGCTCAGCCCCGGCCCGTCGAAGGCGCCCAGGAGCTTCTGGCTGCCATGAAAGACAAACACAATTCCGACGGCCACTCGGATAACGAGCAGACCGGCGTCGATCGATGCACTTCGGTTCTGGGTGGTCATGATCGGACTCCTGTTAGTTAGTTGTTGAAACAAGTTCCGTCCCGCGCCGCCGCCGGTCCGCCCGGCGACCCTGCTTCTATCTCGTCGCCTTCCGGATCTTCACCAGCAGCCGATTGAGTTCCTGCAGCTCCGCCCGCGTCAGGTGGGCCAGTTGCTTTTTGTGCAGCGCGGTCACGGGTTCATCCAGCCGGGTCAGCAGGTCCAGACCCTTGTCCGTGATCCGCACGAGCACCACGCGGCGATCCTCGCGCGTGCGGTGCCGCTCCACGAGGCCGGCCGCCTCCAGGCGATCGATCAGACGCGTCGTATCAGGCACCCGCGTGATCATCTGCTCCCCGATGTCCAGGCTGGGCAGCGGCCGGCCGTGACCCCGCAGGATCCGCAGCACGTTGTACTGCGGCGAAGAGATGCCGAACCGCTTGAACAGTTCGGTGAACGCCGCACGCAGATGGTCCTCCGTACGGATCAGATTCAGGCTGACCTCGTGTTCGAGAAACTCGAACGGCGTCCGCTTGCGGAGCTCTTTCTGCAGTACGGATTCGGTTATAGCCGCCTCGTCGTTTGCCATCGCCCCAAATTATACGTCACAACAATGGTTGTGTCAACAATCAACTCACCAAAAAGCAGAAAAGCTGGTGGTCGGCGAAAATGCGTCAGGGCCTGGCAGAGGTTCCGATGATGTGGCCGTCCACGCGGATCGAGATCTGGCGGGCCAGATGGCCTATGCGATCGAGCGTCACGTCGACGCCCAGGCCGGGGGTATCGGGCAATCGGACCGTCCCGTCCGCCCCCAGGCGGAGCGGCTCACGCACGATGTCGCGGACGAGCGGCGAACCGGACTCGCAATACTCAAGCCAGGGCATGCGCTCGTCGCCCGCAAACACCGCCAGCGCGGCCGCCAGTGAGATCTGGCTCTTGTACGTGTGGTTCACCCACACCGCCCGGCGGCGGCGCGCCAGGTGACAGGTCTCGATCGCCGGTGTGATGCCGCCGATGCGCCCGGGATCGATCTGCAGGAAGGTGAGTCCGCCGTTCTCGAGGAGATCCTCGGCCGCCCGCACCGTGTTGCAGCCTTCGCCTGCGGCGATCGGCACCGGCGACTGCGCCGCCAGCCGGCCGTAAGCCTTTACCGCCTCCGTGCTGAGCGGCTCCTCGAGCCAGGTCACGTCAAAATCCGCAAAGGCCCGGGCCCGCCGCAGCGCCGTGGCATCGTCGTACTTCCAGACGGTTCCGGCATCGACCATGAGCGCGGCGTCGCCCAGCCCCTCCCGCGCGCAGCGCGCCAGATCGACATCGAAGGCCTCGTCCTTCGTCCCCATCGGCCCCCAGCCGAACTTGCCCGCGCGGAAACCCTTCTGTCGCGCCTGGCGGGCCAGGTCGCGCGTCGCCTCCGGGGTGTCCTGAAACAGTTGCGAGGAATACGCCACCTTCGGCAGGCTGCGGTCATGCCCGAGCAGTTTGTAGACCGGCGTTCTCAGATGCCTGCCCAGGAGGTCCCACAGGGCGATATCCGCCGCCGCATAGGCATGCGGAAACTGCGCCATGTCCAGCGCTCGCCGCTGGCAATGGGCGTAGATCCGCCGCACGTCCTCCGGCGACTCGACGCGCTGGCCGATCAGCGACTCGCTGATATTGACGATGTTGCTGTGCGATGGGGGTGTGCAGTAACTCGCGAATGCCAGCAGCGGCGACGAATCCGATTCACCAAAGCCCTCAAGGCCATTGTCCGCCCGCACGCGGACGACGAAGCTGTCCTGCGAGCCATCCGCCTGGTCGCGGATCTGCGGCAGGGCAAAGTAGAACAGGTCGATGCTCTCGATTTTCATGTCTGTCCGTGGTCAGGTGTCCCTGGTCAGTTGTCGGGTCCATTTGTCCATCGGTCCGTGGTACCCGGGCAACGGACGGGCTGCCGTGACTGGAGACCACTGACCACTGACCCATCCGTCAGAACGTGCACGTCAGCCCGCCGTCGGCCACCAGCACGTGTCCGGTCACGTAACTCGAGTCGTCGGAGGCCAGAAACAGGATGCTCCCGGCCATTTCCTCGGGTTTGGACGCCCGGGCCAGCGGGATCCGCCGCTCGGCCACGTACTGCTGAAGGAACCGCGGGTTTTCGAGCTCGTTTACCCCGTTGTAGACCGACATGGGCGTGTCCACGAAGCCCGGGGCGAGCGAATTCACGCGGATGTTGTACGGGGCGAGCTCGATGGCCATGCAGCGGGTGAACTGGTTCACCGCCGCCTTCGCCGCGCCGTAGTTGGAGGCATTCGCCTCGCCCTGCGTGCCGTGGATGCTGGTGACGTTGACGATGCGCCCGGCGATCTTCCGCTCGATCATGGCCCTGGCGCCCAGTTGCGTGAAGTGGTACGAGCCGAGCAGGATGATGTCGAATACGCTCCTCCAGTCCTGGTAACTGGAGGTCAGAAAAGGCGTCGGCTTGAACACGGCGGCGTTGCTCACGACGACGTCCAGGCGGCCGAAACGCTCCAGGCAGAGGTCCACCGCGGTCTGTGCCGTCTTCACCTCGACCACGTCGCCCGCCACCACCGCCACGCGTCTGGGCTCGCCGATCGCGCGGGCGACTTCGTGGAGTTTCGACTCACGGCGGCCGACGATCACGACGGATGCCCCTTCCCGCACGAACCGGACCGCCGCCGCGGCCCCGATCCCGGTCCCCGCCCCGGTGATGATCGCCGCCTGATTCGTCAGCACACCCATGGTGTCAGCCTCCCGCACGTGACAACAAAGCCGCAGATCCGAAGCCGGCGCGGACGTCCCATGGCGCCCCAGCGCGCACACACCGCCGACGGCCGCGCGGGCGGCAGGCCCGCGGCTCGAGACAGTATCCTCCCGCTAATACACCCTCCCGTCCAGCCCGATGTGACTCACATCCTGACGACCGGTGATGACCACGCCCGTGACCTGCGTTTCCACGCTCTGGCCGGGCTGCAGCCGGGCGCAGTGGCCCCCGGCCGCGGCTTCCGCCAGGTCGCCCGGATAACCCGTGCAGGGCTCCATGATGGCGGTATGCAGGCCCCGCCAGCCCCCATGCGTCTGAAACACCCAGACATATTTGAAGAACTCTCTGTCGAAGGCGATCGCAAAGCCGGCCTGCCGCTCTTCATCGATCAGCCCGCACCAGCCGTCGCTGAGCTGCGTCACATACGCCATGTCATAGCCCGGCACCCCGCTGGACGCGGGGATCCTGGAGAGATCGACAGGTTGGCCGTCGCATCCCGGTGCGATGGGCCACGTGAATTCCAGCGGCTCAGCGGCGAGCCGGCCGATGCCGGGAGCGGCGTTGATTGACCGGCCGCCCGGAATGGTCAGCCGGCAGCCCGGCGTCGCCGCCAGGGCCGGGTGGAGCGACCAGAGGTAGTCGAAGGGGTGCTCCCCGAGGTGCGTCAGCCGATAGCCGATGCGCACGGCCGGCGAGCCGGCCTCCAGCGTGATCCAGCGTTCCATCCGCGTCGGCGTGACCGAGCCCTCGGCCCGCAGGTAAAGCGTGACCGCCGTCTGCGACTGCTCGACATCCCAGTCGAACCGCCTGGTCCAGTACTCGCCGTGGTCGGGATAGAACTCGCCGCCGTGCTGGCCGAGGCTGCCGTTGGGAAACAGTTCGTCCCAGCCGCCGCTGAACGTGTCGTCGTAGTTGGTGCTCTCAGGCAGGACGGCCGGCTTGATCCGCGGATGCTGCCACAGCCAGTCGCGCCCGAGCGGCTTGTAGATCCAGTGGTAGATCTTTCCACCCACCTCCGGAAGCACATCCAGGTGCAGCAGGTCGTTCTCGATCCGCAGCACCCGGCAGCCGTTGTATTGCCAGTCTTTGTCGAAGCGAAGATCAGCCATGAGTGTGTTTAACCGCAGAGACGCAGAGGCCGCAGAGAATCAGTATTCTCCATGACTGTTTTCAATCACCCAACTCACAACCGCTGTGGTTCCCAGTAAGAAGAGAATGAGCATGACCCAGTGACGCGCGATGATTGCTGCGCCGTATACGTGGTTGCCGACAACCGCATGCTTCCGGGAAGGACGACTTCCATTTTCTCTGCGTCCTCTGCGTCTCTGCGGTCAAAACCTGGCCAAATGCTCGCACCGGCCCTGGATGTCGAGCTTGATGCGGTAGAGCGAGCCGCCGGTGATGCCGGATTCGAAATCGCAGCCGCGCGGGGCGTAATCGCTTCGCCACGCATTACCGGCGCTGGTCACGTACAGTTCATTGAGATCCTTGCCGCCGAACATGACGCTCGAGACCTGCTTGGCGGGCATGGGGATGCGCCGCTCGACCTTGCCGTCGGGGTCATAGCGAACAATCTCAGAGCCGTACCAGTGGGCGCACCAGACGTAGCCCTGCGCATCCACCGTGAGCCCGTCGGGGATGCCCTCGTCCCTGGAGACCTGGACAAACAGACGTTTGCGGCTCAGGCCGCCCGTTCGGGCATCCACGTCATAGGCGAAGATCTTGCGGGCCGTCGAGTCGGCATAATAGAGCGTCCGATCATCGGGGCTGAAGCCCAGGCCGTTGCTCACTTCGATGCCGTCATCGACCGGCGTGACCTTGCCGCCTTTCTCAATCAGGTACAGCTTTCCGAGCCGCTCCATGCCCTGCGCGCCCCAGTAGAGCGTGCCGGCATAGATGCGGCCCTGCGGGTCGGCGATCATGTCGTTGATCTGCAGCGGCAGACCTTCCGTATCGTGCGTGACGATCGGCTCGTGAAGGTTCTGGGCCTCCCACACATGCAGCCCGGCCGAGCCGCCGAAGATCAGCCGCCGGTCCTCGTTGATGGCCAGGCCGCTCACCGGCAGGTCGCGGCTGAGGACCGTCCGCTCGCTGGTCGCGGGCACGTACTGAAAGACAACGCTCGCTTCGTTGTCGACCCAGAGCAGCCGGCCGTTGCGGTGGTCCCAGAGCGGGGCCTCACCGCACAGGTTGTTGTCGGCGACGATCTCTTCGACGTGATATGCCATGTCCGGCGCCTCCTGATGGCGTAATCATTCCTTGGGCTGGTATCGGTGTGCGTTCACGAAATCCCAGTCGAGCGTCACGCCCAGGCCGGCACGCTGGGGGACCGCGACCTTGCCGTCGGTCTCGACCGGGAGCTTCTCGCGCGTCGTGTTCCAGCGCAGCGGCGATTTGCTCGTGGACCATTCGAGAATCTCCTCGCGCGGCTGATGCGCGAGAAAGTGCAGGTTGGCGGCGATCTCAATGTTGGTCTTGTAGCCGTGCGTGATGACGCGTTTACCGCGCTGCATGGCCGCGTCGAGTATGCGCATCAGTCCGGTGAAGCCGCCGACCATCGTGATGTCCGGCTGGCAGATGCTCGCCCCGCCGCGGTCCAGAAAATCGACGAACTCGTCGACGTGCGTGAGGCCCAGGTCACCCACGCCGGTGGGGATCTCGCGGGCGAACTCGGCGTGGCCGGCCAGGTCGTCAAGCGGTAGTGGGGCCTCGAGAAAGGAGATCCCGATCTCCTTGTAGATCGGGATCAGCTTCATACCCTCGGCCACCGTTTGATAGGAAAGCGCGGCGTCGATGATGATGATCGACTTATCGCCGGCCTCCTCACGTGCGGCGCGGAGCAGACGGCCGGTGAGGGCGACGTCGTCGAGCCACCACGGGTCGGCGCAGAACTTGAACGCTCGCAGGTTCATCGCCTTCGCGTCGCGGATCTGCTGGCCGACGGCCGGCGGCGTGCGGGCCATGGGGTAGATCGTGCCGTAGGCGAGGATGCGATCGCGCTGGGCGCCGCCGAGCAGCGCGTGGATCGGCTTGCCGGCCGCCTGCGCGGCGATGTCCCACAGGGCGATGTCGATGCCGCCGATCGCGTGCATCATCAGGCCGCGCCGCCCAACGTAGTCGGTCGTGTCGTACATGAGCTGCCAGAGCCGCCGCGGATCGCGCGGATCCTGCCCGACCAGCAGCTCCCGCAGCCCCCGGGCGTGGTTGTGCGCCGGCACCGCGCTGACGATGCCCTGAATCGCCCGTGGAAGGGACTCGACCTCGCCGATGCCGGTCAGACCGGCATCGGTGGTGACGACCATGAGGCAGTCATCGTACGAGCCGTCGAACAGGCCGATGTTGGGGTCTTCGATGCGAAGATGGATGGCCTGGATGTCCGTGATCTGCACCGGTGCACCTCGCGTGCCAGGCAGACATCAGGCCAGCGTGTACTGGCTGCCGCGCTGGCCCCGCAGCTTCTTCTTCTTGAGTTTGCCTGCCTTGCAGAGGTGGCCCAGTGTGACGAATGGCTCGCCGGCGCGGCCTTCGCTCTTCCAGTGTTGCGAAATCGCTGAGCTGGAGACGCCGCCCCGGCCGCCGCTCTTGACGCACTCGAGGATGGATTGCGCGCCGCTGGTTTCGAACTTCTGGCGCACCCGCCCGCGCCGCCCGCCGCGGCCGCGCTTGCCCGCGGCCGCCGCCGCCTTGCCCGCCCGCGGAGGACGTCCCCGGCGCGGCGCGGTACCTGCCGCCGCAGAGATGCCGCATTTCGCAAAGATCGCATCAATGTCGCTGATCTTACGTTGCAGGACCTGGCGTTCCTCCTGAAGTTTCTTGATAACGTTCGCCAACCGGACCGGATTGATCCCTCTTGTCATGTAGATTCTCCCAGCGCGTGTAGATGTACCACAAAACTCACCAATACTTATAGTAAATCAACACATAGATCAAGCCTGCGACAATCGTCCAGAACCAGATGCTGCGATACCATGACGGCTGGCCAACCGCTTCCCCGGGTAGAGATGCCATTTGCGGTTTCCACACATAGGCGGCGGAGACAGCGGCAGGCGCAGGGGCGGACAGCAGGCTCAGAATCACAAAACCGAGCATCGCCGCCAGCCACAACAGACAGGCAAAGTTGAACAGATGAATCTGCGCACTGCCGAATGAAAGATAGTTGTCGTTGGTGTTGCCCCACAGGAACGGCACCGCCACGAACGGCGCAATCAGCAGGAATATCGTGTTCGCTGCACGGGAAGTCGCCCGCCGCCAGATTGCACCGAAAGTGAACACGATCATGATCGGGATCGCCAGCACGCACCAGGCATTCTGTGAGTAGGTGAAGATAAAGCTGTATTTCGCGGCGAACAGCACCAGCGGGTACGCCACCAGCAGCGTGGCAAACCCGGCCAGTCTGCCCGTCCGCACCAGAACGCGCTCGCCGGCGCCCGGGCGCAGCCAGCGCTGGTAGATGTCGTTGGTGAACACGCTCGCCGTCGCATTCACGATCGATGAGACGGTCGACATGATGGCGCCGAGCACCGCAGCCACCATGAAGCCCCGCAGTCCCGGCCCCAGAAAATAATGCACCAGCATCGGATAAAGGGCGTTGGCATCTTCGATTCTGGCCAGCCGGTTCTGGTTCACGAGATCGTTCGCGATGTATCCGGGAAACGCAAAACAGAGCGTCATCACCGGCCCCAGAAACGCCGTCAGCAGCACGCCCATGCGCCCGTGCCATTCGTTCTTCGCGCCCAGGGTAGCCTGGACGTAGAACTGATTCGTGCAGCAGTACCAGACGTTCGTGGACAGCATCAGCAGGATCAACCCGGGCCAGGGTACGTACGGATCGTGCACCGACCGGATCAGGTGGTGGGTCGGGGGCGTCGCGGCCGACATCCTTTCCACCAGGCCCTCCAAACCGCCCTCGACGTGGCTCATCCCCAGAAAGAAAATGAGCAGCCCGCCCGCCAGCAGCAGCACGCACTGAAACGTATCCGTCCACGCCACCGAGGACATTCCCCCGTACACGGTGTACAGCCCCGTGAACAGAGCGAGCGCCGCCGCGCCGTACAGCTCAGGAATGCCTTCATATGTCTCACTCTGCGTGAAATACTTGATCGCCTTGGCCCCCAGCGCCAGCACCATCACCAGGGTGATGCAGGAGTTGTTGAACACGGTATACGCGGCGAACAGCAACCGGGTCAGCGGGTTGTAGCGCCGCTCCAGGTACTCCGGAATCGTCACAATGTTATTGCGCAGATAAAGAGGCAGAAACACGAACAGCATCAGCACGAGAGAGGGAAATACTCCGAGATCCCAGTTCGAGACCGCCAGGCCCGCGCTCGATGCGTAACCAACCTCCCCCAGCATCTGCTCGGCACTGATGCTCGCCGCGACCATGGTGAATCCGACGACCCACCAGGGCAGCGAGCTCTCGGCGACGAAGAAACCCTTCGAGGACTGTTTTGCCTTCCGTGCGGACCAGAAGCCGATGGCCAGCGTCAAAACGAAATAAACGGCGACGACGAGGTAGTCGATGGCATGAAGCATGGCGGGGTATTAGATGCCCCGAGCCGGGGACTGTCAATGCTGACGCTCTCATCAGCGCGTCGCAAATGGATCAGTTGCCCACGCCGGGCGAAAGGCGGGGCAGAGCGGTCGCGGCTTCACCGGCCGGACAGGTTGTTGATCGTCGGCCGGCCGATCGAGTAGTACTCAAACGGCCGCGCGCGCATCGCGTCAAGTGAGTACAGGTTGCGCCCGTCGAATATGATCGGCGTTTTCAACCGCCGGCGCATCTCCTCGAAATTCGGCGAGCGGAACTCGTTCCACTCGGTCACGATGACCAGCGCGTCAGCCCCGTCCAGCGCTTCGTACCCCGACGTGTGATAACTCACGCGCTCGCCGAACTGCACTTTGAGGTTCCGGAGCGCCTCGGGATCGTGGGCCCGGACCGACGCTCCCGCCTCCAGCAGCCGCTGGATCAGCACGACCGCCGGCGCCTCGCGGATGTCGTCGGTCTTCGGCTTGAACGACACGCCCCAGATCGCAAACGTGCGGCCATTCAGTTCACTGCCGAAGCGCGACGCGATCTTGGTGAAGAGCACCCCGCGCTGCCGCTGGTTGACCTGGTGCACCGCGTCCAGCAGATCCGCCTCGACGCCGGCCCGGCGGGCCACGTGCACGAGAGCCTGAACGTCCTTGGGAAAACAGCTCCCGCCGTAGCCGGGACCGGGATACAGAAACTGGAACCCGATGCGGGCGTCCGAGCCGATCCCCGTGCGCACTTCGTTGACGTCGATACCCAACCGGTCGCAGATGTTGGCGATCTGGTTGATGAAGCTGATGCGCATCGCCAGGTAGGCGTTGGCCGCGTACTTGGTCATCTCCGCGGCCGACCGGTGCATGATGTAGATCGGGCGCTGGTTGCGCACGAACGGCTCGTGCAGCTCCCGCACGCACGCCGCCGCCGCCGCGTCCTCCGCCCCGATCACCACCCGATCTGGCTTCTGGAAGTCATCAACCGCAGTGCCTTCCTTGAGGAATTCCGGGTTGTTCACCACCTGCACCGGGAATCGGGCCTTCTCGTTGAACCGCCGCTGCAGGTCGTCCCCCGTCCCGACCGGAACCGTGCTCTTGATGACCACGATGGCGGCCCGGTCCAGGTGCCCGGCGATCATATCCGCCACCGCGTGCACCGCGCTCAGATCCGGCGAGCCGTCGGCGTTCGGGGGCGTGCCCACGGCCAGGAAAATGACGTCGCCGTGATGAATCGCCGACGCCGCGTCGGTCGTGAACCGCAGCCGTCCCGCCTTGATGTTGGTTTTGAGCAGCTCCGTGAGCCCCGGCTCGAAAATGGGGCTTTCTCCGCGCTGCAGGGCGGAGATCTTCTCCGCGTCCTTGTCCAGCCCCACCACGTCGTTGCCGGTATCGGCCAGGCAGGAGCCGGTCACGAGCCCGACATATCCGGTCCCGATGATGGTCAGGTTCACGGTTCCTCCACCGCGTTCGCGGCAACGACTCGCTCTCCGGGCGGCCTGGCCCGGCGGATCAGCGCGACGAACCGCCGCTGAAGGTACTCCAGGGCGGCCACCTGCGTCACCGCCAGCAGGCAGCCCGCGCCGATCGAGGCGGCCTGCACCAGGCTCAGAAGACCGCCTCCGCTCCGCCCGGCCGCCAGCAGGACGCCCCAGAGCACCCAGAACACAGCACACACCACGACCAGCACATCCGCCGCCCCTGCCGCTGCCCCCGCACCCGTCTCCGACGAGACGGGCAGGCCCTGCTCGATCGCCCGATCCCGCACCCGCGCGTGCAGCGGTTTCAGGAGGCGGTGCAGGGCCAGCCAGTGTACCACCGGCACGAACAGGAGCACTGTCCACACGCCGCCCGGCAGGCCGGCACGCTTGAGGCGCCGGTAGGCCAGCGGGAGACTCGCCAGGTACGCCGCACTCAGCACCGGAACCAGCACCATGAGCAGCGGGCCGCGCGTCGACGCCCGCCGGATCAGGAACTGGGCCCACGGCGCCAGCAGCAGAAACGCCAGCACGGACGGGATCAGCACGATCATCCCCGTCCGCAGCCGCTCGTGCCCCGCCGGCCGGGCGCTCGGTGCGAACACCTCCCGCAGATCGCCGGCCACTTCGAGCAGCCACCACATGATCAGCGCGTAATCCAGCCAGACCATCGCCCCCAGCGCCACCAGCACCGCCGGACGCTGCGTGCTCGGAACGATCACCAGCGTGCCCGCCAGGAGCAGCGCCAGCACCCGGGTGACCACCAGGAACTCCAGCGATCCCTCTGGAAAGAAGCTAAACCATTGCCTGCGCTGGTTCAGTAGATCAGCCATACCCGGTTCACCTGTCCCCCTGAGGCCCCGGCGCGTCCGCGGCCGTCCGATCGCGCTCGATGTTCACCAGTCCGAACCGGCTCACCGCCAGCCCCACCGCCACCACCGTCACACAATACAGCAGAATGGCATAGCGGGTCTTCAGAAAGATCACCGACACGCCCAGCAGAACGAACAGGCACGTCAGCGCGTAACTGATCGCCACCACCTGCCGCACCGTGAAGCCGCGGTCGTGCAACTGGTCGTAAAAGTGGCTGCGGTCGCCGATCATCAGCGGCCTGCCGTTCCGCCACCGCCGCACCAGGGTCAGCGCGATGTCGGCACAGGGCAGCCCGAACACCATCAGCGCACCGATCATCCATCGCGTCAACTTGATCTCGCCGAACATGAGAATCAGCATCGCGGCGTTGAGCCCCAGAAGCATCGAGCCCGCGTCACCCAGGAAGATCTTGGCCGGATTGATGTTGTAGGGGAGAAACCCGATCGCCCCGCCGAAGATCGCCAGCGCCAGCACCACCCGCTCGTTCGATGCGTGCAGTTGGGGGCCGAAGCAGAACAGGTGCGCCGCCAGCAGGAAGTAGCCCAGCGCGATGATCCCCAGTACTCCCGCGCACAGGCCGTCCATTCCGTCGATCAGGTTCGCCGCGTTGCACGCCCCGACGATGATCAGCAGCGAGACCGGCACCGAATAGGCCAGCTCGAGCCAGCGTTCCTCCGGCCGGAAGGTCACGTGCATGAAGTCCGTCAGCACGTGCACCAGGTTCGTGCCGAGCCCCAGATACAGCAGCCACGCCGCCACCACCAGGTTCGCCGTGAGCTTGACGACCGGGCTCATCACGCGAAGGTCGTCGAACAGCCCGATCAGCATGATCGCCGCCCCCGCCAGCGCGATGCCGCCCATGAAGCCGTTGCGGACCAGGATCTGGTCAGACACCATGGCCGCGACGATACCGCACAGCCACCCGGCGAACACGGCAACCCCGCCCAGGTACGGAATGGGCCGCTTGTGCGGCTTCAGGAAGTCGTCCGGGCGGTCCACGATCGACCATTTCAGCGCGATGGCGCGGCACAGCGGCGTGGCAACGAGCGAAACGCCCAGCGAGACGGCTGCGACGGGCCAGAAGCGCGAGATCGCCTCACCGAACGTGATTAGCGGGACGTGTGGATCCAACATCCTCTCCGTTTCCGATCGACTCCGTCCGCCCGCACCCGGGCCGCGACGGCCCGCCGACGGATGAGTCGCCCGGATATCTACTTGAGGCTCCGCCTCAACGCTTCAATTCTCAGGGAGGGCGGCCCTTTCGTAAAGCCCGGCCGCGCTTTGACAAGCGCCCCGGCCACTCCTACCCTTCCTGCGATGATCGTGCTGATCGACAACTATGATTCCTTCACCTACAACCTCGTTCAGCGTATCGGCGAACTCGACCGCACGCAGGAGATGAAGGTTTATCGGAACGACCAGGTGACGCTCGATCAGATCGAAGCCGACCGACCCGATCACATCATCATCTCTCCGGGGCCCTGCACGCCGCGCGAGGCTGGAATCAGCGTGGAGGTCATCCGGCATTTTGCCGGCCGGGTCCCGATCCTGGGCGTCTGCCTGGGACACCAGAGCATCGGCTTCGCCTACGGGGGCGAGATCGTCCGGGCCAAACGCCTCATGCACGGCAAAACCAGCCGGATTCAGCATGACGGCAGGACCATCTTCGCCGGCCTGAGCAACCCCTTCACCGCCACGCGCTATCACTCGCTCGTCATCAGGCCCGAGACCCTCTCCCCGGACTTCGAGGTCACCGCCCGGACCACCGATGCCCCCGACGACGAGATCATGGCCGTCCGCCACAAGACCCTGCCCATCGAGGGCGTTCAGTTCCATCCAGAGAGCTTCCTCACCGACGAGGGTCCCAGGCTCCTGGCCAACTTTCTGAAGCTCTGACCGCCGACCTGCACGGCTGGGCTCATGGAGGTGAGCTGCACGATGTTTCGCGTGCCTTTTTGGCGTTTGCTGGTTCCAATGATCGCGGGCGAGCGCCCGGTGGAAAGCGCTTCCACCACGGAGGGCCTTCCGCTGGCGGCCTCGCTCGGCCCGGCGCTGGAAATCGCGCAGATTCCCACCCGCTCGACCCTGATGGATCACCGGGCCGTGGTCATCTGCGGGCTGGCGGTTCTCCTGGCAGCCGGCGCGGCCCTCGTCGCTCAGGTTCTCAAACATCTGATCTGGTTGATCACCAACATCTCCTTCTACGGGGTGTTCTCCGCCTCGCCCGGTACGCCCTGGAACCATCAACTCGGCCCCTTTGTCATTGCCGTACCGATCCTGGGCGCCGTCATCGTGGGCCTCATGGCCCGTTTCGGCTCACCGGCCATCCGGGGTCACGGCATTCCCGAAGCGATGGAGCAGGTGCTGACCAATCGCAGCCGCATTCCCGCCCGCCTGACGTGGCTCAAGCCTGTCTCCGCGGCCATTTCGATCGGCACCGGCGGGCCGTTCGGAGCAGAGGGGCCCATCATCGCGACCGGCGGGGCGCTCGGCTCGCTGGTCGGGCAGGTTCTCTCGACCACCTCCACGGAGCGCAAGACGTTGCTGGCGGTCGGAGCCGCCGCCGGCATGGCCGCCACATTCGGCAGCCCCGTGTCCGCGGTGCTGCTGGCCATCGAGCTCCTGCTTTTCGAGTTCCGGCCGCGCTCGCTGGTTCCCGTGGCGCTCGGGAGTGCGACGGCCGCGGGCATCCGCATCGCCTTCGAAGGCGCCGCCCCGATGTTCCCCATGCCCGACCTGACCCAGCCCGGCGGATCGGCGCTGGCGCTCTACATCCTCGCGGGTGCGCTCGTCGGCGTTGCGTCCGTCTGCGTCACGCGCGCCGTCTACGCGATCGAGGACGCCTTCGAGCGCATCCCGGTCCACTGGATGTGGTGGCCCGCCCTCGGGGCGATTGTCGTCGGCGTCGTCGGCTATTTCGTCCCGCGCACCCTCGGCGTCGGCTACAGCAACATCAGCGACATCATCTCCAGCCACATGATGTTTGGCGCCGTGCTGTGGCTGTCGATCATGAAGCTCATCTCCTGGTCGATCTCTCTGGGCAGCGGCACCTCGGGCGGAACCCTTGCCCCGCTGTTCACCATCGGCGGCGGACTGGGCTTCGTCATCGGATCCGGCATGCACTGGCTGTTCCCGCAGGCGGCCGTCGACGTTCGCATCGCCGCCCTGGTCGGCATGGCGGCCATCTTTGCCGGCGCATCCCGGGCGCTGCTGGCTTCCGTCGTCTTCGCATTTGAGACGACGCTCCAGCCCCTGGGCCTGCTCCCGCTGCTGGGCGGTTGCACGGCCGCGTATCTGGTTTCGTGCCTGCTCATGAGGCAGACCATCATGACCGAGAAGATCGCCCGCCGCGGCGTTCGCGTTCCTGCCGAGTACACGCCCGACTTCCTCGACTCCATCACCGTTCAGCAGGTCGCCCGCCGGCAGGTGGTCACATTGAATGCGTCGGACACCCTCGAGCGCGTCCGCGGATGGATCGCCTCGGCCGCGCCGGGTTCGACGCATCAGGGCTTCCCGATCGTCGATGACGGCGGGCACCTGCTGGGTGTCGTCACACGCCGTGACCTGCTCGGCGCCGCAGGCTCAACCCTGACCGTCAGGCAGTTGATCCGCCGACCGCCGGTCGTGGTCTACGCCGATTGCACCCTCCGCGAGGCCACGGATCACATGGTCAACCACGATGTCGGCCGCCTGCCGGTCATCTCGCGCGAAAACGGCGGCAAACTCATCGGCATCATCACCCGCAGCGACGTCCTGGCCGCTCATCGCGTGCGCCTCAGCGAGACCAGGCTGGAACCCCCCGCAAAGGTTTTCCGCTTTCGCCTCCGCAGCCGGTTGACGGTCGACTCCGGGTGATCGTCTGCCTGCCGATGCGCCGGGCACCTGTGCCCGTTGCCTTCGGAGAGAGGCAAGAGCTGAATGTCAACGGGGTGGCATGCCGGATTGCCGCCACGGGTCCGTGACAGGCTGGGCGGGGGTGGCATGGGCAGCTTCGGCTTCGCGGAGCGAAGTCGAAGCTGCCCGTGTGGGCTCCCCCACGGGTCCCGGCGCGCCGGGACCCATGCCACCCGCCGATGTTGTCACGCACTCGCCGCCACGGCTTCGAGAAAATCTGCGTGGTGACGCAGGATTTTTCTTGAAAATCGAAAGACGTGCGTTATACATGCTCTGTCGGCACGCAATGGGTCTTGTGTCGACCACTTCAAAAAACGCTTCATGTCGAAGGACCGACAGGCGTAGGTTCCGGATCGGTGTCTCAGCAGGGAGGTTGTTCGCGACGGGTGGACTGCGCGCTGCCCGCGCGGAGGCAGTGTGATGCTGTGAGACGCTGATTCGAGAGAATGTGCATGGAGCGCCTCGCGAACTGTTGAGGACGGTTCGCTCCCGAGAGCTGGTACAGTCTGGTTGGCGGCAGTGCGGATGCCGGGCGCGGTGTCTGCGCGCGTGTCGCATCTTGAGAACCTTCACTTTCCACAGCGTATCTTCCGCAGCGGAGCCACCAACAACATCCCGGCCTTCGCTCGGAACTGGTGTCAGTTATGTGTCACAGTGCGAGAGGAGTATGGAAGCCATGTTTCACCGGAATCCACGAGTTCGGGCGTTTCAACGTTGCGTGCGAGCTTCGATCAGCGCGGATGCCCGGCCGTCTCGCGTGCCGTGCGGCTTGCTGATGTCGATTCTCCTGCTGTCCGCCTCCGCCGCGCTGGGCCAGCGGCCCAACGGCATGGACACCTCGATGTGGGACGGCGACCTGACCGTACAGACCTGGCAGGGCGTCTACAACGCCGGCTATGTCTTCGCGTTCGTCAAGGCGACCGAGGGGGTGGGCTATACCGACCCGGAGTTCTTCGACAACGTGACCCGCGCGCCGCAGGCGGGGATTCTGACGGGGTTCTATCACTTCGCGCAGCCGGTGTACAACACCGCCACCGCCGAAGCGGATTACTTCGTCGGCGTCGCCGGCCCCTACATCAGCGGCGGGTATCTCAGGCCGGTGCTCGACCTGGAGAGGGGCTCTGAACTCGGCGCCACCGCCCTCTCGAACTGGGCCAACGCGTGGATGAACCGCGTCGAACAGCTCACCGGCGTCGAGCCGCTCATCTACTGCAACACGAACTACGCGACGAACTACCTCAACTCGACCGTCGCCAGCCGTGATCTGTGGATCGCCCAGTACCTGAGCAACCCGGACCCGCAGAACGATGAGCCGAGCATCGGCATCTTCCCCACCTGGCTCATCTGGCAGTGGACGGCCAACTGCTCGATCCCCGGAATCCCCGGTTCGGCCGACTGCAACGTGTTCAACGGCACGCTGGCCCAGCTCGATGATCTGGTGATTCCCGGCGGAACGGCGCCGCCGTTCATCGTCGAGAGCCGATCGGGCGGGCAGAACTACGCCAGCTACTCCGAAACCGGCACGTGGTCCAACGGCTCATCCAAGAGCACGGCCCCCGGCGTCACCTCGGGCATCGGGCATCGCTGGTGCACGATCAACAGCACGGCCAAGACCGCGGTGTTCCGCTTCACGCCCTCGACCACGGGCATCTATGAGGTGTTCACGACCAATACCACGACCTCCAACAGCGGGAATCCGCTGGTTCATAAGGTGACGCATGCCGGCGGGACCACCAACGTCGGAGTATGCCAGAACACCACGTGCAATCCCAACGCCGTGAACGTCTGGTATTCGCTGGGGCAGTACACGCTGAACGCCGGCACGCAGTACACGGTGACGCTCGACGGTTCGACGGGCGGCGGCTCGGCCCCGGCCAACAATGCCGGGCGCTCGGACGCGATCAAGTGGACGTTTGTGACCGGGTCGTCGTCTCCGACCATCGACCGCTCGCCCTCGACGCTCTCGCCCTCGTGCACGCAGGGCCAGAACGCGTCGAACCAGACGTTCACGGTGGCCAACAGCGGCAGCGGCACGCTCAGCTACTCGATCAGCGACAACGTGAGCTGGCTCTCGTGCAGCCCGACCAGCGGGACGAGCACCGGCGAGGCCGACACGATCACCGTCACTTACGCGACCTCGGGCCTGACCGCCGGCACGTACAACGCCACCATCACCATCAGCGATCCCAATGCCACCAACAACCCGCAGACGATCGCGGTGACGCTCACGGTCAGCAGCGGCGCGACCATCGTCCTCAACGACACGTTCGATTCATACGCCGGCCAGAGCAACTTCACGGCCGCGTGGCCGATCTCCCTCTCGCCGGGCGGTTCGCTCTCGACGGCGGCGTACTTCAGCTCGCCCAAGTCGATCTACTTCAGCACGTCGGCGGCGCGGAACTACCGCAACTTCACCGCCTCCAGCGGCACGAACGCCACGCCGATCGTCTGGTCGATCCGCATCTACGACAACAACACGAGCAACCTCGACCGTCAGTGGTGTGAGCTGCTCGACGCCTCCCCGAGCATCACGCAGCTCGTGGCCATGGGCAAGTCGAACATCGTGGAGGCGATGCGCACCTACTACGCCGCCCGCGTGGCCTACGCCCCCGGGCCGGGCTGGATCACGCTCAACGACGCGGGCGCGCCCGCGCGGAGCGTCGGCTGGCACGAGATCAAGGCGGTGATCAAGAGCACGGCGATCGACTTCTACGTCGACGGCGTGCTGGCCAGGGCGAACGTGGCCTATGCCAGCAGCCAGGGGCAGTTCACGTTCGACCAGGCGCGGATCGGGTCGGGCTACAGCTCCACCAGCGCGGCGTACTTCGACGACGTCAAGGTGCAGGTGGGCCAGTGAGCCGTCGGGCATGACACGCGGGCCGTTCCTGGTAAGATGTGCCCTGCAGAGGGACGGCCATGAACGACCAGGAACGGCTCGAACGGCTCATCCGGGCCGGGCACGCGTGCATCTCGATCGTGACGTACGAGGAGGAGTACGCGCTCGGCCTGGTGCGGGAGACGGCGTTCAAGCTGGGCTGCGACCTGACGGGCACGAGCCTGTGGCTCTGGTCGGTGAGCCAGGGGCTGCGCGACGGGCTGGTCGCGGCGCCGCAGCGGGTGGCCAGCACCGAGCACCCGGCGGCGGCGATGCTCTACCTCTCGCGGCTGGACAAGCGGCTGGTGTGCGTGATGCTCGACCTGATCGGCCACCTCAGGGACGAGCGGACGCTCCGGCAGTTCCGCGACCTGGTGCGGCGGTTCGAGGAGACCGGCAGCCACCTCATCATGATCGACTACCAGGAGGAGGTGCCGGGCGTCATCGCGGCGCACGCCACGCGCATGGAGGTGTCGCTTCCCGACGAGAAGGAGCTGGAAGCGGTGGTGCGCCGGGTGATCCGGGCCGCCCACCAGGAGCGGAGCATCGAGATCGACATGACCCGCAGCGGGCTGCGGACGATCGTCCGCAACCTGCGCGGGCTCACCCGCCGCCAGGCCGAGCGGATCATCACCGACATCGTCTCGGAGGACCGCCGCTTCGACCAGACCGACATCAACCAGGTGCTGGCGGCCAAGCGCCAGGTGCTCCAGCAGGCGGGTCTGCTCGAGTACATCGAGGCGCCGGTGGACCTGGGCGAGATCGGCGGTCTGCGCCGGCTCAAGAGTTGGCTGGCCCGGCGCCAGTGCGCGATGAGCGACGAGGCGGCGGCCTTCGGCCTGGGCTGTCCGCGGGGGGTGCTGATGCTCGGCGTACAGGGTGCTGGCAAAAGCCTCTGCGCAAAGGCCATTGCCACAGCCTGGCAGCAGCCGCTGCTGCGGCTCGACCCGGCGGCCCTCTACGACCGCTACGTCGGCGAGTCGGAGCGGCGGCTGCGCGACGCCCTGCGCCAGGCGGAGATGATGGCGCCGATCATCCTGTGGATCGACGAGATCGAAAAGGGCTTCGCCTCCGCGGCCAGCCGCAGCACCGACGGCGGACTCTCGCAGCGGATGTTCGGCTCGCTGCTCACCTGGATGCAGGAGCACCGGGCGCCGGTCTTTCTGGTCGCCACGGCCAACGACATCGAGGCCCTCCCGGCCGAGCTGCTGCGCAAGGGGCGGTTCGACGAAATCTTCTTTGTCGATCTGCCCTGCGAGGAGACGCGCCGGCGGATCTTCGAGATTCACCTGGCCAAGCGCGGCCGCAAGCCGGCGGAGTTCGACGTCGATGCCCTGGCCGCCCTGGCCGAGGGCTGCAGCGGGGCCGAGATCGAGGCGGCCATCGTCTCGGCCCTCCATCAGGCCTACGCGGCCAAAAACCCCCTGACCACCGAGGCCATCGCCCATGCCCTGCGCGAGTCGCCGCCGCTCTCGGTGACCATGGCCGAGCGCGTGCAGGCCCTGCGCGACTGGGCCCGCCACCGCTGCGTCCCGGCGGACTGACGTGCGGGTCAGGCGTTGTTCTTGCCGGCGTACGTGCGGGTGCGGGTGTCGACCCGGATCTCGTCGCCGGTCCTGATGAACAGCGGTACGCGCACCTCGAGGCCGTTTTCGAGGGTGGCCTCCTTGGTGATGTTGGAGCCGCCGCCGATGGAGTGGCCGGGGGCGGCGGTCAGGGCCACCTTGAGCGTGACGATCTCGGGGATGTCGACCAGGACGGCCGTGCCATCCACGAAATGCACGCGGTATTCCTCGCCTTCCTTGAGGAACTCGGGCCGGTCGCTGAGCTGCGGGCCGGTGAGTTCCTGCTCTTCGAAGGTCTCGCTGTCCATGAAGACGCGGGCGTCTCCGCGGGCGTAGAGGTACTGCATCTTGCGGAGGGCCTGCGGCACCTCCTGGATGGGCATGAGCACGTCCAGCGAGCGGTCGACCGGGTGCCCGTCGCGGATGTCGCGGAGGGCGACGTGGACGGTGGGCTTCTGCTTGCCGGTGTGGCGTTCGGAGAAGTCGGTCACCTGGTAGACGTGGTTCTGGTGACGCAGGAGCATGCCCTTGCGAAGGGGGATGTTCATGGCCGTCCTCCAGTCCTGGCGATGTGAGCCTCATTATACCGCGCGGACCGGCGGCAAGGCCCGCGGGGGGGAGGGGGGGCGGGAGCGGGAGCGGGAAAGGCGAAAGGCGAAAGTCGAAAGTCGAAAGTCGAAAGTCGAAAGTCGAAAGA
>CAZQEN010000111.1:0-17870 GCA_964591605.1 uncultured Planctomycetales bacterium
TCCTGGTGGGGGAGATCCGCGACCTGGAGACGGCCCAGATCTCGGTCCAGGCCTCATTGACCGGACACCTGGTTTTCACGACCCTCCATACAAACGACGCTCCATCGGCGGTGGCCCGCCTCGTCGATCTGGGGCTGGAGCCGTTTCTGCTGACGGCCACCCTGGAGGCCGTCGTCGCCCAGCGCCTGGTGCGGCGGATCTGTGAAAACTGCAAGGACGAGTACGTCCCGACGGAAGAGCAACTGATGGAGCTGGAACTCCGGCCCGAGGATGTGAAGGGCAAGGTGTTCATGTACGGCAAGGGGTGCGACTACTGCAACAAGACGGGGTACCGGGGGCGGATGGGGCTGTTCGAGATCATGGTCCTGGCCGACGATCTGCGCGACCTCATCATGAAGCACGCCTCGACGAACATCCTGAGGGCCGCCGCCCGCAAGAAGGGCATGCGGACCCTGCGCGAGGGGGGTCAATTGGCCGTGTTCGAGGGTTTGACCTCGATCGACGAAGTGGTGCGGGAGACGATTATCGAGGAGCACTGACAGTAGGGTGGGCTCCGCCCACCGTCACGCAGGGGATCCCTGCCACCCGGAAGGTGGGCAGAGCCCACCCTACAGCGGAGCGAGCGTATGCCGACGTTTCAATATGAGGCGATGAATCAGGCCGGGCAGGAGGTCAAGGACGAGATCGAGGCCCAGTCCACTGAGGACGCGCTGTCCAAGATCCGGGGTCTGGGCTACTACCCGACCAAACTCCGCCAGAAGGGCGGCAAGCGTGCGGCCAAGGCGGCGGCCGCCGCCGCGGGCGGCGCCGGGGCCAAGAAGAAGAAAAGCGCCGGCGGCATCGGCCGCGTCAAGAACAAAGAAATCGTCCAGTTCACCCGCCAGCTCTCGACGCTCCAGGACGCCGGACTGCCCATCCTTCGAAGTCTCCGCATCCTCGAACAACAGCAGAAGCCGGGCATGCTCCGCGTCATCCTGCGCAATGTCGCCGACGACATCGAGGGCGGCTCGACCCTCTCGGAGTCGATGGCCCGCCAGCCCAAGGCGTTCGACCGGCTCTACTGCAACATGGTGGCGGCCGGCGAGGCGGGCGGCGTGCTCGACGTCATCCTCCAGCGTCTGGCCGACTTCATGGAGAAGGCCCAGCGGCTCAAGCGCAAGGTCATCGGCGCGATGATCTACCCGATCGTGGTCATCACCTTCGCCGTGCTCATCGTGGCCGGCATCATGATCGCCGTGGTCCCCAAGTTTAAGGAGATCTTCAAGGATTTCGGCACCGAGCTGCCCGGCATGACGCTGCTGCTCATGAACATCTCCGAGTGGTTCGTCAACGGATCGGAGTCAGTCCCCGTACCTGGATGGGTGTACATCGTCGTCTCGCCCATTGTGTTCATTGCCACGGCCAAACTGCTCAAACAATCGCAGGCGGGGCGATACGGCGTCGATCTGGTGAAGCTCAAGATCCCCATTCTGGGCAACATCCTGTCCAAGTCGTCGGTGGCTCGGTTCACGCGGACGCTCGGCACGCTCCTGGCGGCCGGCGTGCCGATTCTCGAGGCCATCAACATCACGCGCGATACCTCGGGCAACGAGGTCTATTCCCGCGCGCTCGGAAAGGTCCACGACGAGATCCGCGAGGGCGAGTCGTTCGCCAACCCGCTGCGCGCGGCCAAGATCTGCGACGCCATCGTCGTCAACATGATCGACGTGGGGGAGGAGACCGGCGACCTCGACAAGATGCTCATCAAGATCGCCGACAACTACGACGAGGAGGTCGAGACGCTCGTCGACGGCCTGGTGAGCCTGCTCGAGCCTGTCATGGTCGTGATCCTCGGCGGCATCGTCGGCTTCATCGTGATCGCGCTGTTCCTCCCGCTGGTCCACCTGATCAACAGCGTGTCGAGCGGGAAGTGAGGTTGGTCCGGTGTCCGTGGTCAGTGGTCCGTTGTCCGTTGTGGGTTGTGTCGGGCGAGGGGTTGTGGTCAGCGGAGAAGGAGACCGAGTTTGGCCTCTGTTTGCGTATCGGCTTTTGCTGCTTTCTTCCCGGGTGGAGCATACAACGAACAACTGGCGGCAAACGACGATCAACAAACAACAAACGCGGAGCGGCCAGCCGCCTGGGCGTGGACTTTCGTCGGCTGGGTGCATTAGAATAAGCGGGGTTTTAGCGGCCCTTTGAGGGGCCGACCGCGATTGACAAGACCCGAAGCCCCAGCGAGGGATGAAGCGTGGGCCCGCCGGGGCTCGGAATTGCCTCCCGCTGGTGCCTCCAGCCCTGATTGAAACTCGATAGGAGAACTCTGATGTCTCGTGCCCGGATCTGCACTCGCCGCGAGGGTTTCACGCTCGTCGAACTCCTCACGGTCATCGGGATCATCTCGCTGCTCATCAGCATCCTGCTGCCGTCGCTGAGCCGGGCCCGCGATCAGGCCAGAAAGCTCCGGGTCCAGGCCCAGGTCTCGGCCATCGAGAAGGGCCTCGAGATGTTCCAGAACGACTTCAAATCCTATCCCGACTCCGGCTACGGCCCGGACAAGATCAAGTGGTCGGTGACGTGGTCAAACCCACAGCAACCCCAGCCTCCCAACGGCGAATACATGACGGGCGCCCACTGGCTGGCCCGTGCGCTCACCGGGCATGACTTCCTGGGCGTGGACAACAAGGGCGTCATGCTGCAGCGGCTCAACACGACATCGCCCGATTTTGTCGATCTCGACGCTTTCCGCAGCGACACGACGCCGCCCGGCGTGTACTCCGATCGCAAAGGCACGTACATCGACGCTCCGGTCTTCGCCCGCGACGACGATCAGACGAAGTTCCAGAACGTCAGCACCGGCATCTACCAGCCGAACGGCCGGCTCCTGGTCATCGACGGCTACAACTTCCCGATTCTCTACTACCGGGCGAACCCCCGGGCCCGCGCTCCGTTCCAGGAGGCTGACTCCGTCGTCAACGGTGTCTTCAACCAGGGCGACAATGCGATGATCACCGGCGGCAAATACAAGCAGGGTTCCACCGTCACCCCGCAGGATTCCTGGGATTTCGCGGGCACCGGCTTCCAGCACGGCATCGGCTGGTTCGGCAACGCGGGCGGCGTGACCGTTCAGAACATTCACGAGACTCCGCCCAATGCGAACCCGCCGTACAAGGGCCGGGGTTTCGCCGATTACGTCCACGACGAGAACCCGCACGAATCCGGCAACATCCTCAAGGCGCAGTTGAGCGAGACGTTCCTGCTCATCTCCGCCGGCAAGGACGGCATTTACGGCACGGACGATGATGTCACGAACGTCAAGGGCACGGGCCTGTGATCGTCCGCCGGATGTGACATTCGCATACGCGTGATGTTGAACCAGCGCAGGGGCCCCGCGGCCGCGGCCGTCCGCCCGTATGCCGTGGGGCCGATCGCCCAGATTGAGAGTTCATTCATGTTCCGCCGAACGCATCGAACCGGGTTCACGCTCATCGAGCTGATGGTCGTGATCGGCATCATCGGCCTCCTCGTGGCCATCGCCCTGCCGGCGTTTCAGAACGCCCGCCGACAGGTGGGCGTCACCACGACCAGGTCGATGATCGGCGTGCTGGAAACCGGCCTCGAATCCTACCGCACCGACAGCAAGAACAGTGGGAGCTTTCCGCCCTCGGTCATGCCCGAAAACCAGTATCTGGCGAATCCGCATGACCCCGGCAAAATGCTCGATTTCCAGAACTATTCGTTCGGCGGCGCCAACCTGCTGGCGTGGGGGCTCGTCGGTGCGGATCTGCTCGGAACGCCGGGCTTCAAGGATCTCGACAACGGTGGGACGAATGTGGGGGCGGGCGGAGATCCGTTTGGTGGCTGGATGAACGACTCCGGCCGGTCGCCGTCTGATCCGAATCCGGGCCAGTCCACCCTGCAGCTCTACGACATCGATACCGCGGGCAAGGCGGTCCACACCCGCTCCGGTCCCTACGTCGAGGTCAGCAAGCTCAAACTCCCCAAGATGACTCAGTCGTCGGGCACCCGCTATTTCGAACTGACCGACCTGGACGCCAAGCCGAAGATGGCGTCCATCTCGTTCGTGGATTCCTTCGGCGGGCCGATTCTGTACTACAAGGCCAATCGCGGCGCGCGGTGGATGGTCGATGCCGGCGGCGACGACAATCTGTGGGAGTATCTGAAAGGCTCCAGCGACGCCTACATTCCGACCGGCATCTACAACCTGCGGGACAACTATAAGTTCACCGGTTACTCGGGCTCGTCGGCGAATGAGGCCGGGCTGGACCTGGGCGGCGGAACAGATCACCCCATGGCCAGGCTCGGCCCCTACAAGCCGAACCCGAACAGTTGGAAGGACGACCTCCTAGCCGCGAAGGGAACGTTTGCGTCCACCGTGTGGAATCAGAACGTGACCGCCACCCCCCGGCCGCAGAACGAGAACTCGTACATCCTGCTCTCGGCAGGCCCCGACGGCCGGTATGGGACGGGCGACGACGTGGCCAATTTCGACGTCGCCAACTGATCCGACGCGGGCTCGACGTCGGGCCGGCGGGGCTGACCGGGCGGTCCTGGTCTGATCGGTCACAAGACATGCTGCGGGACGGTCTTGCGTGCCTGAGCTGGATGGGAGCCGCTGGAGGGGCCGGGCACCCCCAGCCCCCACCTCTGCGGTATCGGGCTGTTACTTCTTCGCACGTAACGAATTACGATCCGGCGACCAGTTCCACATGCGCGCGGGTGGATCCTGCGGGCGGCCGTCGTCGCAGCCCGGCAGACCGCTTGGGGCGTTTTGCTTCAACCTGTTGCACATCAATGCCTTAGCGGTATCATCGCCTTGTCATGACACGTGGGCGATGCGAGGATAAGGAGCCGATGATGAAACCTGTGGCTACCCAGCGGCTGACGGCATTTCGTCCACGACAGGCTGTAGCGCGTGTCCGCCCGCCCGCCTGCGCCGGATTGGCTCGCCGGGTGCTTGCTGCACCGGCCCCGGCCGTTGCCGCCCCGCGACGGGCCTTCACGCTGATCGAGATCATGGTTGTCATTGGCATCATCGCCCTGCTGGTGGCGATCCTGCTGCCGGCCAGCCTCCGTCTGATCGATAACCAGCGCACGAACACCACCTTGGGCAACATGCACGTCATCGAGAACGCGATCGAGGCGTACCGGGTGTGCACGAAGGGTCTCCCGCCCGGGTGGTTCTCGATCAAGGATCTGGAACAGGATCCGGACGGCGAGGAATGGGATCGGGCCACCCAGGATACCAATCAGAATAAGCGGTGGGACTCGGGTGAACCGTTCGATTATGACGACGGCGACGGTATTTATGAGCCGGTCAACATCCGGAAAGGCATCCCCGGTGTCTCGGGCAAGCGGGACTTCAACCCCGTGGTGCGGTTGCGCAGCGGCGGGTATGTGCCTGATGATTACGCCACGTCGGACTACAAGAACAACGTGCAGGCGGGCAACTACAAGTCGATCGAGACCATGTACCTGTGGATGACGCAGCTCTGCGCGGAGAGCAAGCAGATCCTCAGCAGGCTTCCGCAGAAAACCATCACCAACAAGGACCAGTGTGCCGGGACGGCGTGCCCGGACTACCTCGTCTTTGACACAAACGGCAACGGCTCGAACGACACGCCGTATAACGGTCCCAACGGCGACAAGACGGTCGACCTGTTTGAGATCCGGGACCCGTGGGACGTGCCGCTTGATTACAATCCTCCTGCGGGGATCGGCGATCCCGATGTGAGCGGGCGCGGCCGGCAGCTCACCACCTGGTCCCTGAGGTCTGCGGGGCCGGATAATGTCTTCGGTACGGGTGACGACGTGGTTCTGGAAGGGCAGTGATGCAGATCATTCGGCAGTCATGCTGCAGCTCTCGGCGCCCCGGCCGCCGCCCGGGACGACTGCGGTGCGCGTTCACGCTCATTGAGATGATGGTGGTGATCGCGATCATTGCGCTGCTGCTGGCCGTATTGGTCCCCGCGATGGGGCCGCTGCTCTCGCAGAACCAGACGGCCCAGGCGATCAACACGCTGAGCGGCCTGGCGATCACCGCGCAGGCGACGGCCGAATCGATCTCGACGCCCGTCGGCATCCGCATTGAACGGGCTTCCAAGTCCAAGAACGTTGTCTACAACAAGCAGACGTACCAGGCGATGCGTGACTTCACCAAGCCCGGCGACGAACCGGAGTACCTGGCTTATCAGCAGGCGCGGCTCGTGCAGTTCACGTCGCAGCCGGCGCCCTCGGGCCTGAAGGCCGTGAACGAAGTCTACCAGCCGGCTTTCGAGCAGATCCGCGACACGAAGGTCACGCCCCTGCCCAAGTCGGCCTGGCTGGCCCCCATGGAATGCATCGAGCTCGATTCGTCGGGCCAGCCGGTGGTCGATCCGTTCACCCCGTCGCGGCAGCTCTGGACGCTGGACGATACGAGTCTGACCTACCAGCCCCGGCAGGTCGACGATGTGCTCAACGGAAATGCCAGCCCGGGCACGAATGACCGCGCCGCGAAGTTCAACCGGATGGACACGTTCTACATCCTCTTCGACCGCTTCGGCAGCTCGCACGAGCTCCGCACCAGTCCGACCGACTACAGAACCCACTACTGGTTCCGTGACCTCACCCAGCCCTATGCAGACCCGAACGCGGCGAATGCCTCGGTCGACCCGCCGGTGTATCCGCTCGTCGATCATCCCGACTCGTCGGTCCGGGGCGTGCTGGTGTACGACCGCGAGCGGTTCCTCGATCTGCCCAACACCGACGGCGGCGCGGCCGACGTCCGCGATGTGCAGACCCGCCGCGGCCTGCTCATGAAGGCCCGGCCGCTTTACGTGAGCCGATCCCTCGGCGCCATCGTGGAGGGACGGCAATGACCCTGCGAAAGTCGAAACGTCAACAGTCGAAAGTCGAAAGTGACGTAGTGACTTGTGGTCGTTGTCCGGCGCGTCACTGCGTCAGCACCATTTCGACTTTCGACTTTCGACTTTCGACTTTGGATGCTCGCCTTTCGACGGTCCGCCGCGGCTTCAGCATGGTCGAGCTCATGATCGCCATCATGATCCTGGGCCTGGGCCTGGTGATGGTGGCCACGATCTTCCCCGTCGGGCTGGACATGACCCGGGAGACGGTCGAAAAGTCCATCACCATCGACGCGGTCGAAACGGCCGTGGATACGGTCACACTCAAAGTGCCTACAAGGCATGACGAGATATGGAACGCGGGAAATCCCGCCCAGGTGACGAATGCGGACGTCCTGCTGCTCTCCACACCACTGGTGAAGCCTGGTGATCCCACGCTGGAACTCAGGAAGCAGCTTGGAACGACGGGGCTCCCCACGTCGGATCTCGGGATCGAGAACGATGCCGAGATCTCTGCCCTGGAGCAGCAGGTTCTGAACAGGACTCCGTTTTTCTCGCGCGCAGACGATGGCGTGCAGCCGACGCCGGCGCCGTTGCCCGAGCTGAACAACCTTGCGCCGCCGCCCGCGCCGGCCGACCTGGTGCTGCGGACACGGGCCATGACGGAGCAGACCTTCTGGTACGAGGGAGGTGGCTATGTGCACGTTCTCGTGGGTCACAATGTTCCGGTTGACTTCGTGAACCGGGCCTCCCCGGCCGATCCGAACCGGCGCGTCCTGATGGTGGAGCAGCTTCCGGCTCCGCAGTTGCCGAACGCAACTGCCAGGCTGCATCTGTCCGAGCAGATCTACCCCCCGCTCAGGACCGATGATCCGGCGCTGTTCACCGATCTCACTCTGCCCGCGAGATGGACCGCCGAACTCGACCTCGCGCGACGGGCAGCGGAACGCCGCTACTCGTGGAGCGTCATCTATGGGCGACAGACGCGGCCGCGCACCTTCACCCTGACGGTTGTCATCCTCACTCGCGGAGAATTGAACAACCGTTTCGCTTACCAGCAGGATCAGCGCGATTCCCCTCAGGTGCCTGGTTTCAATGTGTATTACCTTGATCTGTCCGCTTACACGGCAGGCGCGGACACGGACCCCACAGAGAGCCTGTTCCTGCCGATGCCCACAACCGAAGCTCAGACCCAGAGCACAAACGCGGGGGATCCGGACCTCCAGGACGGCTTCTTTCCTCGCCCCTGGCTGGTCGCCCTGGGCCTGCCGCCCAACGTGAGCCCGCCGCCGCGCTGGCAGGTCCTTCCAAACCCGGCCACGGGCGGGTTCTGGACGGTCAACCGAGAGGGACAGGGTTTGTGCACGGCCGAGGTGGCCCGACTGATCCCTGCCGGTTCGACGCTGGTCCATGCCGAAAACGGGCAACCATTTCGCGTACTCTCGTCGAGCTGGGATCTCGATGAGCTCGGCAAATCGCCGGATTCTCAGAGTCCGGCCCGGATTCAACTGGAGGTGTCCGCCAATTATGGTGGTGCTGCGCTCGGTGTGCCCGTCTACGTCTGGGTCTACCCGCCGCCGATCCTGAGTCATGAGCCTGCGACGTTCGATACGCGCAGCCCGGTCATCGCCGCTTTCCAGCGGGAGGTGACGCTGCCGTGAATACAGAGCGATCAGCATTCAGCAATAAGCAATCAGCTTCATCGCCCGAAACGGCCAAGGGAATTCTCGCGCAGCGACCAGCCACCGCAATCCGCAATCCGCAATCCGCAATCCGCAATGCTTTCACGCTCATCGAGATGCTGGTGGCCGTCGCGATTCTGCTGGCGGTCATGACGATGGTCGGCGTGATCTTCAATACGGCCAGCAAGTCCAGCGGCCTGGCCCAGGCCATGAACAGCGCGTATCGCGATCTGCGCAACGCCGGGTCCGTGATGCGCGAGGACCTCGACCGATGCCTGCCCGCGCAGGGGATTCTCGCCATCGCCGGCGTGGAAGTGCTGGCCCATTCCAACGCCAAGGACGCCGAGAGCAACCGGGATCTCATCGATCCCACCAATCCACCCCCCGGCACGGCAGACCCGTTTGCCGACGTTCATCGGGCCGATGTGCTCATGTTCACGACGGACCGCGACATTCAGACGTACGTCTTCCGCCAGCCGCCGCGACCCCAGGCCAGCGGGGATCCGCAGCCGATCGAGTTCGACCCTGTCGCCATCGTGACCTACGGCCACGCAGATGTCGGTGAGCTGGAATTCGACGGCAGCATCGGCCAGTGGCGGTTTCGCAGCGGTCCGAAGCTCATTGAGAGCGCAGGCAAGCCTCTCATCGGCAACTACAGACAGTCGGATATGCCTTCGTACTCCTGGCACCTGGCGCGGCGTGTCCTGCGGTTTCCGGCGCGGACGCTGGCTGCGAACCAGCGCAATCTGGCAGGAGTGTTTCAGCCGGCCGGAGCGAACTACATCCTGGTCGATCCGGCGATTCTGGAAGGCCAGTGTGACGTTTACGTCGACCCGTACAACGACCCGAACGATGCGGGGAGCATCTTGCCGCTCATGGGGCAAGGCTATTTCCATTACGGCCCCGACGCGACCTCTCCTGCCGATGACTATGCGGTGATTCGCGGCAGTGCGCAGGGCAGGAGCTGGTGGTACCGCCTCGAGATTGGGGATTGGTTTGTCTTCGCGGACGACTTCTGGTTCGGTTCGCCCGGTGCGAACGCGACGAACTGTGGCGCGTGGCAGCAATGGACGAGGAAGGTGGCGGGTGTTACGCCTGATCCGCCCACGTGCGCTCCGGACCCGCTCGCTGCTCCCCCGAACGGAGTCGATTTGGATGCGATCGATCGTCGCTGGGCTTTCTACGTTCCCACTCAGACGAATCGCCGGACGGTGCTTGACCCGACCCCGCCGGCCGGGGCGGGGGACCGGATGGGGGCGTACTTCCTGCCGAACTGCAGCGATTTCCTCGTCGAGTACACCTATGACGACCCGGCTGAGCTGTTCCTGGCGCCTGATTCGTCCGGTAACTGGCGGGTTGAGCCTCAGGCCCCGGTCCGATGGCAGTCGGTCCGCAACGGCGAGCAGATGGTGTGGTCCCGACTCTCGGTGAGCCCGAAGAATTACCGGGATCCAAATGATCCGCGGAACCGGACGGACCCGATCCGCTGGCCGCGGGCCCTGCGGATCACCCTGCGGGCCTACGGGCCCGGCACGACGCTGGAAGACCCGGTGGAACAGGTGATTGTCCACACGTTCCAATGACGGAAAGTGGAAAAACCGAAAGTCGAAAGTCGAAACGGATGGAGCTCAGACGTAACAGGGCGGGTAACCGGCGGGCCAGCGCGCTGGTCATGGTGGTGGGCATCCTGGCGATGCTCTTCATCATCGGCTCGACGCTGCTGGTGGTCTCGCGCTTCGAGAGCAAGACGGTTGAGCAGAAGAAACTCGCGACCCTGCGCGGCGGTGATACGGAGTCGCAGTTGGACTCGATCCTCCAGCAGCTTCGCAAGGAAGTCGTCGGCGACGACGCAACCCCCTACAACCTCGGCTGGAACGCTCCCGGCATCCCCAATACCGGGGACAAGTTCCCACCCGGCGAGAAATACGCCACATACCCCGGATTGATCGAGTCGAATCAGGTTCCGAACGAACGGCAAAGAGAGCTCCGGTCCGGCAGCCTCGTGCTGGCCAGCAGTGAGCCGTACGACGACGGCAACGGCAACTGGCTGTATTTCGCGACGAGCTGGTACCAGCTCTTTGAGTTAGGAGGGACAGGACCGCGCAGGGAATATTCCATTCCTGCATCGACCCAGTGGGGTCAACCGGACCAGGATGCCGATGGCGATGGCGTGCCCGACACCCGGAGCCCGATCACAACCACAGACTTCCCCAAATACCTGCGCGTGATCTCGAACGGGGGGATGGTCCTGCTCGACCCGCTGACGCATCCGACCCTGCTCGCACAGGTGATTCACCCGCGGGATCTGCCCAGCAGCGTGACCTCGGCTGCGCCCGGCGGTGCTCAGGGCGTGGCTCTGCAGAACTTTGTCCGGACGCTCTACCGCGTCGATCCGTCCCAGTCGACGCCGCTGCGGACGGATCTGCACGAGTACGAGGCGGGTTTGCGGCGGCGATGGTGCCTTGCGGAGAACCTGAATCAGACGCAACTCGCGAACCTGCCCGCCAACGACATGCGGCAGCTCCTGCCCTTTACGCTCGGCTTCGAGGCGAACACGCCCTACACGGCCTCCACCGACTGGACACCGCACTGGCGCCAGGTGGACCCCGCGCAGACCGACGGCACCCGAACCGACGCGGACTGGTGGAAAGACCGGCTGCACAGAGCGGTCAGCGGCCAGTTCGCCCTCGCCCTCACCGACAAGACACCTGCCGCCTACAACGCCGGGGCGGACAACTACGACCGCCGCCATCTCATCACCACGACCAGCAGCGACAACCTCCTGCGGCCCCGCCGTGACGAGAACCGGCTGAGCCAATTCATCGGAGATTCTACCAACACCGGTATTGCGACACTCCGCGATGTGATCGCGCCGACGGAGACGACGACGCAGTGGGGTTACGGATTCCTGCCGCAACTGGCACCAGCGTCATACCAGCTGCTCTTCAACACGCCGTCCGCGAGAACGCAGTTCAGCCTGAGAGATCTGTTGAGTGAGTGGCCCATCGATGGCTCGACCGGGGACTACATCCGCGATGCCTCCAACAATCCGATCCCGGCAGGGCAGGTGATTTATCGCAGGGTCATTCAACTGGCGTCCGCGTATCTCGCGATGATTCAGCACACAAACCTCGGGACCGACCTGGAACTGCGGTCGTACCTTTCAAACAGCACCGCCCTCCTGAAGGAGCAACTTGAGGCTGCATTCCAGCTTGCCGTGAACACGATCGATTTCGCCGATAACGATGTCCCGGTGATCAGCCCGGCACCTGCCACGCTGCCCACCGATGACCCGCCCACGCGCATCCGCTGGACGCAGCCCCTTGGCATAGACCCGACAAGCGGGAGTACTGTTGCGGGTACCGGTTTCAGCATTGATGTCGTGGGCGTCGAACGTCACCCCTACATCACGGAGGCATACGCCAAAATCGTTCAGCGGCCCAAGCTCGGCACCGTACCGGCCGACTGGAACCCCGTCGTCGATGATCCTGCCGACGGGCCGCCCGAGTCGATCTACGCTGTCGAGCTTTACAACCCGTACGACGTTCCACTGGATTTGAGCCACTATGACATCAGCTTGGGGACTGCTGGGCCGCTGAATCTCAATCTGTCCAATGTGGTGATTCAGCCATTCAGTTACCTCGTGATCGCGAATCAGTCGGCGGATGCGAACTTCGCCGATTACAGCGGCGGCACGGGTCCGCCGACGATCGCGGTGAAGAACCCGTTTATCCCCGGGATCACTCCTGCGCAGGTTGCGGCGGCGGGATCGGTGGCCGCGGGCTCGAGTCCCGCGATGATCACGGTCGGCCCCGCCTTCGTGATCCCGCGCGGGGTGGCCATTCAGCTTGTGCGGAAAGATGTCCTCGAGGTCAGCCATCTGGGCGTTACTTACGATACGGCTCCCAACCCCCCGGTCGTGGTCGATCAACTGGCGCCGATCGGCGACGGCTCGGTCCAGGAGACCTGGCTCTCGGCCAAACCCACAACGTGGGCCCGGCCGCGTCTCGTCCAGGATGTCAACGGTTATGCGACGGGGTGCCCGACCTCATCGGACGATCTGACGCTGGATCCGGCGAAGAATACGTTCATACCGGCCAATCCGGGATCTCCCCCCTTCCTGGACATCCGCCGGCCGGGCCGAAATCTTGACAACACCGTCAACCCGTTCGCGCCGTCAGACACGGCGGATCGGCTGATCCGTGATTACAGCCTGCAGCGCCACAAGGAAGCCGCGGGTGTACCGCCGAAGTACTGGCATGCGACGCTGGGCGTGCAGATCCTGGCGCCGATCTACCCGCAGTACGAATACAACGCGTGCGCCAACCAGGTGCCGGACGATCGAAGCTGCCCGGCGCACCACAATCTGTTGTTGTCGACGCCGTCCGCGCCGCTGCCACCGACGCAGGGTTTTGTGGCCGACTACTTCCTGGGTCTGCCTCGTGCGCACACGACCGCCAACAACATCAGCGTGCCGATGTTCCCGCTTCGGTCTCCCATCGCCGGCGTGCCGGTGCTTCTGAGCCGCGCGCTGCCCGAGACGCCGCACCCGCACGGGAACGCGTACAACAACGTGTGGGATGTGTCCTTCCTGCCCACGCCGGCCGTGCGCGTGGTGTTTAACACGCTCAGCGGAGCGACCGATGTTGCGGGGGCCGGGGCCGTCGACAGCAACGGCAACCCCCCATCTAGCGCGGGGACGGACCCCACGGCAGGCACCTCGTGGCTGACGTTTGCCCAGGCGGCCGGTACGCCGCCGCTCACGGGAGTGACCCTCGCCTACTCGGCCACCGCGCCGGCATACGGCATCCGCGTCACTCAAGTGTTGGACGCCAACACCGGCCTGCCTGTGCGGCCGCGTGCGTTCCCCACCACCGGCTCACTGCTGCTCGTTTCCCGCTATGCCAACCTGCCGGGGGCGGGGGGACGGCCGGCGAGCACGGCCGCGGCGAGCCTGCCGCCGGGCGTCAACCGACCATTGGTCCAGAACGATTTCACGACCACGAACACCCGTCCGGGCCAGCTCCAACGCGCGGACAATGGCCACCTGCCGCTCTGGGATGAACTGCAGACCTGCACCGACAACTCGCGCTACGACTCGACTTCTGGAGTCCCGAGCCAGTGGTTGGAGGCTCAAGGCGCATTCGACATGCCATGGGGCCAGCTTGTCCACAACTATTTCACTGTGTTGCCGCTCGAGGAACTCTTCCACTACCGGAATCTGACCGGAATCCCGGACGCGCGCTTCTCGACCATGACCAATGTTCGCCTCGTCGATCTGGCCCCGGAGCTGTACAACATTGCCTACGAATGGCTGTTCCAGGGTCTCCCCGTGGTTGAGCCCGTTCCGGGACCCAATGGGCCGCTGGTGGGTCCCAAGGTCCGCGGCCGCATCAACATCAACACGGCTCCGTGGTGGGTCCTTGATGGATTGCCGCTCCTGGCGTGGAGCGCGGTCCCCAGTACCGAGCTGAATCCACTCTGGTCGGATCCCACGGCCGCAGCCGCAGCGCCCAGATTCGACCGCTTCGACGGACAGTGGGGGGGGGCGGGGGTGCCCTATGACCGGCTGCCCGGCCTGCTCATCAGCACGGAAACGTCTGACGAGGATGCGGCCTTCCAGCAACTGCTGGATCAACACTTCAACTGGGGATCGCGCCGCAATCCACCGCCTCTCGACCTGCCGAGCATTTCACCCACGCTGGCGCGAGGCATGGTGGCGTACCGTGAAAACCGTCTGGGCTTCGAGGGTGTCGGACTCGTGAAGGAGACAGTTCGTCCGGGATTCCTCAGCGTTGGCCAGGTTGCCGATACGCTGTGGCGCATGAATCACACGATCACCGATGCGGCAAATACAACGGTGACCGCTTCCACAGTCACGTTCTATGATCCCGAAGTGACGAGTCCCCCGGCGCAACTGGGCATCCGCGATTTCGTCTATCCCGATATGACCAATCCTCTGACGAGGGATTATGCTCATCTCGGCTATCTGCAGCTCGTCACGCCGCTCGTCCGCCTGCAGGACTGGGCCACGGTCAAGGACCATGTCTTTACGATCTACATGACACAGAAGGATCCCAGTAAGGGCAACACCGCCGTCTGGACCCACACCGAGGTCACGGTGGATCGCACGCGGTGCCTGTATACGAACGATCTGCCCGCCATCGTGGCCGAGACGCCGCCGGTCAACTACTACAACGTCGTGGACGATCAGAAGAAGTAGCATCGCCCGCACGCCTGCGATTCGCGGCCTGCCCGGAGTCGTCGGGCGCTCACCCGCGCTGAGCGGCTGCCCGTCGGGGGTTATCCGCGGCCTGACTGCCTGCGGTGATCCGTTGTCCTCCGGCCGTGCGCCGTCACTCGGCGGCCGCGGCCCGTCACTCGCCGGCGGCGCTGCTCGGGCTTGTGCCGGTGCTCGGCGCGGTGGCGGGGCGGCGGGCGAGGGCTGCCTGGAGGCCGGTGCGGATCTGCTCGTTGCCGGGGTCGAGGCGCAGAGCCTCCTGATAGTGGGAAACCGCCTCCTCCAGTCGGCCGAGCTGCCCGAGGGCGATCGCCAGGTAGTGCTCGCCCTTGGCGAAGTCGCGGCGATGGCGCAGGGCCGTTTCGAGCTCCGGGACCGCATCGGCCGGGCGCCCGAGCTGAAGCAGGATCGTGCCCGCGTTGAAATGGGCGTTGGCGTACTCGCCGTCCAGTCGAATCGCGATCTGCGTCGCGGCCAGGGCTTCCGCGGCCCGGCCCTGGGTGAGCAGCGCGCTGGCGAGGTTGTTGTACGAAACCGCCTCATCCGGCTTCAGGCGGATGGCCTCGCGATAGTGCAGCTCCGCTTCGGAGGCCAAGCCGCGCTGCAGGAGCAGATCGGCGAGCTGCAGCCGCACCCGCTCCGAGCCGGGGTGCGACGCGGCGCTGCCCCTGAGCAGCTCGATCGCCTCGTCGACGCGGCCTGATGCGGCGAGTGCATTCGCGAGCTGCAACTCGGCCTCCAGGTAGCCCGGCTGCAGCCTCAGCGCCTCGCGCTCCTCGCGGATGGCGTCCGCCCAGCGCTCCTGCAGCGCAAACACCAGGGCGAGATTGTGCCGTGCGGCGGCATTCGCAGGCCGCAGGCGCATGAGCCGCCGATAGACCTCCTCGGCCGCCTCGAACTGGCGCTGTTCGGCCAGCGCGTTGCCCAGGTCGAGCAGCGCGTCCACGTAGTCGGGCTTGATCCGCAGGGCGACTTCGTAGAAGGGGACGGCCTCCGCGTACTTGCCTTCCAGAGCCAGCAGCGCGCCCAGATTGTGCCAGCCCTTTTCGAACTCCGGGCTGTGCTGCGTCGCCAGGATGTAATGCCTCATGGCCTGGGCGCGTTGCCCGCGGCGCACGAGCCAGTTGGCGTAGTTGTTGTGCACAATGCCCGCCCGCGGCTGCAGGGCGAGCGTCTCGACGAAGAGGCGCTGCGAATCGCTCCATTTGGCAAGCGTGGCCCGCGTCTGGCGCGCCTCCGCGAGGGCCACCACGGCGACCGCTCCGAGGATGGCCGCCCGCGCGACCGGCGGTTCGCGTGCGGCCAGGTAAGACCAGAGCCACGCCACGCCCCACGCGAGGCCGACCACGAACCCCACCATCGGGAGGTACATGTACTTGTCGGAGGCGATGACGCCGGTGAAGCCGATGATCCCCATCGTGGGCAGAATGGCGATGAACCACATCACCCACGACGCGGCCGCCGCCCGCGTCCATTTCCACGAGAGCGCGAGGGCCAGGAGGATCACCGCGGTGCCGATGAGGCCGAACCGGACGGCCGGGTCGGACCAGCCCAGGCTTGCCGGAGCGACATAGTACGGCACCAGCTTCGCCGGCCACACGAACTTGCAGGCATAGAACGTGATGTTGTGCGAGAGCATGACCGGGATCGTGACGGCCGGGTACTGCCGCGGCATGTGGATCACCGCGGTGTTGCGCTGCGAGACGATCGTGATGATCGCGAATAGCACACTGAGCGCGAGCAGGGGCGTCTTTTCCACGAGAGGCATAAACTTCCGCATCTTCGGCCCGCCCGCGACCGTTGGCCCCGGATGGCCCGCGCCGGCCGGGCCGGTTTGCACGGGGACCGGCCGTCTTCTGCCCAGGCGCCCCAGCGGCCACCCGTCGAGCACGAGCATCACCAGCGGCAGCATCGTCACCGTCGGCTTGGCGAGCAGGGCGAGCAGGAACGCGGCCATACAACAGAGGTACGTTGCCCAACCCCGTGTCCGGATGAACCGCAGATACGCCAGGAGGCTCAGCAGGGCAAAGAACGTGGCCAGGAGCGTCTTTCGCTCGGCGATCCAGGCGACGGTCTCCACGGTCAGCGGGTGGAGGCCGAAGATCAGGCCGCCGGCGGCGGCGGCGACAAGCCAGCCCGTCGCAGTCCGCTGTCCCGGCCGGTCGGCAGGGCCGCCCGGGCGCGATGTTCGCTCCGCCTGCGGCGAGGAGCGCCGCCCCCCGGCGTCAAAGGCGGTGCGAAAGAGCTGAAACACGAAAACCACCACCAGCGCCGCGTTCACCGAGTGCAGGAGCAGGTTGGTGTGATGAATCGGGTAGAGGTTCTGGGGCCCGGCTCCCATCGCCACGTCGAGCATGAGCGAGATCATCGTCAGCGGCTGATAGTAGCCTTCGACGGTGGACGGCGCGAGCACTTCGGTGAGAAAGCGCCGCGCGTGGGCCCAGCTCGGGTTCAACACGAGGCGGTTTTCGAGCAGGTATTGATCGTCATCGAGCCAGACGGCCTGGGCTCGCAGCGCGGGTGCATGCGTGAAGGCCGTCAGACCGCCCACCAGCGCAGCGGCCAGCGCGAGGGCGGCCGCCCGCGGCGGAACCCCGGCGAAGCGGCGTGGCTCGGGCTGGGCGGCAGAGGTCATCTTCGACGGATTCAGGTTCGACTCGGTTGCGCCTGCACGGCATCGGCGATGCGCAGGCACGATTCGAGCAGCGGCTCGAGCTGCTCGAGCGGCCAGACGGTGGCGGCGTCGCTCCGCGCCTGGTCAGGACGGTCGTGAACTTCTAAAAAGAGCGCGTGGGCCCCGGCGGCCACGCCCGCCCGGGCGAGCACCGGCACCATCTCCCGCTGTCCGCCCGACTGGTGCCCGCCCTGGCCCGGGAGCTGGCACGAATGCGTCGCGTCGAACACCACCGGGGCATACGCGGCCATCCGCGAGACCGCGGTCATGTCGTTGACCAGCCGCCCGTACCCGAAGAACGTGCCCCGCTCGGTAAGCAGCACCCCGCCCGAGCCCGATTCGCGCACCTTGTCGACGGCCAGGCGCATCTCCTCGGGTGAGATGAACTGCCCCTTCTTGACGTTCACCGCCCGCCCCGTACCCGCCGCGGC
>CAZQEN010000111.1:17891-20255 GCA_964591605.1 uncultured Planctomycetales bacterium
ACGCCGGGATCTGCAGCAGATCCAGAACCCTGCCGGCGGGCTCCGCCTGCAGCGGGTCGTGGATGTCGGAGGTCACAGGAACGCCCAGCGACATGTGCACGTCAGACAGGATCGCCAGGCCCGCTTCGAGGCCCGGCCCGCGGAAGCTGCGCAGGCTCGAGCGGTTTGCCTTGTCGAAGCTCGCCTTGAAGATGAACGGAACGCCCAGGCGGTCGGTCAGACGCTTGAGGCTGTCGGCCATTTCGAGCGTGTGTTCGTGTGATTCAATCACGCAGGGGCCGGCGATGAGGGCCAGCGGACATCCCGCCCCGATGCGGACGCTCCCCACCTGCACGACCGGGCTGCCTCGTCTCGAGGTGCTCATGACGTTGATTCTACTGGCTCCGCTTCGGCGGGGGTACCAGCGCGCGGACGGCGCCGGGCAGCACGTGCGCCTCCAGGGGCAGATGCCCCCCCGCGTCGCCATCGAGCTCGACCGGGACCACCGCCGTCGACTGCACCGTCACGCGCCGCACCCGCCGGTAGATCACACCGGGATGCTCCACGTGTCGCCGCCGCAGCGTGCGGATCGAGTGCCCGATCAGCGTCGTCTGATGCGCGCAGGGCAGAATCAGGAGATCGAGCAGCCCATCGTCGGGAATCGCATCACGGACCACCGGGAGCCCGAGGGCATACTGGTCCATGTTGCCCACGAACACCAGTCCGCGCCCTGACCAGGCGACGTCATCGGCCTGGACCGTCATGACGGGAAAACGATGCTCCCAGAACGTCCGCCAGATCGGCCCGCTGTAGGACAGATGGGTGATGTGCCCTCGCCGCAGGCGGGTCAGTCGATGGACCACCTCGGCATCGAATCCGACCCCGGCCACCACCACGAAGGAGCGTCCATTGGCGATGCCCACGTCCAGGGCCCGGATGCATCGGGCGTCCAGACACGCGCAGATCAAGGCCACGTCGGCACGAAAACCGAGCGACCGGGCGACGAGGTTCTCGGTCCCGGTCGGCCAGATGAGCAGCGGGACGCCCTGGCCGGTGAGGCCGTTCACGACTTCGCCGACCGTCCCGTCCCCCCCGATGGCGATGACCGCGTCGACGCAGTGAGCCGCCTGGTGGGCCAGGCGGACGGCGTCGCCTGCTCCCGCGGTCTGGTGCAGGGTGACCTGCTCCCCCCGCTCGTCGAGCGCAGCCAGCAGTTCGCGGATCTGGCGTCGCTGCCGGCTGGCCCCGGCCACCGGATTCATGATTGCTGCGATTCGCATAATGCCCGGAACCCAAGATCCGCACAGCCCCGGGGTCTGGGAGCGGCAGTCGTCCGCACCCGGATGGTCCCAGCCGCCTCCCATCCGCCCGGGCTCGGGTGGGCGACGGACGCGGCCTTGGCCGTGTTGCCCGGCCCCCGCCCGGGTGGGTACATACCCCCGAACCCGCGGGGGCGGCCGTGTCTTCGGGGGGTGCACGGGCCGGCCCCGCCTCCCCCTGGCACAGGTTGGCTGTCCAGGGCCCACCGGGCGGGCCCCTTCACCCTGGGGCCCGTAACACTTTGGGCGGGGTGGCATGGGCAGTTTCGGCTTCGCGGAGCGAAGCCGAAGCTGCCCGTGGGGGCCTCCCCACGGGTCCCGGCGCGCCGGGACCCATGCCACCCCCCGCCCAAAGTGTCCCGGACACTCCACCCTGCCCCTGGCGGTGCCCCCCGCTTGCATACGCCCCGGTCCCGGTTAAACTGTTGTGTTCCTAAGCCGCCACAGACGCGGGCAAGCTTCGGGGTCACGATAGGCGTTCACGCGCGCATTTTGAAGAGGATCACCCACGATGAATGAGGTGGCGACGGCGATTCGGGCAGGTATCGGTTCCGAACAATCTCAGACCCCCGGCTCCAGAGCGGGCGGGTCGTCCACATCCGATCAACATTACCGACGCGCGGTCGAGCTGGAGGCCAGGGGCTGCATCGAAGAGGCCATCGAGGCCTACGAGGATGCGTTGGATGCCGATGGCGATCACTGCGAGTCGCTGTTCCGGCTGGCCTGCTGCCTCGATCTGTACGGGGAAGAGGACCGGGCCATTGAGCTCTACGAGCAGCTTGCACGCCTTCAGCCCACTTATGTCAACGCGCTGCTCAACCTGGCCACGATCTACGAGGATCAGTCGCATTTCGAGCTGGCCCTCGACTGCGTCGAGCGCGTCCTGTGCGAACACCCCAATCACCGCCGGGCGCTCATGTTCCGCAAGGACGTCGAGAGCTCGATGAACATGCATTACGACGAAAACCAGGAGCGCAATCGCGAGAAGCGAAACGCGATCCTCGATACGCCGATCTCCGACTTCGAGCTGAGCGTCCGCAGCCGCAACTGCCTCAAGAAGATGAAC
>CAZQEN010000112.1:0-20247 GCA_964591605.1 uncultured Planctomycetales bacterium
CGCGGCCTGGCCTGCTCGACCTTCGGCAGATGCAGGATCAGGACGCCGTTCCTGTACTCGGCCGAGATGCGGCTCGAGTCAATCGCTTCGCTCACCTGGAACGTGCGATAGAAATCGCCGACGCCGTACTCGCGCCACAGATACTCCGCCCGCTCCGGCCGGCGGTCTTTCACCCGCCCATGCAGGGTCAAAACCCCGTTTTCGAAGTTGATGTCAATCTCATCAGCCGCCGATCCGGGCATGTCCGCATACAGCATCAACTCGTCCGGCAGCTCCACGATATCGACGTTCGGCCGATAGCACTGCGTGCTCCGCGTCCGCTCGGCCGGCAGAGCCTGCGTGGTTTCCCTTTGTTTCTCCATGGTGGTTTCCATATGTCATCTCCCTTCTGTCTCAAGATGACCTGACGTCATCGCCGATGCTGCTTTCCATCGCTTACACAACACCACAACAACCAGCCGGTTTCCCGGCTCCTACGAGGTTTTGACCTCGATCCGTCGCGGCCGGGCCGCCTCCGCCTTCGGCATCTTGATGGTCAGCACACCGTTCGAGAGCTGAGCCTCCACCTTGTCCGCGTCGATCGGGATCGGCAGCGGCAGCACCCGCTCGAACGGGCCGACACCACGCTCGCGGCGGTGATAGGCCTCCTGCCCGTTCTCCTTGCGCTCGCCCTTGATGGTCAGATCGTTGCCGACGACGTAGACCTCGAGATCTTCCATCGTCAGGCCCGGAACCTCAGCCTCGGCGTAGAGGTTCTGAGTGTCCTCCCACACATTCAAAGCGGGATACCCCCGGGCAAAGCCCGCGCCCGGTACCCACTGCGCGGCGCCGGGACCGAAAAAATTCTCGAAGAGATGATCCATCTCTTCCCGCAGCCGATTGATCGTTCCCAGTCCGTTCGTGCGTCCCAACATGCGGCACCTCCTTTTTATGTCAACCCAGAACTACATCAACCCATGTACTCCGGAAGGGCGTACAGCAAAGAGCGTGCCAGACGAGCCGTCCGCCCAGCACTCATCGCAAGTCGATTGTCTGCAAAGAGTTACATCAGACGCGCCGTCCCGGCGGCTGACAGAATGTCACTTTGGCAGGCAGTCTCGGGCAGCCCCTCGAGACAAACACGAGATGCGTCCGCTCCCGGGTTTGCAGATCTCCCGGCGTCCCGGGAGACCTAGCCGTGCACGCCCGAAAGAACTGACAGACCGGTCTGCGTCGGGGGCGAAACAGTCAGAAAAGAATGGCGGAGTGAGCGAGTAAGCCGAATTCTGTTACGTAGGGTGGGCTCTGCCCACCAACCCTTACGCAGTTACGTAGGGTGGGCTCTGCCCACCAACCCTTACGCAGGGTGGGCTCTGCCCACCAACCCTGACGCAGGGTGGGCTCTGCCCACCACGCACGACCTGGCTGTTTCACAACCTGCTGTGGCATCGTCGTCCTGCCCCGCGCAGGTCGTGGAACACCCTCTCATGCCGGCGCCCCCGCAACTCGATGGTGGGCAAAGCCCACCCTACGCGGCGATCATTCCTCTGGGCGACCGGTTACCCGGCCGCTCAAGCGCCCTACCCGCAGCTCATCACGCCGGCCGTAGCCGACGTGTCGGTCGAGGCGGGCCACCTCTGGCTGCTTATTTGGGCTTGCTGGCGGTGGGGTTTACCCTGCCGACGCGGTCACCCGCGTTCGCGGTGCGCTCTTACCGCACCATTTCACCCTTACCCTTGACACGCCGCTGCGGCTTTGCCGCCGTGCCTTCGGCACATGGCCGCGAAGCCGTCAGCAGCGTGTCAAGGGCGGTATATTTTCTGTGGCACTTTCCCGCGGCTCACGCCGGGTCGCCGTTAGCGACCACCGTGCCCTGCCCAGTTCGGACTTTCCTCCCGGTGTGCCCGGCCGGTCAGCCGGGCGCACCGGGCGATCGCCTCGCTCACTCCGCCACGCAGCATTATAGTCCTTCCGTGGCGGGAATCCCGTTCCCCATGAGGCAGGTTATCCCGCAGAGCAGCGGTCAAGTTCGAGATTCTTCGCTGGACGGATGCGGGATATGCGCCGGTTCCCGCTCAGGGCGGATGGCGACGTTCCAGGATCTTCCGCAAGGAGTTTCGTCTCGAGATTCATGAAGAAGAAATGGGACCCGACTACACCCTCCTGATACGCTGAGGGCGGGAGACCGCCGGCAGGCCAGGCTCACCCCGGCAGGACGCGGGACACGACGGCGTACATGAGGGCCGCCATCAGGGCGGAGGCCGGCAGCGTCAGCACCCACGCCGACACGATCGTCCGGCCCACGCCCCACCGCACCGCTCTCCAGCGCTGCGTGACACCCACGCCGAAAATCGCCCCCGTGATGGTGTGGGTCGTGCTGACCGGGATCCCGAAGTGAGAGAGGGCCAGGATCGTGACCCCCCCGCCGGTCTCCGCGCAGAAACCCCCCACCGGCTGCAGCTTGGTCACCTTGTGCCCGAGCGTCGCCACCACTTTCCACCCGCCCGTGTACGTGCCCAGGGCGATCGCCGCGTGACAGCTCAGGATAATCCACCACGCCAGGTGTGGATCGGCCGGGTCGCCGGTGTGCGTCGCATAGTGCGAGAGAGCCGGTACGCTCAACAGCAAGGCGAAGATGATGCCCATCGTTTTTTGAGCATCATTCAGGCCATGGCTGAGGCTGTAAACCGCCGCTGAGACGAGCTGAAGGAACCGGAAGGTCGAATCGACGCGGCGCGGGGTCTTTCGTCGGCAGATCCAGAACATCGCGACCATCAGGCTCCACCCGATGGCGAATCCGATGAGCGGCGAGAGCACGATGAACATCGCGATGACGCCCACCTTGCTCCAGATGATCGCCCGGAAACCCGCCTTCATGATCGCCGCGCCCGCGAGCGATCCGATGAGTGCGTGTGAAACGCTGATGGGCAGACCCTTCTGCGTACACCAGACCGTCCAGAGAATCGCCGCGATGAGTGCGGAGAAAATGAGATTCGGACTGACCACCCACTGCTCCACCAGCCCCTTGCCGATCGTCGCGGCGACGGCCGTGTTGAAGCCGAAGGCGGCGACGAAATTCCAGAACGCCGCCCACACCACCGCCATCCGCGGGCTCAGCACGCGCGTGGCGACGATCGTCGCGATCGAGTTGGCGGCGTCATTGAAGCCGTTGCTGAAGTCGAAGACCAGAGCAACGGCGATGATGAGAATGATGTAGGCTGTCAGCATCCTGCCGCGTATCAGCTATTCTTGAGGACCATGCCGGCAATCGTGTTGGCGACGTCCTCACAGCCATCGATGGCCCGTTCCGTCAGGTCGTATATTTCCTTCCACTTCATCACCAGAATGGGATCGCTCGACTGATTCAGCAATTCGGCCAGGGCGGCATGGTTGTTGTCGTCACCGATGTTCTCGAGCCGGTGGATCTCGACCAGCTGGTCGTGCAGACCATTGGACCGCTTCAGATGGCGCAGCTTGGGCATCGCTTCATGGAGCAACCGGGCGGCCCGCAGCAGCACGTCCGTCTGTTTGATGAACCACGGTGTCGGCTGGGCAATCTGGTAGAGCGTCAAACGCTTCGATGCCGCGTCGATCTCGTCGACAATGTCGTCAATCTGCATCATGAGCGTCTGGATGTCTTCCCGATCGAAGGGCGTGATGAACGTCTTGTCGAGGCGGTCCAGGGTGGTGTGGGCGATTTCGTCGCAGTCGTGCTCCAACTGGCGGATGCGGCTGATCTGCTCCTCCCGGGAGGCGTAGTCCTTGCTCACCTGGTCATAAGCCTCGGCCGCTTGGACGACGACCGCCGTCGCACTCTCGAAAAGGTCGAAAAACGCCGTGTCCCTCGGAATCACGCCGAACATCGACTCTCCTCCTGCCTTGGCAGGGATTGGCAACGGTCCGGATTCTACCGGCCGTTGCGGAGCCTGCCAAATGGCTTTGTGCCGATTCTCCTTGAACCGGTTTTCGAGTCCTGTCCGGGCATTTGACGCCGCCCGCGCCGCGGAATTAGCATCTCACGTTTATGAACAGATTCTGGCAGATCACTCGATGGGGGGTGCCGGCTCTGGTTTACCTGGGCCTGACTGGCCTGATGCTCGGGGCAGGGTGCTCCGAGGACAATCATTACGCGCGCGAGTCAGACCAGGTCGATGCCAGTGACCCCGACCGGGCCGTGCTCGAACTCCAGGAGGCCCTGCGCAAGGACCCCAACAACGCTGAGCTCAAAGCCTCTCTCGCGGATGCCAGGTCGACCGCCGCGGACAGGCATTACGAGCGGGCTGACCAGCTCGTCAAAGAGGGACGGTTCACCGATGCGCGCCCGGAGCTGCAGCGAACGCTCGAACTGGCCCCCGGCCACCAGAAAGCAACCGCGCTGAAGCGCACCGTCGATTCCCGCCTCTCCGGATCGCCTTCTCCGGCCGGTTCGGACGCCGTCGTGCAGGAGGTACCCGTCACCCCACCCGCCTCGCCTGCAGCTCCAGCACCGCCACCCGCCCCCGCGCCCCCTCCGGCGCAACCCGCCGCCGACCAGCAGCCTCGCTTCCCGGCCGGGAGCTTCCCGTGCACCCTGAGCCGCGACGACTCCAGGTTTCCCAAGGAAATGGAGACGCTCGACGGCATCATCGTGCGGCTGAAGGACACCCGCCGCGAACCGCTTCAGGCCGACATCGAAGTGCGGGTCGGAAAACTGGTCAAGCGGTATCGCGAGCTGGGCGAGGGCGGTCGGATCTCCGGCCGGGGTCAATCCCGTCAGCCCTACCAGCTCACCGTCCTCAGCATCGACCCTGAGTCGGAGACCGTCGCCTTCGTGCTCGAACCGCTGACCCAGCTTCCACCGCGCTGAGCCTGCGGCCCCGCCCTGGGGGTCGGACACGATAGTTCCTTCGGGTGGCATGGGCAGCGTACCCGCTGCCCGTGGCTTCGTGCCCACCGGCGATGAGTACATTGCGCGTGCTACCTCGGGGGGATCTTTGTGCGCTCCTGCTTGGGTATCACCGGGGCAATCGACCGGCCTTGAGAACCGCACCGGACAGCGGGATCCGCCGCCCCAGCGCATACGCGATGACGTAATCCAGGAGCTCGAAAACCGCCGCGGAGGCGGTTGCGCCCGAGCCCACGCTGCGCAGCCCGTCCAGCACGGCCGCGGGCACGAGCCGCTTCTCGACAAGCGGCGTCTCACAGCTCCGGCACACCAGGCCCCCCTGCTGCGCCGAGAAGTAGCCCGCCCGCCCCGCCGGAGCGGGTCGGTCGCACATCACGCACCGGGTCAGGTCCGGCCACAGCCCCGCCGAGTGCAGCACGACACCCTGAAACACCACCAGCTCACCCAGCACGTCCCCTCCGCCCGAGAGCCGGCCCAGCGTCCCTGACAACGCTTCGTACAACTCGGGGTGCGGGTCCGCCTCCTGCGTCATGCCGGCCGTGATCTCGGCCGCATACTGGCCGGCGTACCACCGGTCGAGGCTCGATCGGAGGCCCAGAAACAGCTCTGACTGCCGCCACTCGGTGAGCGTGCCCAGGCTGCTTTCGCTCTGCGGCCGGTGCCAGAACACCACCTCGCCCTGCTCAAGCAGGTCGATCCCGACGGCGAAGCGCTTTTTCGTACCCCGCTTGACGCCCTTGGCAATGAGCCGCCGCTGGCCGTGCTCGCGCGTGAAAAACGCGAGCACCTGCGACGTCTCGGAGTAGTCGAGACGGCGGAGAACGATCGCCTGGTCCTTGAAACTGGCCATGTGCTTTGTCAGTGGTCAGTGGCTGAGTCTGTGGTCCGTTTGTCAGTTGCGAGGAGCTTCGTAACAAACCAGGAGGGTCCGCCCACGGACCAAAGGACCACTGACCCAACAACGGACAACCGACAACGGACTACGGACTCTGGACGAACACCAGTCTGCTATCATGATCGCGCGCTGGCCTCGCCATGGCCAAACGTGAACGCCGACGGGCACAGCTTGCTGAGCACACACTTCTCGCAGAGCGGCTTGCGGGCCGTGCACACGCGGCGCCCGTGCCAGATCAGCGCGTGGCTCGTGAACGTCCACTCCGCCTGCGGCAACACCTGCATCAGGTCCTGCTCGATCTTGGCGGCGTCCTTCTCGTTCTTGCTTGTCCACGTGAGCGCCAGCCGATGGGCGAGCCGCCCGACGTGCGTGTCGACCACGACGCCGACGTTCTGCCCGAACCACGTCCCGAGCACGACATTGGCCGTCTTGCGGGCCACACCCGGGAGCTGGAGCAGCTCCTCCATCGTCCCCGGCACCTGGCCGCCGAACTCCTCCACGATCTTGCGGCACGCGCCGATGATGCTTTTGGTCTTCTGCCGGAAAAAGCCCGTGCGGTAGATGAGCTTCTCAACGTCCTGCGGATCGGCCTCGGCGATGGCCCTGGCAGTCGGATACTTCTTCCAGATCTCGGGCGTCACCTTGTTCACCGTCTCGTCCGTGGACTGCGCCGAGAGAATCGTGGCGATGAGCAGCTCGATCGCATCCTGGTGGTGCAGTGCGCAGGTCGCGTCGGGATACGCCTGATGCAGCTTCGCGACGATCTTGCGCGCCCGCCGTTTCCGGTCCGCCAGACTCTCCCTTGCGGCGGTCAAGGCAGCGGGTGTCGGCGTGATCCGTTTCGATGCGCTCTTGACGATACGTGAGTTAAGCCCTCGGCTTCCGGCTCTTACCATGACAGCATGATACCCACGGTGTACGCGCCCGCGAAATAAGCGGCGTCATGTCCGGGTATTCAACCGTTTTCAGGTTGCGCGATGCCGAACCGAAACGACCTTCATGCCCTCGTACGGGACGCCGTTGCCATCGAGCATTCCGGTCATGTCAAGCAGTATGCCAACGAACTCGCCCAGGTTCCGCACACAGAACATGGGATAGCACCCACTGCCGAAGCCAGACCTGAACACATGAAAAAACGCTTGGCCAACACCAACTGGATCGAGGTTCTGGTAATCGGGCCCGCTCATCAACTCAATGGGGTCAAAGCCCTTAGCCCGAAGATCGTCTTGCGCAACCTGCCTGACGAATGAAGGGTCATAAACACAGATCCGTACCAGATCGGTGGCCACCGCGCCGACGCACTCGTAGTCTGGATCGTCTCCGGCGTCAGCCCATAAAAGGCGCGCACGAAGAACATGTTCCCCATACGGGCGGCGCAGGCGGACCTGCTGTAATTCGAGCCTGTGGGCCCCTTGGGGGATGCCCTCCACCCGGGTGGAGAAGTCATTCTGCCATTCGGGGAACTCGCCTGGGTCCGAAAAAGCCAGTGTGCCTGATGGACAGGGAATCGTGCCAACGCGCTGCCAGCCCGGACCCATGACCGCGGGAATACGAAGTGTTCTGAGCACCTGTGCCCGCGTGTAGGCGCCGCCAAACAAGCCGGCCTTGAACGGGTCGCGTTGCGGGTAGTACGACCGGCCCAAGTGCCTTCTCACCGAGTTCAGGGAGATGACCAGGTAGCCTCTGCCCATGATCAGCCCTTGACTCAGCCACTCCCACCAACCGACCGGCGCCTGCTCCGGAATCTTCATGCTACACCCCGCTGACAAGAACCGCCCCCGTGTTCACGATCCGACAGCCCATGGCGCCGACACCACAGTTTCTGCGTAGTTCCCCTCGCATCGCCAGACGTTGAGAATCAGTTTGTACCGCTCCAGCCGCATGCCAGTATAGATGCAGTTGCTGGTCGAGAAAATGTATCGGCCGCCGGGCATGCCGTGACGGAGTGCGTACCGGGCGGATGCAATGCACTCCTCGTCGGTGCCGGTGTCGAGCAGGCCGCAGTTCACGTTGCCGATCAGGCAGACCCGCTGGCCGACGAGCCGCTTGACCTCGGCGATGTCCACGCCGCCCTGCGGGTCGAGCGAGTGCAGGGCGTGCGGCTCGCCCAGCAGCAGGCGATCGAGAATCGGCATGATGTTGCCATCGGTGTGCTTGATGACGTAAAAACCCTGCCGGCGGTAGCCGCGGATCAAGTCGGCCAGGTACGGCGTGATGAACTCATCGAACCACTCGGGTGAAAAGAACGGGCCGGTGTTGAAGCAGTAGTCGTCGCACAGGGCCAGGCCATCCAGCCCGGCGTGGCGGCGGAACTTCTCGCCCTGGCGCAGGCGGGCCTCGACCCGGCGCCGGGCCTGGTCCTTCATCTTCTGCGGGTGGTCCTGAAACTGCCCGCAGAACTCGAGCATGTCGCCGCCGCAGGGAATCGCGTACGTCGCGTCGCCGTGCATCATGAGAAAATACTCTTCCCCGCTGATGGCCCGGACCGCGTCGATCAGGCGCATCATGTCCTCATCGTCGGGCAGCCCGCCGTGGATGAAGATCGCCGAGTGCTCGAAACGTCGGGCGGTCAAAACATAGATTTCGGCCATGTCGCGCAGGTGCAGGTCCTGCTCAGTCCGCGACATCTGCCCCCACTGGCCGTAGTTGCGCTGCGTCGGATGTACCCTTCCGAATGCTTCCATAGTCAGAAAGAACACCAGCTCGAAATGCGGCACGCGCCCGGTGAGGGGGCGGCCTTCGAGTGCGGCGATAAAGCGCTGGCGGGGCGTCATGCGGGCCTCCGGGGAATCCCCTCTGTGCCATCAACCGCTCCCGGCCCGGAGCGCCGCCCAATGTAACATCCCGCCGGAGCCCGCTACAATCCGCCGCGAGCGGCCGGCGTACCGGGCGAAGCGGCTGGCCGAGGCTGTGGCGACTGAGGCCGCATGCCGAGCCCGTTACCACGGCCCGGCCTCACGCGGAGCGTCTTGGAGTGCGGCGGCCGCGACGCCGCTTTGGCTCCCGGTGGACTCCACCGCGCCCGGTGCCGTTCGAACCACGAGGGATACGCGCTCCGAATCCAAAGCGGCTCCGCCGCAATCCACAGCGGCGTCACAGCCGCCGCACTCCAAAAAGGTGACCGTCCACAGGGAGGTACGAGTCAATGGCACACATCCTTCTGGCCGCATTGATGGCCCTTCTGGCCCAGCCGGCCGAGCGTCTCACCTATCCGCCGGCCCCCACCGTCGACCAGGTCGATGATTACCACGGCACGAAGGTCAAGGACCCCTACCGCTGGCTCGAGGAGTACACGCCGCAGACGGAACGGTGGATCGAGGGCCAGATCGCGCTCACCGCGGCGTATTTCGAGCGGATCCCCCGGCGCGGCCCGATCCGCCGGCGCCTCACGCAGTTGTGGGACTACGAGCGATACGGCGTCCCCACGCAGCGGGCCGGACGCTACTTCTGGACGCGCAACGACGGGCTGCAGAATCAGAGCGTGCTGTACACTGCCGACTCGCTCCGGGCCGAGCCGCGCGTGCTCCTCGACCCGAATCTGCTCTCGAAGGACGGCACCATCGCCCTCGCGGGCACGTCCGTGACGGACGATGGAACGCTGCTCGCCTACGCCCTGGCTGAGGCCGGCAGCGACTGGATCACCTGGCGCGTGCGGGACGTGAAGACCGGCCAGGATCTGCCCGACGAGGTGCGCTGGGCCAAGTTCAGCGATGCCGCGTGGACCAGCGACGCAAAAGGCTTCTTCTACAGCCGCTTCGATGCCCCCGCCGCCAGCCAGGCCTACCGCAGCATCAACGAGTATCACAAGATCTATTATCACCTCCTCGGCACGCCGCAGGACCAGGACCGGCTGATCTACGAGCGCAAAGATCAGCCCCGCTGGTATCTGCACGGCCAGGTCACCGACGACGGCGACTTCCTCGTCGTCGACGTGAGCCCCGGCGCCAACACCGAAAACGGCATCTTCTACCGCGACCTGCGTCAAACCGACGCTCCGGTCGTCGAGCTGCTGAGCGCCTTCGACGCCCACTACCAGTTCGTCGGCAACGACGGCGGAACGTTCTACGTCAGCTCCGATCTCGACGCCCCGCGCTGGCGCGTCTGGGCGATCGATACGCGAGCCCCGCAGCGCGAACACTGGCGCGAGGTCATTCCCCAGACCGCCAGCGCCATCGAGAGCGTCGCGCTCGTCGGCGACCGCTTCTTCTGCTGCTACCTCGACGACGCCAAAACGCGGGTCACGCTCTACGACCAGGGCGGCCAGCCGCTGGGCGACATTCCGCTTCCGGGGATCGGCAGTGTTTTCGGTTTCACGGGCCGGCGCGGCGATCGCGAGACGTTCTACCTGTTCACGAGCTTCGCGGCGCCGCCGGTGATCTTCCGGTACGACATTCCGGCCGCCCGGAGCGAGGTGTTCCGTCGTCCCCGCCTGCCGTTCAGCCCCGAAGACTTCGAGACGCGCCAGGTCTTCTGCACGAGCAGAGACGGCACGCGCGTGCCGCTGTTTGTCAGCGGCAAGAAAGGCTTTTCACCGGACGGACGCCGGTTTGTGCTTCTCTCGGGCTACGGCGGATTCAACATCTCGAACACGCCGAGCTTCTCGCCCGCGAATCTGGCCTGGATGGAGATGGGCGGGCTCTTTGCCCTCGCCAACCTGCGCGGCGGCGGCGAGTACGGCGAGGTCTGGCACCGCGCAGGCATGAAGACCAGAAAGCAGAACGTGTTCGACGACTTCGTCGCGGCCGCCGAACACCTGATCGCCGAAAAGTACACCACGCCCGACCGGCTCGCGATCACCGGCCGCAGCAACGGCGGCCTGCTCGTCGGCGCATGCCTCAACCAGCGGCCCGATCTGTTCGGGGCCGCCCTGGCCGGCGTGGGCGTCATGGACATGCTGCGCTTCCACAAGTTCACCATCGGCTGGGGCTGGGTGGGCGAGTACGGAACCTCAGAGAACCCCGATGATTTCAAGGCCCTGCACGCCTATTCCCCCTGTCACAACATTCGCGCCGGCCTCTGCTATCCGCCCGTCCTCATCACGACAGCCGACCACGACGACCGCGTCTACCCCGCCCACAGCTTCAAATACGCCGCCGCCCTCCAGGCCGCCCAGTCCGTCGTCCCCGATTGCGATAACCCGATCCTCATCCGCATCGAACGCCGCGCCGGCCACGGCGCCGGCAAACCCACCACCAAGCGCATCGAGGAAGCAGCCGACGAACTGACGTTCCTGGTCGAGAACCTGAAGATGCAGCCATGACCTGTGGTCGAAAAGTACAAACACGAGAAGCTTTCACCACGAAGACACGAAGGCACGAAGAACGAGGATGTAATTCCTCTTCGTGCCTTCGTGTCTTCGTGGTTCATCGGGCCGGGTTCGAGCTGCCTTCCATGTCCGCCGAAAAGAGGGATGAGCGATCGGAAATGGCGGCGCTCCTCTTTGACTTCATGACTCCGGCCACGGCTCGTCCAGCGGCAGGATCATCCCGTGCCGCGCCACGCGAACATCCAGCTCCGGCGCATGGCGATGCACCACATCGGCCAGTTCCGCATACGTCAGCGGGCGCGGCACCTCGGATTTCGGGTGCCGTGAGTCCTCAAAGCCCGAATAGTGGATCAGGTACGTACGCCGCGGCTGCCACCGGCGGACCAGATCCAGGGCATCGAGGATCGACTGATGCCCCGTGTCCGGATTTCGGTTCCAGGTGTTCGCTTCGATGAAACACACGTCGGCACCCCGCCACGCCGGATGGCCCGGATCGACCACCCGCAGCAGATCACAGGTCAGAATCACCTTGAGCGGCCGACCGTCGACCGCGAGCGACGGCGCCGCCTCCACGATGAAACCGACCGCCCCCGGCGCCGTGCTGCCGTGCTCGACGCTCATCGGCGTGACGCGCACGTCGCCCAGCGTCACCAGCTCGCCCGCAGCGATAGGCCGGTGGACGATCGCCTTGTCCACGAGCCACGGAAACAGCCGCCCCGGCCCAAGATCCCAGCACGGCCGGGCGCAGTACACGGGCAGCGGCCGCGGCTGTTCCGGCCGCCCGTTCCGCCGCACCGCGCTGGCCAGCCAGTCCAGGTGCGCCACGTGGTCGAAATGCGAATGGCTCAGCAGCACCTCGTGCACGACGTGAACGTCGTGCGTCCGCTCGAACTCGAGCAGCGACTGGCAGACCCCCAGCCCGACATCCACCAGAGAGTGCCGCAGCAGGGCCCTTTCGGCCGACCACTGCAGGACCGAATACGAGACGTTGGCCATCCGGTACGGGTCGCCCCCGCGAAGCTCGTTGCAGTGCGCGCACGCATGGCCGAATTCCGCCATCCAGGCGCTGCAGACCCCGTTCACCCGCAATCCGAACATGAAAAAGCCCCGCCCATACCGGTCCGGCCACACCCGGCGGCCGCGATCGCGCCCGTTTTTGCTGCAGGTGCGGTGTAAACTCGGCCGATCTGCACGTCAAGCAGGCGCAGCGCGCCAATCCCGCCGGGCAGAAAGGACACGGCCGTGCAACTCCTGGTCAACGACGAGCCTCGGGCAATCCGGATCGAGCCCCGCCAGACCCTGCGGCAGGTGGCGCAGTCCATCTGTCGCGATGGCGATGCAAAACACTGCCTCATCGTGTCGGTGGAGTGCGATGGGCAGACCGTCCCGCTGGAACGGCTGGATTCCGCTCTGGACACGCCAGCCGAGCAGTACCAGCAGGTTGCGTTTCAGACACAGCCCATGGTCGGACTCATCGCCCAGAGTCTGGGCGAGGCGATCGCCGTTTTTCGCGCTGCCAATCACACCCGAATCGAGGTCGCCGATCTGCTCGCGGCCAGACAGCAGAAGTCGGCCCTGGAGAATCTCGGACGGCTGCTGGGTGACTGGAAACAGGTTCAGGAAACGATCGCCCTGGTGCTCCAGGCCATCGGCCCCCAGGGGGAAGACCCGATCGACAACGGCCGCACGATTCAGAATGTGCTCGGCGACATCACCCGGCAACTTCGTGATCTGAAAGCCGCCCTGGAAGCCGGCGATCTCGTCCTCGTCGGCGACATCCTTCGGTTCGAGCTGGAGGGACCTTTTGAGGACTGGATCGCTGCGATGGAAGGGCTGCTTCGATCCCAGGCGACCGTCTCATAAGCAGACCCGACCACTCCTCGCATAACCGGCACCCGCCGGGCCGTCATCCCAGTGGAGTACCTCCGGATCGGCTGAAATCCGCTCCGAACGCACCTCCCGCCACACCGCGCAAGAAAACGGGGCCAGCCCTTGCGAGAGCCGGCCCCGCTGAGTCATCTCACGACGGGTGACACGTCACGGACAGACGTTGTGATCGAGCTGCGACTTCGCAGCCATCACGTCGGCGTTCTCGATGAGCCCGTTCCGGTCCAGATCGGCCCACGGGCTGTCAGCCACGGGGGTTCCGACCCGCGCCTTGACGCACAGAACGTCGGACAGGGTCACGATCCCGCCGGCCATCGGATTCGCATCGCCGTACAGATTCCGGAACGTGCAGTTGACATCCCCGCCGATGGGCAGACCCAGCTCATAGTCACCGACGATCTCACCGCTCAGATCGATCGTGTAGCAGAGCTGATCCGGCAGCCCGCTTGCATACTCGATTCGCAGCGTCCGATCGGCGTTCACGAAGCTGAGTGCGGTCGAGGGATACGAATTACTGTCGGAGCCAACAGCCATGATCGGGCTGAATGGGTCAAAGAGGCCGCACTCACGATCAAAATCGATCTCAATCAGCCGGACGCCGCCCTGCCGCGGCTCGGTCGTCGTGCTGGTCGAGCTCAGAGCCAGGGGTAACGAAGCCCCGTGCGACAGAACCGTCCGCCAGGCCGTGATCTGAGCGGGAGCCGTGACGTGGAACTCCCAGACGTCGCCGGTGGTGATGGCGGCCTCAAGGTTTCGCTCGTCGATTCGCCAGTAATAGTGCCCGGTGCCCAGAACGCCCGCATTGTAGGTCGTACCGGCCTGATTCGTGCTGACAGAGGGTGGCGGATTCGTCGTACCGAAGTACACATCATGACCCGTTGAATTGCTTCCTGCGGTCCAGGACAGAACGACGGGGCTGGTGGTAATGAGCGGCGTCGCTCCCGCCGAGTCGTGCGGAGGATTGGGATTGGTCGCCTTGCCCGCGAGCGGGTTGCCGATCTCGAACGTGATCGTATCGCCCGTTGTGGTATCCGCCGCCGTTGCGAACGAGTTCTGGTTCTGATTCAGATTCAGGTCGCCCCGCAGCACGTTGTTGCCGGCGGCCGGAATCACCTTGAGAACGTAGGTACCCATGGGCAGTCCCGTCAGATCCAGCTGCCCCTCGCAAATGGCCATATCAGGCGTGATGCCCGCAGTGATGTTCATGCCCAGGCCGGGCGTCGTCTTGCCCGTTCCCGACGCGAGCCACGCGTTGTAGCCGGCGCCCATCCCGATCAGTTTCCCTGGCTCAGGCGTCGGATAGGTGGCCGACTTCAGGCGGTCCGCCGATCCATCCACTCCCCCGCACAGCGGGCCGCCCGTATAACCGCCCGCCGGAGGCGTGCCGAACGACTGATCCACCACGCGGCCCGGCCCCGACGAGATCAGGTTGAACGAAAACGCAAAGGCCGCCGCCGCCAGCAGATCACCGTTCTGCCCGTCGTTGATCGTGCTCTTGAACACCGGACCCGTCACCGGCGGACCGGCCTCAGAACCCGAATGCAGCTCCAGGTCGAACACGAAATTCGCGACGCCCTTCACCGTGGAGCCCGCACCGTTGCCGTTTTGCTGTACGCCGCCGCAGCCCAGGCGGATCGCCCAGGTCGCCAGCGAGTTCGGCGCGAAGATCTGCCCGTCCGACGTGCTGCCCGGCGTAAAGTACTGACGCGAACCCGCCTTGTACGCAGATGCGTGGTTGTCGCCACCCATCTCCAGAGTGAAACTCACATTGCTCTGGGCCAGTGCCTGACTGACCAGGAACGACGCGATCACACCGGTAATCCCCACCGTACTCATCCTGACCTCCCGAAACGACCGCATCATGTGCTCCTTTGTTCTTGTTCGCGGGGCATATCGGCCTGCTGTTCCCGCCGACTCACCTCTGCAGCGACCGACCGCATGCTGAGACGAAATGAACGCAGCTGCGGTTTGCGGTCCAGGAATCCCCAAGTTTTGAGGAGTTCGCGGGGCGAGCAAGGGCTACTACACTCGGGCACCCTTCGCCCCGGCTCGCGACTCTGCCGTCTCAACCGCAATTATAACGGAACGGGTACCCATTGCAAGCGCGTTTTCCGAACGGATTCACCCTCCGCCCCTAATTGATGTAACCCTCGGAGATTCAGGTTGTTATGCCACTTGCCCCCAGGGGCAAAAACGACGTAAGTCCTGCTCTCCGCAGCATCCGATTATATCCCGCTGGTCACAACGTGTCATTTCAAAAGCGGTTTTTTGCCGCCCACCCGAGACTGGAGCACCCGATCTGCATATACCTCTACAGTGGGGTCACCTGAATGGCCTTGGGAAGCGTCGGGCAGTAAAACTGACACACCCCGCAGCCCACGCAGCCGGGATCCTTGACGACGACCTCCCCCGTTTCGCCCAGCTCGATCGCCGCACGGCCCAGCGGGCACTTGTCAACACACAGGGTACAGTGCTCCCCCCGGCTCCGGACACACAGTGCCGCGTCCACCCGGGCCAGCCCCATCCGAATCTGCCCCGCGTCCGACACCAGCCGCAGTGCCCCGCTCGGGCACGCCTTCATGCACGACAGCTCGTCGCAGACCACGCACGCGGACAGGTCCGGGTCGATGTACGGCGTGCCGGCGCGTTCCACGTCGGTGCCGGACAACGGCCGGATCGCCCGCGCCGGACACACGTCCACGCAGTTCCCGCACCGGTAACACGTGTCCAGAAACGCCTTTTCCGGCAGGGCCCCGGGAGGCCTCAGCACCGACCGCGCCACCGGCAGCGGAATATCGATCCGCTGCTCGATATACTCGGCCAGCGGCTCCATCAGACGCCGGATGCCCTTGAGAAACATCGCCCGGCGATCATGCGGCTGATTGTTGAGTTCGTCAGACATCTGGCAGGTCGGATTCGCACAGGCCCGGTCGCAGATCGGCACGCTCACGCAACGCGAACGTCCCGATCATCATTCACTCCCCTTCTGCCCACCCCTCAACTGACCCATCGCACGTTCCAGCTTCTCGATATTCGCGGTCAGTGTTTTAATCCGCTTGTTCATCTGCTCGAACGCCGCCCGGACGCCCGGCGCGAGCTCCATGCAGTCCTGGCAATAGAACCGGCTCGCCAGGCTGTGCCGGACCGGATACCGGTACGTCGCATTGCACGCCCGGCACACGCGCTGCTGCAGCTCCTGATCCTGCGTCGGGTCCACGTTCGGTTCGCTCACCGTAAGCCTGCGGGGGGTCCTCTCTTGAGTTTAGGCCCCGCCCCTGCGCCGTCCCAGAAAGCATCCCGGCACCCGCCTCACGTCCCCCACCTGAACGTGATCGGCGCCTCAACGTCCGGGTGCAGACTGCGATGCACCGGACATGAACGCCCCGCGTTTTCCAGACGATGACGATCGTCTTCCGAAAGCTCGTTCGGGACGTGCAGCGTCACCGCCAGCCGGCCGATCCGCCGGTGCGGAGTGGAGACCATCTCCTTAGTGACATGGACGGTCGTGCCCGACAGGTCGATCCCACACCGCTGGGCAACGATGCCCATCGTGGTCAGGATGCACGTCCCCAGCGCCGTGGCGACCAGGTCGGTCGGCGAAAAAGACTCGCCCTTGCCCATGTTGTCCGTCGGTGCATCGGTCGTCAGGGTGGTTTTCGACGGTCCGTGGATGGCCTCACATCGCAAGCCTCCCAGGTAACGAATCCGAATCTCGACCATGCCGTGCCTCCTGCCCGGATCCGCACGATGGTCCCCGCTTGCATGGGCAAAGTCAACGCTGTCGCTCAGAATGAGGGGGGAGGGAGTATCGCACGAGCGCAGAAGCAGGACGCCGGAGATGCGGACCCTTCACGTCAGGAGGGGCTGGAGCGCCTCAAGCGTCTGTTCGAACACCCGCGGCGGTGCGTCCGCTGCCGACACGCACACCAGCAGGTTCTTGCAGCGATAGTGGTCGCGGAGCGGACCTGCGGTTTTCTCGTATTCCTGCAGACGCACCCGGATCGTCTCCGCCTTGTCGTCCACGCGCTGGTACAGCTCTCCGCCGCACGCATCGCACGCACCCTCGCGTAACGACGGCTTGTTCTTGACGTGGTACGTCGCCCCGCACCCGCGGCAGGTCCGGCGCCCGCTGAGTCGATCGATCACCTCCTGCGTCGGCAGCTCATAGCTGACCACCGCATCAAGCACGATGCCGACCTTCGCGAACATCTGGTCCAGGCACTCGGCCTGCGCCACCGTGCGTGGAAAACCGTCGAACAGAAAACCATAGTCGCATTTGAGGCAGGTCAACCGTTCGCCCACCAGGTCAATCACGATCTCGTCGGGAACCAGCTCGCCCCGCTGCATGTATCCCAGGGCCCGTTGCATCACGGGCGACACGTTCTGCGGATCAACGCATTTGGCCGCCCGGAAGACATCGCCTGTCGACAGATGGCAGCAGCCGAAACGCTCGCAGAGCAACTGCGCCTGAGTCCCCTTCCCTGTCCCGGGTGCCCCGAGCAGAATCATCCGGTACGCTCGCTCCGGATAGACATCGAGCTTGTGACATTCGGCCGTGCCGCCCTTGAGCCACGCGGCGTGATCGGTGGACAGGTTCATGTGAGACTCCGGTCGGACTGTGGCAGATCACGCTGACGCGCGTGAGCCGACCCCGCGCCCGACCCAATCCGCCGGGCAGGGACCGCCCTCCAACCTCTGCCGCAGATTCCGTGTTGACAGGGCTTTATCGCAAGGGGACCGCCGGGTAACATCGACGCACCTGCGACCTGGGCGAACAATTCAGCATGCCGCATGCCATGAGGGCCATCGCGGCTCGCCGCAGGTCGCCGATCCTGCTCCGCGCCCGAGAGAGGTGGGATGCCAACATGAATCCGCCCGATACGACCCATCCGAGCCTGACCGACTGGACGATCGCGACACGGGCAGAACCGCTCATCCGTGTGGGAATTGTCCTGCCCGCCGATCGCCTGCCCACCCTCCAGGTGCGTATCCCCGACGCGCCCCACCGGATCGACGGACTGGCAAGCCCTGAGCAGGTCCGCGGAGGGCAGGTCGAGCTACGCGCCGATTCGGACGTGGTCTCGCTCCACGTGGGCGCCCGGCCGATCGGCGCCGCTGCCCGCCTGCGCCTCGAGCCGTGCGATCCCTCTCCGCTGGTCCGCGGGCAGGGCCTGCAGCTCTTCGGTGTCGTCGCCGGCCGCGGCTTTCACTGGGAGCGGCGAATCGACCCGACCTTCTGCGGAGCCTTCGAGTTCCACGCCGCCGGGTCGCATCTGCTCGCCATCAACGAACTGCCGCTCGAGACTTATCTGGCCGGAGTGATCGCCGCGGAAATGAGCGGTGACTGCCCCCTCGAGTTCCTGCGCAGCCAGTGCATCGTCGCACGATCCTGGGTCCTGGCCCACACCGAGGACAAGCACTCATCCCACGGGATCGACCGCTGCAACGACGACTGCTGCCAGCGGTATCAGGGCACGCTCGACATCACCCCAACCGTCATCGACGCCGTCCGCTCCACCCGCGGCCAGATCATCCTCGACGAATCCCAGCAGAGGATCATCGACGCCAACTACTCCAAGAACTGCGGCGGAATCATCGAGTCGCCCGAGCACGTCTGGAACGTGCGAAAAGCCGGCCAGCGCCCGGCAATCGATGCCCCCCCCGCCTCGTCGGCACGCCGGTTCTTCCCCCTCCGCGAGGCCGATCTCGAGGAATACCTGACTGGCGACTGGCTTCGCCAGGCGGATGTGTTCTGCAGCCCCGCCGTCGTCCCGGAGCGCGACCTCCCGCGCTACCTGGGCAAGGTCGACGACGGCGGCGGCCACTTCCGATGGACCATCCGATACTCGCGCGACCAGCTCGAAGAGGTGCTGCGTCGAAAGTTCTTCTCGAGCCGGCCCGCCGACCCCCTGGGGACGCTGACCGATCTCACCGTCGTCGCCCGTGGCGACTCCGGCCGCGCCAAACAACTGCGGATCGACTATCGCGACCCCGCCGGCCACTCGCGCTCGATCGACGTGCACACCGAATACGCCATCCGCGACGCACTTCACCCCAGCTTTCTCTACAGCAGCGCCTTCGTCGTCCGCATCCAGCGCGACGACGCAGGCCTGCCGACCACGATCGAGCTGATCGGGGCGGGCTGGGGCCACGGAGCCGGCCTCTGCCAGATCGGCGCGCTGGGCATGGCCCTGCAGGGGCACACGGCCGAGGCGATCCTCCACCACTATTTCAGCCCGATCCACATCCGGAGCTGTTACTGACGAGGCCCGTCCGGTCTTCCGCCGCTCCGCCCCTCCAGTTCGACGGGCGCGGCAATTCTTCCGCGAACTCCGGCCGACATTGTGGTGCAGCCGTCTCGGCTGCACATGCAGGCAGGACGCCAGCACCACAACCGGCGGCCGCTACCCGGAAGAATTGCCCGGTCCGGTTCGACTCGGCCCCGCGGCCGTTCTTGTCCCCCCGCGACGGCTTTGCTAGGCTGCCCGAATGACATCCGAATACCGACTCATCGCCATCGACGTGGATGGCACACTGCTCGATTCCCGGAATCAACTCCCGGACGCCAACCGCCAGGCCCTCCACCGCGCGCACGAGGCCGGCCTCACCGTCTGCCTCTGCACCGGACGTTCCTACACCGAGACCCGCGGCGTGATCGACCAGCTCGGCCTCGACTCAGACCGCGGCATCTTCGCCTTCGGCTCCATCGTCACCGAGCTGCCCAGCGGCAAGACGCTGCACCGCACCCCGCTCGAACCGGAGCTCGCCTCCCGCCTCGTGCAGTATTTCTCGCAGCGCGGCTACCCCGTGCTCCTGCTCTACGACGCCAGCCAGACCGGCGGCCTTGACTATGAACTGGTCCGCGGTATGCGCAACGTCGAAGCGTACGAGCAGTTCCTCCGCCTCGCCCCCGCGCGGTCCGAACAGGTCGACCGCTGGACGCCCCGCGGCTTCGATCCGGTGCGCATCGGCATCGTCGATCAGCCGCAGCACATCAACGAGACCGTGGCCGCTCTCGCGAGCGAATTCTCCCCGAGCCAGATGAAATTCAACCCCATCTACGCCCCCAATTACCGGCTGCACGTGGTGGAGTGCTTCGCACCCCCGGTCAACAAGTGGTACGGCATCATGCAGGTGGCCGCCCGCCTGGGTATCCCGCGCGAACGGATCGTGGCCATCGGTGACGACGTGAACGATCTGGAGATGATCCGCGAGGCGGGCCTGGGCGTGGCCATGGGGAACGCGATCGAGCGTGTCCGGCAGGCCGCCCGCTGGCACGCCCCCGCCCAGGACGACTGCGGCGTCGCCGCCACCGTCGAAGCGATCCTCTCCGGC
>CAZQEN010000113.1:0-20173 GCA_964591605.1 uncultured Planctomycetales bacterium
CAAGAACGCGAACCGCGAGGCGCGGGTGAGCGTGAAGCTGGTGGCCGAGGTGGGCGTGGGGACGGTGGCGGCGGGCGTGTCGAAGGGCAAGGCCGACGTCGTGCTGATCAGCGGGCACGACGGGGGGACGGGGGCTTCGCCGCTCACGTCGATCAAGCACGCGGGTCTGCCGTGGGAGCTGGGCCTGGCCGAGACGCACCAGGTGCTGGTGGTCAACGATCTGCGCAGCCGGATCCGCGTCGAGGTGGACGGGCAGCTCAAGACGGGACGCGACGTGGCTGTTGCGTGCCTGCTGGGGGCTGAGGAATTCGGCTTTGCGACGGCGCCGCTGATCGCCTCGGGCTGCATCATGATGCGCAAGTGCCATCTGAACACGTGCCCGGTGGGCGTGGCGACGCAGGATCCGGAGCTGCGGGCGAAATTCGCGGGCAAGCCCGAGCACGTGATCAACTTCATGTTTTTTGTGGCCGAGGAGCTGCGTCAGATCATGGCCAAGCTCGGCTTCCGGACGATCGAGGAGATGGTGGGGCGAGTTGACCGGCTCGATACGCGCCGGGCGGTGGCGCACTGGAAGGCGCGGGGCCTGGATTTCTCGAAGATCCTGTACAAGCCCGAGGTACCGCCGCACATCGGCACCTATCAGACGCAGGCACAGGACCACGGGATCGGGAAGTCGCTGGACATGCGGGTGCTTCTGGAGCTGGCCCGCCCGGCGATCGAGGACGGGCGGAAAGTGCGGCATGAGCTGCCGATCCGGAACATCCATCGGACGGTGGGGACGATCACGGGCAGCGAGGTGACGCGGCGATGGGGCGGCGAGGGGCTGCCCGACGACACGATTCACTTCAAGTTCACCGGATCGGCCGGTCAGAGCTTTGCGGCGTTCGTGCCGCGGGGCATGACCATGGAGGTCGAGGGCGACGCGAACGACTACTTCGCCAAGGGTCTCTCGGGCGGGAAGGTGATCGTCTATCCGTCGCGGCGGGCGACGTTCGTGCCCGAAGAGAACATCACGATCGGCAACGTGGCGTTCTACGGGGCGACGAGCGGAGAGGGGTACGTTCGCGGGCTGGCGGGCGAGCGGTTCTGCGTGCGCAACAGCGGGGTGCGGGCGGTGGTCGAGGGCGTGGGCGATCACGGCTGCGAGTACATGACGGGCGGCCGGGCGGTCATCCTGGGGCCGACGGGGCGCAACTTCGCGGCGGGCATGAGCGGCGGGGTCGCGTACGTTCTGGATGAAGAGGGGGATTTTGCCGAATACCGCTGCAACACCGACATGGTTGAGCTCGAGTCGGTCAGCGACGCGGAGGACATCGCCGAGCTGCGAGACATGATCGAGAAGCACCAGCGGTACACCCACAGCACGGTGGCGCGGCGGATCCTGGAGAACTGGGAGGAGTATCTGCCGCGGTTCGTGAAGGTGATGCCGATCGACTACAAGCGGGTGCTCGAGGAGATGGCCCGGCGCCGCGACGAGGAGAGCCGTGAGCCGGCCGGGGAGCTGGTGGGGGTGGCCAATGGGTAAACCGACCGGCTTCAAGGAATACCGGCGTGAGAAGTTTCCGGAGCTTCCGCCGGAGGAGCGGGTGCAGAACTACCGGGAGTTCACGCTGTCGCTGCCGGTGGCGCGGCTGGCCGAGCAGGGTGCGCGGTGCATGGACTGCGGGGTGCCGTTCTGCCACACGGGCTGTCCGCTGGGGAACATCATTCCGGACTGGAATGACCTGGTGTACCGGGGAGAGTGGCGGCGGGCGATGGACTTCCTGCACAGCACGAACAACTTCCCCGAGTTCACCGGGCGGGTGTGTCCCGCGCCGTGCGAGGAAGCGTGCGTGCTGGGGATCATCGAGCCGCCGGTGACGATCAAGAACATCGAGGTGTCGATCGTCGAGCGGGCGTTCAGCGAGAACTGGATCGTGCCGCAGCCGCCGGCGCGGCGGACGGGCAGGCGGATTGCGGTGGTGGGGTCGGGGCCGGCGGGGCTGGCCGCGGCGGATCAGCTCAATCGGGCCGGGCACAGCGTCACGGTGTTCGAGCGGGCCGACCGGCTCGGCGGGCTGCTGCGGTACGGGATCCCCGACTTCAAGATGGAGAAATGGACGATCGACCGGCGGCTGAAGATCATGGAGGCCGAAGGGGTGGTCTTCCGGGCGGGGGTCCACGTCGGGGTGGACATCAAGGCGGACGAGCTCCGGCGGGATTTCGACGCGATCGTGCTGGCGGGAGGAGCCACCCGGCCGCGCGATCTGCCGATTCCCGGGCGCGAGCTGGAGGGCATTCATTTCGCGATGGAGTTCCTGCCGCAGCAGAACAAGCGCGTGGCGGGGGACGACGTGGCGTTCCGGCCGTCGAGCCGGGAGGGCTGGTGGTTCAGCGATCACCACCAGGACATTCTTGCGACGGGTAAGCACGTGATCGTGATCGGGGGCGGAGACACCGGTTCGGACTGCGTGGGCACGTCGAACCGGCAGCAGGCCCGGAGCGTCACGCAGTTCGAACTGCTGCCGCGTCCGCCGGAGGGCCGGCCGTCGCATCAGCCCTGGCCGTACTGGCCGATGAAGCTGCGCACCAGCTCCTCGCACGAGGAGGGGTGCGACCGGCACTGGAGCATCCTGACCAAGCGGTTCAACGGGCAGGAAGGCCGCGTCACGAGCCTGGTGACGGTGAACGTGGAGTTCGTGCAGGGCAACGGCGGCCCGCCGCGGATGGTGGAGGTGCCCGGCAGCGAGCGGACGTGGCCGGCGGACCTGGTTCTGCTGGCGATGGGGTTTCTGGGGCCCGAGACGAACGGCATCGTCGCGCAGCTCGGCTGCGAGCTTGACGACCGCGGCAACGTCAAGGCGAATGAGAAGAGCTACGCGACGAGCGTACCGGGCGTGTATGCGTGCGGCGACCTGCGGCGGGGTCAGTCGCTGGTGGTGTGGGCGATCAGCGAAGGCCGCGAGTGCGCCCGGAGCGTCGATCTGGCCCTCATGCGGGTGACGAAGCTTCCGACCAAAGGCGACGGCGACCTGCCGCGGGCTTGACGGGGCGGCACCCCAGAAGCAGGCGGTTCGAACGATGGCGGTTCATGTCTTCGCCGCCGTGAAGCGTTCGGTTCGCCACACCGGCGATGATGAGTGGGGTTGTGATGGTGTGACGATTCCGGCGGCGGCGCGGGGCTGTCCGCGCGGAGAACCCTGAGCCGACGCAGTGGTGGGGAGTTGGCGGGGGCCACCACGCACGCATGCAGGGAGACTGGGAGCCACGTCGAGGTGCGGAACCTGTCCATCGTGTGGATATGAGATTTGAGATCTGAGATGGGGGGCTGGCCGGCGATCTGTGCGATGCGCGACGGGGTCTGATTTGGTGAGGCTGGTGGAATCCCTTGTGCACCGGGAGGGGGCGGGCGGTTTGCCAGGGGGGCTGATCGTCGGGTATTGTCGTGAGCTGTTGGCACGGTGGTTTTGACGGCTTGTCTGTGCTTCTGCCAACGTCGGTCGCGGTGGCTGCCCGGGAGGCCGCGGTCGGGAAGTTCGAGTGCGGCGCGGTGTTGAGGATGAGCAGACCGGGCGAATTCGCGGCAGAGCCGAACCCGGCCTGCGCGGCCAGGCGGCATGATTTTGCAGCAGGCTTCCGCCAACACGTTTGGCCTGAGCATATCTGAGGCATCCGAAGTCCTCTCCGAAGGCCGCGTGAGCGCGGTGGCCGGCGCGAGCCCGGGCGGCAGCGGGTTTGCGCGATGCGGAGGCGGCATTCGGATGCGATGAGCCGGTGGTGTTGACATGAGAGCATATCTGGGCGTCGATGTCGGTGCGATTGGCGTCAAGGCGGCCCTGGCGGTGCAGCCGGGGGAAGCGTCCGACCGGTCGGGATCCGCGACGGCTGCTCCCACCTTGGAGAATCTGCGATTGCTGCGGGCGGGGTTGGACGGCCAGCCGGCGGTGTGGGCCGGAGGCTATCGGCGCACGGTCGGGCGGCCCCTCGAGGCCGTCGGGCGCCTGCTCGAGGAGCTGCTGAGGGAGATCCCCCCGGAGGCGATTTGCGGGGTGATGCTGACCGGTTCGGGCTCGAAGCTGGTTGCCGACGCGCTCGGTGTGCGGCGGGTGAACGAGTTCCAGGCGATCGCCCGGGCGGTGGGCCTGCTGCACCCGCAGGTTCGCACGGTTTTCGAGATGGGTGGTGAAACCAGCAAGTACATCTCTCTGGATCCGGACCCCTCAGGCGGCGGCCTGAACATCCTGGATTACTCCGCGAACGGCGACTGTGCGGCCGGCACGGGGGCCTTCCTGGACCAGCAGGCGGGGCGGCTGCGCTACGCGATCGAGGAGGTGGGGGCGATCGTCGAGAACGCCCGGCGCTCGGCGCAGATCGCGGGGCGGTGCTCGGTGTTCGCCAAGAGCGACATGATCCACGCGCAGCAGAAGGGCTTTACCCCGCCGGAGGTGCTGCGTGGGCTGTGCAAGGCGGTGGCGACGAACTACAGGTCGGCGGTGGTGAAAGGCCGGACGCCGCGGGCTCCGGTTGCGTTTCTGGGGGGTGTTTCGGCGAATACGGCGGTGGTCCGGGAGCTGCGCGAGGCGTTCGGGCTCCGGGAGGATGAACTGTTTGTCCCCGAAGCGGCTGAATCGCTGGCGGCGGTGGGAGCGGCGCTGATTGCGGCGGGCGGAACGGCGTCCGGCAACGGGGAGGCATTCCCCTTCGCGCGTCAGCTTGCCCGGCTGCAGCAGGCGGTGGGGGCCGACGGCCGACAGTTTCCGACAACGGCGCCGCTGGATCTTGCCGACGTGCTGCTCCTGCGCGACCGGGCGGAGGAGTATCGATTCCCCGCGGACAACCGGGTGGTGGAGGCGTACCTGGGCATCGATGTCGGGTCGGTGGGCACCAAGCTGGTGGTGATCGATACCTACGGGGCAGTGATTGACAGCATTTTCACGCGGACGGACGGCCGGCCGATCGAAGTGGTCTCGCGATGCCTGACCGAGCTGGCGGAGGTGCTGGCCCGCCCGGCGGACGAAGGCGGCGGCCTGCGCGTGCGCATCTGCGGCGTGGGCACCACGGGCAGCGGCCGGGAACTGATCGGGGAGCTTGTGGGCGCGGATGCCATTTGTGATGAGATCACGTGTCACAAGACGGGGGCGACGTTCATCGGCGACCGCCTGATCGGCCGGCGGCCCGATACGATCTTCGAAATCGGCGGGCAGGACAGCAAATACATCAGCCTGGCGTCCGAGGGCGGCGACTCTGCGGAAACCGTCGTCGTCGATTTCACCATGAACGAGGCCTGCGCGGCGGGGACGGGGAGCTTCCTCGAGGAGCGGGCGGCGGAGCTGGGCGTATCGATCAAGGGGGAATTCGCCGAGCTGGCCCTCAGTTCGAAGGCGCCGATCCGGCTGGGTGAGCGCTGCACCGTTTTCATGGAGCGCGATGTCAACACGTGTATGCAGCGCGGGGCGAAGCGGGAGGACGTGATCGCGGGTCTGGCGTATTCGGTGGTGTACAACTACATCAACCGGGTGGTGCGGGGCCGGCCGGTGGGCGAGTGCATCTTCTTTCAGGGGGGGACCGCCTGCAACGACGCGGTGGCCGCGGCATTCAGCAAGGTCTGCGGCAAGCAGATCATCGTGCCGCCGCATAATGCGATCCTGGGGGCGATCGGAGCGGCGATGGTGGCGCGGGAGAAGATCGCGGCGACGGGGGCCGGCACGCGTTTCCGCGGCTTCAACATGAGCCAGGTGGAATACACGCTCCGCGAGTTCACCTGCCGCGGGTGCGGGAACACCTGCGCGGTGCAGGAGTTCGACGTGGAGGGCGAGAAGACGTACTGGGGGGACAAGTGCTCGGACCGCTACCGCAAACGGGCGCGGACGACGCGGCAGGCCACCATTCCGGACCTGCTGGCGCTCCGCCAGCAGCTTCTGAACCGGGATGACACTCCGGACCCGGCGGGCGTGGCGCGGTCGGTGGGAATCCCGCTGACCATGTATACGCTCGACCAGTTACCGCTGTGGCGGCGGTTTTTCCGGGAATGCGGTTTCAAGGTGGTGCTCTCGGAGCCGACGGATGTCCGCAGGGTGAAGGCGGGGCTGAATCACGTGGTGGCCGAGCCGTGCTTCCCGATGGTCGTGGCTCACGGCCACGTGGCGGACCTGGTGACCAAGGGGGTCGATTATCTCTGGCTGCCCAATGTCCTCTCGGCGGCCACGAAGTTCATGGAGAGCAACAGCCACGTCTGTCCGTGGGGGCAGACGCTGCCGTTCGTCATCCGGCAGTCGCCGGCCTTTCAGAGCTGGCAAGATCGGATTCTCTGCCCCACCCTTCGCTTCCGGGACGGCCCCGGCGACGTCTGCCGGGAGCTGATCGCGGCCCTTTCGCCGCTGGGGGTGTCGGCCCTGACGGTCCGGCGAGCCTACGAGAAGGGCCAGGCCGTGCAGGATGCGTTCAAACGGGAGTACGAGCAGGCGGGGGTTTCCGCACTGGAGACGCTCGCCCGCACCGGTGAGCCGGGCATGGTGCTGGTGGGCCGGCCATACAACATCCACGACCCCGGGGTGAACCTTGCGGTCGGCAGGAAGCTGCGCGACTACTACGGGGTCAACGTCATTCCGATCGATGCCCTGCCGCTGGCGGATATCGACGTGCGGGACGTGAATGACAACATGTTCTGGGACTACGGCCGAAAGATCCTGGCCGCGGGCAAGCTGGTGGCCCGCTATCCCAATCTGCACATCATCTACATCACGAATTTCAAGTGCGGGCCGGACTCGTTCGTCAAGGGCTTCATGCGGAAGGCCAGCCGCAGGCCGTTCCTGACGCTCCAGTTCGACGGGCACTCCAACGATGCCGGCATGATGACCCGGTGCGAGGCATACCTGGACAGCAAGGGGATTCTGCGATGGTGGCGACGTGCAAAAGGCAAGCCGAATGTCGAAGCCTGGCCGGCCGGACGGTCCACGTCCCGCAAATGGCTTACGCCGGTTCCCGGATGATTGCCGCGGTGTTCCGGTCGTACGGGGTGGATGCCCGGCCGGCGCCCGACTCGGATGCGCAGACGCTCGAACTGGGGAGTCAGTTCGCCAGCGGCGAGGAGTGTCTGCCGCACCGGATCACGCTGGGCGATTTCGTGAAGGTGTGCCGGGCGCCGGGCTTTGACCCGGCCCGGACGGCCTTTCTGATGCCCACGTCGTCGGGGCCCTGCCGGTTCGGGCAATATGCGCCTTACCTGCGGCAGGTGCTCGAGGAAATGGGGTATCCGGAGACGCTGGTCCTCTCGCCCGACTGCAAGGACGGCTACGCCGAGTTCGGCATTCCCCACAACGACTTCATGCGCAACGCCTGGATGGGGGTGCTGGCGAACGACGTGGTCTTCCGATTTCTGCTGAAGACCCGGCCGTACGAGACGCATGCGGGCGATGCGGATGCGGTGTTTGAGGAGAGCGTGCGAGATTTTGAGGCGATCCTGTCCCGGCCGGGGGTGAGGCCCGCGCGCCGGCTGGCGGCGATGGTGGATGCGGTGCGGCGGATGCGCGACCGGTTCCGGCGCGTTCCGGCCCGCTATACGAGGGACCGGCCGCTGATCGGCCTGGTCGGCGAGATCTTCTGCCGGCTGAACACCTTCAGTAACAATGAGCTGATCCGCAGCATCGAGCAGCACGGGGGAGAGTGCTGGATCTCGGATGTGTCGGAGTGGATCTGGTACGTCCACCGGATGCAGCGGTATACGGCCGGCCGGCAGAAGGGCCGGCTCAGCGTCGAGATGCTCAAGGTGATGATCAAGGGGCACATCCAGCGGCGGTACGAACATGCGATAATGGCGCCGCTGGCCGAAGACCTGCGCGGGTATGAGGAGCCGCACGATATCCGCGAGGTGCTGGAACTCTCGCGGCCGTACCTGCCCTGGGAGGGCAGCCTGGGCGAGATGGTGCTCAGCGTGGGCAAGGCCATCTACCTGTACGGCAAGGGGGCCGACGGGATCATCGACATCAGCCCGTTCACGTGCATGAACGGCATCATCTGCGAGGCGGTGTACCCGTCGGTGAGCACCGCCCACGAGGACCTGCCCATCCGCATGTTCTACTTTGACGGGATTGCGGCGAATACCGACCGCGACGTGGAGATCTTCCTGGATCTGGCGCGTGCCTATCAACGCCGAAAGCGCCGGCCCCGCGTGTACCCGGGGTTCTTCGAGAGCGCCGTCTGCAACACCTCCGGAGTGTGAGAGCTTACAGGAGATCCACATGACCGGTGCGATGGGCCGCCGACAATTACTGATCAGGGGGGCGGGGGCGATCGCAGCGGCAGGGCTTGCGCAGGCGGAGACAACCCCGGCTTCGGCGCCGGTGAGTCAGCCGTCGCGAAGATGGTCCCTGCCGGTGAAGGCGTTCTGCGTCGACTTCAACTGGGGCGAGGGCGGAGCATCGCCGCCCGGTATGTATGCGCAGGCCGATCCCGCCGAGCACGTCCGCTGGTACCGGGACCTCGGGGCCAATGTGATTCAGACGTTCTGCGTGAGCTACAACGGCTACGCGTGGTACCCGAGCGGCGTCGCGCCGGTCACGCCGGGTCTCCAGCGTCCCAACTTTCTGGGCGACATGGCCGACCTGGGGCACCGGGCCGGCATGAAGGTGATGGGCTATTTCTGCCTGGGCGCGAATCCTTACTGGGAGGCCCGCCACACCGACCGCGTGCATCACGACGACTCCGATTACATCAAGATCCCGCTGACGCTGGAGTATCTTGACTACTTCTGCCGCGGCATCGAGGACGTGCTCAGGAAAGTGAACATCGACGGTTTCATGATTGACTGGGTGCGGCCCACGCAGCACAAGAACTGGCTCGATTGCGAGAAGCAGATGTATCGCGAGCTGCTGAGTGTGCCGTTTCCTGAGTCGGGCCGTGTCACCGGTGAGGACATGCTGCGTTTCGATCGGCTGGCGATCGCGCGGGCGTGGCGGCATATCCGCCGGGTCGTTCGAGCCACCCGGCCGGTTGTGATCTGGACCAATCACCCGATTGTCAAAGACGAGTACACCCTGTGGCGGAATCATCCGCTGCTCCAGGAGGTGGACTGGGTGCTCAACGAGTCACCGGAGCTCGAGTCGCTCGAATTCCTCGGCGGGCAGGTCGGCCCGGACACGCTCATCGTGCAGAACCTCTGCGGATGGGAAGGCCACGACGCGACGGCGTGGAAGAGGGTCGACGCGCGCAAGTACGGGCTGTACGGCTTTGCGAAAGCGGATCCGGGGACAACGCTGCCGGGTGATCAGCCGGTCGCCAACGCACGCAATATCCAGATTCTTCGTGAAGCGTACCACAGCCTGTGAAACGCGCAAGCGTCGGAAGGGGACGCACTGCCGCACGCGGTTGCCATGCGTCGTCTGTCGTGTCGAGAGGCGCGAGCGTTCATTTCGATCTCGCTATTCAACGCTCAAGACGAGCACGTCGCGGGCGGGCAGGTTGAAGGGAAAGGCGGGGCCGGCGGGGCTTTGGTTCACGGGCACGGCCTGGCCGGTGAGCAGATTTGAGGCGTTTCGGGCGTTTTTCATGACGATCGTGCCGGTGGTGGGGCTCCAGGCGTGGTTGAGCAGGACCAGGAGTCGGCCGCCCTGCCCGTCCTGGAGGACGCGGGCCTCGAGGTCGGCTTCGGGCGGCTCGCGGCGGATGGAGACGGGGCTTTCCACCCCGGCCCAGGCGGCCGCGTCGAGCAGCAGCTTTCGGATGTTCGCATCGTTCTTGTGATCGTATGCCAGCGGCAGGAGGGTTCCGGCGTAGAGGGTCTTCCCCTCGCCGTATCGGCCGGCGACGATGGCGGGTTGGCCGTCGTGGAAAGTGGCCAGCACGCGGGCATCGCCGACAAGCTCAAGGCGCTCCTGCCAGCGATACACGGGAAGCTCGCTTCCGACGGGCAGAGAGGGGATTGCCTCATCGGCCTGGGTGATCTTGAGGGGTGGGACGCCGACGGGATCGACCTGCACCTGGCGGACGTGCAGGACCTCGTGCAAGCCTGCGCCTGGCACGGTCTCGTAGACGAAGGACCGCTCGTCCTTGAGGCCGCAGAACAGGCTGGCGAAGAGGGTGCCGCCGTTGTCGACGTAACGGGCGAGGTGGCGGGCGTCGTCGCTGCTGAGAACGTAGTTGAACGGCAGGTAGATGATCGCGTAGCGGTTGAGGATCTCGGTCGGGAGCTGCTCGGGCACAAGAAAATCGACGGGCAGATTGGCGGTGAACAGGGCCCTGTAAATGGCCCTGAGGCTGGCGGAGTAGATGCCGCCGTCGCGGTCGCCGTGGGCGAGGAGGAAGGTGCGGGGATCGTGGAGGATCGCGATCTGCGCCGGGACGGGCCTGCTGGCGATCAATCGGCGGGCGTGGTTGCCGAGTTCCCGGCCCAGGCGGCCGGCTTCCTGCGCGCGGTCGGTGAGACTGCCGTCGTAGTTGACGAGTCCGAAGCCGCCGGCTTCGATGCCGGTGGTCTCGGGACGCCAGTTCCAGTAGAAGATGCCGGTGGCTCCGTGGGCGATCGACTGCCAGACCCACAAGCGGATGTCGCCCGGCGAGGGGAAGCGAGAACGGTAGTCCATGCCGTAAACGCTGGGGCCGCCCTGTAGTTCCTCCACCCACATCGGTTTTCCGCCGCTGGCCGATCGGGTTCCGTCGAGCTGCATTCCGCCCATGAACGCGTCGTAGCGGCCGAAGCTGCGTTCGAGCCAGAAGGGGAAGAATGAGAGGCCAAAGATGTCGAAATGTCTGGCGATCGCGTACTCGTCGGTGCAGGCGTGGACGTAGGCCCAGCCGTAGCCGCCGACATGGGCGGTGATGGGGTGGTTGGGGTCGGCCTGGCGGGCGGTTTCGGCCTTGAGCCGCTGGAAATCGGCGGTGTTGGCGAGCATGAATTGCCGCCAGTCGAGCCAGACGGGCTGAGCGCGTTCGAAGATGCCGGTGCGGACGGGCTGAATCTGCGACCATTCCGTGTAGTAGCTGGCCCAGGTTTCGTTGAGCCGGGCCAGGCTGGTGTATTTACCCTTGAGCCAGTCGCGATATCTCTCGACGGTGTGCGGGCAGTAGCAGTACAGGCGCGGGGTCGCGGGTTGATCAATGGGGCCGGCGGAGGTTACCCAGATGCCCGCTTCGGCGCCGACGTCCCAGGCCAGGAGGCAGGGGCGGTTTTTGTAGCGTGCCACAGTGGTGCGGATGAACCGCTCGATCATCGCCCGCACCCGGGGATGATCCCAGCAGGACGGTCCGGGCCGCAAGCCGTCGGCCGCGAGCCACTCGCTGCCGGGAACGCGTGCGGGGACCCAGTCAGGCTGGAGCTCGGGCCAGGGCCAGAGCAGAGCCTTGAGGCCGTGGCGCTCGACGATGTCGATCAAACGGTCGAGGCGGGTGAAATCGTACTGGCCGGGGGCGACCTCGATGTCGTACCAGTCGACGTGCAGGGCGATGGAGTTCATGCCCACCTGCTTCATGCTGGCGATGTCCTTCTCGATCCAGGCGGCCCACTCGTCGATCGGCGGGAGGTAGTGCTGCCAGTGGGAGATGGTGCTCATGTGCATCGCACCGTACGGGATGAGCTGTGCGGGCGGGCTGTCGGCGGCCGGGGCCGGGGCGGCGATGATTGCGGAAAGAGAAAGGATGGCCGTCGAGGTTCGTGCGCGCATGGTGAAAGCTCCTGGTTGCGCGGCTCATTATGCGGGCAAAGCGGCGGGGACGGCAATCCGGGAGTGATCCCAGGGCGAGGGTGAGGCCTTGCGCATTTGCGAGGTACATCCCGTGGGCCCCTCGCTTGTGCTTCGGGCTCTGTCGGGGGTCCATTCTGCACAGACGCGCAGAGGATGGGACGGATGGCCGGGTGCTATGGCTGGGCGGCCATGGCATTGGCCTCGCGGTCGCGGGTGAGGAACGCGCCGACGTGGCGGGCGGCATCTTCGATGGTCATGGCGTGGGAGAGGGCCAGCACTTCGGCAATTTCGCAGGAGGTACGGAACTCCTGAATCTTCACAAGCACATCGACCTGCTCTCCGGTGAGCAGGCGGAGCTGGACGGCGATTTCGCCGAACCGGTCGCGGCATTCTCGCTGCCGGTCGAGGACGAGGTCGACCTGGGCGGGATTGAGGAGGCCGTGGCCGACGGCGATCATGCCAATCGGCTCGCGGACGTAGTGGCGGCCGGCGAGGCGCCTGGCGATGGTGGCGGAGATGGCGTCACGTTCGCTGAGGAATTCCACGAAGGCTTCCATGGCTGGTACAGCTCCATAGAGTGTGGGATCCGGACGTCCGACCCGGCTGGGAGGGGACGGCGTCTCAGTCAAGATCGACCGGCGGGGCGAGCGACATGAGCTACCCATCTCCGCGGACGCGGACAGGGGGCAGGAAACGCCCCCGAAGCCCGGGGGCGGCGTGCCGGTGCATGTCTGTGGGCCAGCCGAGGGGCAACTGGCGAGTGTGCGACGGTTTTTGCGATTGCCATGGGGTGCGTTGGGGGGCCGGCGAGGCTGAATCCGGGATTATCATTTTCGGACGTAGGGCGGGCGGGATGACAGGCGGGAGGGCGGCCGGTATGATCTTGGTCCCAAGAAAACGCCCGCCATGTGTCGATAGGCACGGCAGAGACCCGCGCGGTGGGTCAGACAGGGAGGTCGTATGTCGTCACCTGTGCGTTTGCTTATTACAGTATTGCTGATTTCCGGGGGTACAAGTCAGGCCGCGCCTCCGGCCGTCAGCCCAGCAGAAGACAGCCTCCGCCAGCAACTCGCCTGGCAGGTGGCGCTGGACCGCGTGGGATTCTCGCCGGGTCTGATCGACGGTCGGGTCGGCCCCAAAACGATTCTGGCCACTCAGGAGTTCCAGCGGGTGCGGGGACTGCCGATCACCGGGCGTCTCAACGATGCCACGGCGCAGGCGCTGCAGGTCGATCCCGACACCGTGCTGGGGCGCTACACGATCACCCCGGCGGATCTCAGCGAGATCGGCCCGGTGCCGTCGAGCTGGAAAGAGAAGAGCAAGCTCTCGCGGCTGGGACACGAAGCCCTGGAGAACGTGATCGCCGAGAAGTTCCACTGCGCGACGCATCTGCTGGCGACGCTCAATCCGGGCAGGAGCATCAACCGGATGCGTGCGGGGGACCAGGTCGTGGTGCCGGCGGTGTCGTCGCCCGAGTCGCTTCCCCGGGCCGAGCGCATCGATGTCAATCTGGCCGAGAAAACGATCCGGGTGATCGGTCGGGACAACAAACTGGTCGCGTTGTTTCACTGTTCGATCGCCAAGGACAAGTCGAAGCGTCCGAAGGGCGAGGCGCGGGTGGTCGGAGTGGCGATGGATCCGACGTACACGTTCCGGCCGGAGATGTGGCCCGAAGTCAAGGAATGGGTTCCCGGGCCGCTGACGGTCCCGCCGGGTCCGCGGAATCCGGTGGGCCGGTGCTGGGTGGCGCTGAGCCTGCCGGGGTACGGCATGCACGGAACCCCGAACCCGGAACTGATCGGCAAAACGGGGTCGCACGGGTGCTTTCGGCTCGCGAACTGGGATGCGGTGCGGCTGGGCAAGATGGTGGACGTCGGCGTCAAGGTGCGGTTCACCGATCAACCGACCCTGCTCGCCCAGCGATGAGTGGGAGCCTACTGCACGCCCCGGAACAGGTAATCACGCCGGCTCGTCAGGGTGACCACGTTGCTGAAGGACCAGGCCCCGTCCTCCTGATCGACCCAGATCAGCCAGGATCCGGCGAAGCGCGGCTGCCCTCTGGGGTGGGGGGTATTCAGGCCATATTCGTGGATCATCTCCCGTTCTCCGCTGCGCCGGATATTGACCAGCCGCTCGGATGGCGTGCGCACCGGGCTCAGCACGTCCTGGATCATGAGGTAGCCGTGCAGACTCACGTCGGCCAGATGGAGGAATTCGCCGGGAACGGGGGTGGCGGGCACCCGCATTTCGATGGTTGAGAGGCCCGTGCTGAAGCTGCGTACGCGAATGTAGTAGGCGTCCTCGCCCTTGTCGTACTGGACGTAGGTGAGCTGGTCGGGTTGCATGAACAGTTGGGTAGCGTCGGCGTCGGCACCGGCGGCCAGGGTGAACACCTGGCCGGAGATGAGATTCATGAGCTGAATGTCGACCGGGGCGGATTCGGCGGATCCGGGCGCGGCCTGGAGGAAGCCCAGGTACGTCGGGTCGATGACCACGGGGGAGGGTCTGATGCCGGCGGGGAGGTTCACGCGCTGCAGGGAGGTCAGGTGCAGAGCGAAGGGGCCGGCGGCGTCGCTGCCGATGAGCCAGGGATCGCGAATGGCCCATAATTGAAGGGATCCGGAGGGGTCGTCGAGGGGCAGTTGCCGCGTGGAATTGTCGTCCAGGTCGGCCAGCCAGACGCCGCCGCCGGCGACGATGCCCGCGAGGAAGCGGCCGTCAGCGATCGGCACTCTCTGCAGAGGGCTGCCGAATACGTCCTGAAGCCATGTCTTTGCGAAGGTTTCGATGTCGAGACCGAGGACCCAGAGCCGCTGCACCGCAGCGGTGCCGGCAAGGGCGGAATCGACCGTCGTGCCTGCCGGATACTCGACCCGCGCGATGACCGCGCGCTGGGCGGTGGCGCCGAGGAGTATTTCTTCAGGACCCTGCTCCTCCGGCAGGGGGGTTGGCGGAGGGGTGGATTCGAGGCAGGAGGTCGGTGCGGCGGCGGCCGCCAGAACGACTCCGATAAAACAACGCAAGGTCCACATGCCCGCTGCCTCTCCCAGGGCAAACTCGCCGCGTGGAATCACCCCTTCTGCGGACCCGGCGCGATCCAGCCGTTTCTTCATCGGCGTTCGGGCCCGCATCCATTGGCTCTTTGGAAGCAGGAGTTCCCCCCTGTAAACATAACTTATGATCGGCCAGCGGGGGTGGTCCGAAGGGGGGCGTGGCAGTGTCGGTCGACCCGACCACCCCCTGACCGTGGGGCCTGGATGCACCGCGGCGGGGTGGAGTTGCCTGTCGGCCCGCGGGTCACAACAATAGTCAGAATGCTCGCCGATTCCGCCCAGACCTTCGCCGTTGTCCTCATCGTCGCTGCCGCGGCGGGCTACCTGGTGGTCATCGCTCGACGCAGCTGGAAGTCGGGGCACGGGGGCGCCTGCAGCGGCTGCCATACGGTGGCCGCCGTGCGGGATGCTGCGGAGGTGACGGAGGGATCGAAGCCGGCGATGTTCATTCCCATCGAGAACGTCGAGGACGCTGCCCGGCGCCACCGCGAGCAGACGCTGGCGGCGGAGCCGCCGCCTCCGCCGGAGTCCCGGTCGTGACGGCCGACCCTCGCCCATCTGAGCCGGGTGCCACCGCCGCGGATGCAGGCCGCGAGGAACCTTTTACCGGTTTTTCGCATTCTTCCTTTGCGGAGGGTCTGGGGAACCTCGAGGCGCAGGGTTTGCGCCGGCGGCTGCGGCTCATCGAGTCCGCCCAGGGGCCGTACGTGACCCACGGGGGGCGGCGGCTGTGCTGTCTGTGCAGCAACGATTACCTGGGGCTTGCGAACCACCCGAAGGTGGTGGCGGCGGTCCGGTCGGCGGTCGAGCGGTGGGGGTGGGGAGCGGGGGCATCGCGTCTGGTCAGCGGCCACATGACGCCGCACCAGCAATTGGAAGAATCACTGGCCCGCTTCAAGGGGGTGGAATCGGCGCTCGTCTGCTCGACGGGATACCAGGCGAACCTGGCGGCGATCCGCGGGCTGGCCGGGCCGCAGGACGTGATCTTCAGCGACCGGCTGAACCACGCGAGCATCATTGACGGCGCCCGCGGCTCGAAGGCGGCGCTGCGGGTGTTTCCGCACCGCGATTATGACAGGCTGGAGCGACTGCTGAAGCGGGCGCCGGCGGCGGGCCGCCGCGTGATCGTGACCGATTCGCTGTTCAGCATGGACGGGGATTTCGCCGACCTGGCGCGCCTGGTGGAGCTCAAGACGCGATATGACGCTCTGCTGTGCATTGATGAGGCCCATGCGACGGGGGTGTTTGGCGAGCATGGGCAGGGCCTGGCGGAGATGATGGGCGTCGGGCGTGAGATCGACGTGGTGGTGGGCACGTTGAGCAAAGCGCTGGGGGGCATCGGCGGGTTCATCGCGGCGTCGCGGGAGATCATCGAGTGGATCGTGAACACCGGGGGGGCATTCATCTACACGACGGCGATTCCGCCGGCCGCGTGCGCCGCTGCGGAGGCGGCGCTGGGAATCGTGTGGTCTGAGGAGGGTCGGCGCCGCCGCGAGAGGCTGCTGAGCCAAGCCGGGCGCTTGCGGCGCGAGCTGGGCGACCGGCGGGGTTATGACGTGGGCGGGTCCAGCAGCCAGATCATTCCGCTGATGGTCGGCGAGGCGGCTGCCGCGGTGGAGCTGTCGGGGCGGCTCGAGGAGGAGGGCTTCTTGATTCCGGCCATCCGTCCCCCGACCGTGCCGCGGGGTCAGGCCCGCCTGCGGATCAGCCTGACCAGCGAGCATGAGCCGGAGGATCTCGACCAGTTGACGGCCGTCCTGGAACGGCTGGTCCCCGGCCGGTTTGGGTCCACGACGGGGCGAAAGTGAGCGGTGGGGGTCGCCGTCCTGCACGTGGCCTGGATGAAGATTGAGCCGTTCGTGTTGACGGTTTTCGACTGGCCCGCTATCGTACTGAAACGATTGCCGTGCCCCCATCGTCTAGTGGCCTAGGATATCAGGTTCTCATCCTGGAGACAGGGGTTCAAATCCCCTTGGGGGTATAAGTCTTGAGAGCTCAGAGGTTTAGAGGCCTCTGGGCTCTTTGTTTTTGGGGTGGTGATCGCCTGGGGGGCTCGAGGCGGCGGGGTGGGGTGAGCGGCGCTCGTCGCATCACCGCACGAGATAGTTGAACCGCTCCACGAACCTCATGGGGGACATGCCGCATTCGGCCGCGAGCCTGCGAAGGGTGGCTTTGTTGGCCAGGTCGGCCTTCTCCAGGCGGATCATGTACGACCGGGCTACCTCGTAAGATTCGGTGTCGATAGAAACCATTCGGACGGACACTCGGCCGTCCTTTCCGATGACCTGGGCGAAGGGAATCGGGCGCAGCCTCCCGGCGTGGATGCATACGATGGCGCCGCCGCCCCTGGCGGACGCGGGCTGCCTGCGGGCCAGGAGCTTGATGGCCGCGTAGCCGAGGTCGCGCACGTATTCGCAGTCAAAGGGGATCGGGGCCGCGCATCTGAGTTCATACCCGATCACCTTTCCGACCACCGTCGTGGACCACCCATGCTGCGTGATCTGGTCGCTCAGTCTTCGCTGCAGGGTCCCGACCAGATCGGCCTCAGACAGGCGGAAATGACCGAACTCATCTGCGGGAGGGACGCCCACGGTGGCCAGGTCGCGCCGGCCCAGCCGCTCGATGAGTCCTTCGGCGAGCACTGCGACGCCGTGCCTCTTGCCGCCGATGCGGCGCTTGAGGATGGATGTGAACAGGATGTCGAGGATGTGCCGGAGGGTGACCGGCCGCCTGCCGAATTCCTCCGCGATGATGGTGAGGGTGGCGGCGGCGGACCTGCCGATGCCCAGGGCCAGGTGTCCGGCATGCCGCCCCATGGCCTCGACGATGTACCAGCGGTTGGTGGTTCTGGCATCTTCCATGAGATTGGCGACGATCGTCGTGGCCACGTCCCTGGCCGTCTGAAAGCCGAAGGTGTCCACGCCCTCGGGAAGCGGAACGTCGTTGTCGATGGTTTTGGGCACGTGGGCCACCCGCAGCTCCGGGGCTGCCTCGGCAATGCGGCTTGCGGTCAGACACGTATCATCGCCGCCGATAGTCAGCAGATGCGTGATGTGCATGCGTTTGAGTGAATGGATCACGCGCCTCAGATCGGCGGGCCGTTTGGTCGGGTTCGCCCGAGACGTGCGCAGGATCGAGCCGCCGGTGAGGTGGATCCTGGACACCGCGGCGATGTCGAGGTCGACGGTCTGCGAGGTATCTCCCTTCATGAGGTACTGGAAACCATCGAGGATCCCCGCGACGGACCAGCCTCTCTCCCGGGCCTCAATGGTGGCGGCCGAGATGACTCCGTTGATTCCCGGTGCGGGTCCTCCGCCCACGACGATGCCCAGCCGGCTGCGTCCGGGAGACTTCATGTGGACCTCCCTACTTCCTCAATGATCCTGGCCGGCCTGCGGGTCCGGGCCAGGGGGGACAGCCCCCCGGCCCCGTCCGGCCGGTCAGGAAGCCCGCGCGGCGTCTGATGTCCGCCGTGGCAGCGTAGTCGTTTCCGGCGAGCAGGGTCATCCTTTCAGGTAGCTCTTGAGGACCTGCTGAGCCAGCGGCACGACGCTGAGCTGCCCCGGGTCGATGCCGCCGGCGCGCTGCGATCTGAAATGGAGCTGGCAATAATAGATGCCCAGGTGCTTGCCGCCGGTCATCACTTCTGGATGCCAGAAGTCGCGGCTGTCCCCGGTGATGTGCCGGCCGATCGACATGGTTGCCCGGCCGGAGAAGCCGAAGACGGCGAGGAGCACGCCGCCGCCGCGGGGATCGCGGGAGACAATGACGATGGCGGCGTCCTGCCGGTCGCGCTCCCAGGGTACTCCTTTCCATACTCCACTTTCGTCAAGGTAATAGAACCCGGGGTGGGCCTCGGTGCGTCCGGGCAGAGTGCGGCCGCCGAAGCAACTGGGCACGGGGTGGTCGGCGGGGCGGTAGACGTGATGAAAGGGCACCCTCGGGGGATCGCCGTCGCTGGGGGCGAACGGACGGCAGCCGAAGAGGGCGGCGACAAAGCACTCGAGGAGGTAGTTGACGCGCTGGCTGCCGATCAGAATGTGGCTGCGACGCTTCAGGGAGTCCATCAGCTCCCTGAACGTGGTCTGGACGGTCTCCTTGTCCTCCTTGCACAGGAGTTTGACGGCTTCGGGCTGGCCGTGAACATAGCGGAAGGGCACGGTGTCGATGTTGACGGTGGGCTGACGCCCGCAGCGGGATGGATCTGACAGGAGGGCGACCAGGTCTTTCATGGTCTGGGCATCTTCCTGAGCGATCCAGGCCCACATGGGGACACCGGGTTCGGTCTGCACGTGGTTTCCGAGCCAGATGCTCAGCTCGCCGGGGGCCGCCACCGCCTCCCACAGCCCCGGCGGCCGGATGACGAGCAGCTCCGTGAGGAGTTGCTGGAGCGAGACGTGGGGGAGCCGCCGGTGCAGCCAGCCGCAGATGTCGGCCAGCACGACCAGGGAGGGATTGCTCAACTGGTTGCGGTAGATCTTTCCGATGGTATGTCGATGCAAGTGGAGTTCATCGGCCATCTGCTGAGTGATCCCGCGGGTGTCCAGGCCGTGTCTTTGCAGCAACTCCTTGAGACGGATTTCGATCGGTATGCTGCGGACGTGTTTGGGACCACGATCATTGCGGCGGCAGCCGGCACTCCGATCGTTTTTTTCCTTTCTGGCCGGCGGAGAAGTCAGTGTGGCGGCCCCGGATTCCTGGGTTTGCGTTTCCACGGATTGTCCTCCTATCGCATCGGAAGTCACCGAAGAGTGCCGTTATCGGACCCAATTGTCGCGGAGAAGCGCCGACCGGGCCAGAACAGGATATTAAAATGTACAAATTGATTAACGACCCCATGATAACCGATGCTGAGGCTCAGCGTCAAGCATAAAGTTGAGATTCCAGTATTCCATCATAACCATTGTTATACAAGCAATTTAATTCCAGAGCGTTGTCATCATCATCGGAAAATCACATGGGAATGCTGATCACCTGTCAATATGGCATGTACATAGTTCGTGGCAAACGGGCATTGCGGGTCTGATGGTGGAGCATCCCCTCTGCGGGGGCGGTTTGGGTGGGGTGTGGCCCTGGTATGGACAGGGCAGCATGGGGGGGCGGTTTGGGACAGCCCCTCGTCGATCAGGCCGACACATGCTCGAAGCAGAGGCGCTCCACCAGCCGTCGCGCCACCTCCAGATTGGATGCTCCCTTGCTCTGGTTGCAGGAGGCATGCGTGAGGGCGAAGTTGTTCTCGGCATCGAGCCCTTCCTGGATCAATGGGTCGATGTGATCGATGTCGAGCTGCCCCTTGTGCAGAACACGATCGGACTTCTCATCACAGATGGAACATCGACTTCGCTGCCGTTCGAGCAGCCGGGACTCCAGCTCTTCCCGTTGCTCGTCAGTCAAACCAGACAGGTATTTCGATTTCGCCATGTCCCATGCCTCTCAACGTACGAGCCTGACTTGCAGGGACCAGTT
>CAZQEN010000114.1:0-20152 GCA_964591605.1 uncultured Planctomycetales bacterium
GCCGGCGCCACGAACGACGGTCGCGACGATGCGGGATCGCTCAGCGTCACGGCATTCGCGGGATTCTGCGTCCACGCGAAGGTGAGCTGATCGTTTTCATCGGGATCGGTGCTGCCGGTGCCGTCGAGGTGGACGGTGACGCCCGCGGCGGTCTTGTGGCTGCGGCGGGCGTCGGCGACGGGCGGCCGATTCTCTTCCGGTGTCGGAGGCGGGCCGTCCGGCTCGGTGTCCGGCGTCACGCCCTCCTGCTGGGCGAGGGTGATGACCGGGGGCTCGTCCGGCAGCGTCGGCAGCGTGGTTCCATTGCTGGCGGTGCCGCTGGAGGTCTCCAGGTCGCCGATCGCGTCGGCCACGTCCATGCCGGAGATCACCCGGCCAAAGACCGTCTGCCCCGGTGTATTGTTCTCCAGGTCGTAATCCTGGTCGGAGTTGTCGGCCAGGTTGATGACGAACTGGGATGTGCCCGAGCCGGCGCCGTCCGGCTCGAGCACCGCGATTCGCCCGCGGATATTGGACAAACCGTTGTTCGACTCGTTGACGATCGGGTCGCGAACCGTTTTGGACCGCAGGTCCGCGGTGTATCCGCCGGCCGCAACCGATCTGGCGGAGGCCGCGTGGAAGATCGTGTCCTTGTAGAATCCGGCATTGACGTACGTGAGGAAGTTCTCGACGGCCAGCGGCGCCTGCTCCGGGAAGAGCTCCAGCACGATGGTGCCCAGGGTGGTTTCGAGCGTGACCTTCGGCTGCGGCTGAACCTGCGGCGCCGGGATAATGAGGTCCGACGAGTCGGAATTGGCCGGCACGCAGACCTGACCCAGGCACAGGGCGGCCAGCAGTGCCAGGGCGGCGCCGCGGCGGCAGAGGCTCAAACTCGGTAGCGGTCGAATCATTCGATCCTCCAGGTTGGGGAACGGTGAGGGCATTATAGCCGCGACTCAGTGAGACGGGACCCCGCGGGCCATTCCGGCGGCATCCGGCAGGCCCCACAACGATCGAGGCGTCTGGTGGCAACCGTCTATATCGGTATCGGCTCAAATCTGGGCGATCGGAAGGGGACGATCCGCTCCGCCCTGGAGCAACTGACGAAGGAACCGGGTGTTCAATCGGTGGAGGCCTCATCGCTTTATGAGACCGAGCCGGTGGGCGGTCCGCCCGGCCAGAACCGCTACCTCAATGCGGTCGCCCGCCTCGAAACGACGCTGCCCCCTGGCGGCCTGCTGGCCGTCCTCCAGCGGATCGAACTGCAACTCGGCCGCGTCCGCCGCGAGCGCTGGGGCCCGCGGACGATCGATCTGGATCTGCTTCTCTACGATGATCTCGTGATCGACACGCCTGACCTGGTCATCCCGCACCCGTGCATGCACGAGCGGCGTTTCGTCCTCGAGCCGCTGGCCGCGATCGCGCCGCACATGGTGCATCCGGTCCTGCAGCGGACGATCGCCGCTCTGCTGGACGCGGTCCGTACAACCTCCTTGTAGACCTATCGAGGGTTTCGTCCGGCCGACAAGGTCTTCTGGTCGCGCCGGCTACCTGCCAGGGCACGCCGGAGTCGCCATCCGAATGCGCGGCGCGGCCCTCTTCCCCGCCCGGCGGGCGGCAGTCTGTCCCGAGTTTCCCCCGTTCTGGAGTGCCCCGCACGAAAAAGAATGTGGAATTCGGTGCCAGAAACTTGAAACCAAACCTGTTCGGTGGCATTCTAATTCTATAGAATACGAATGGGGAGGGAGGCGAATAGACGCGGTCCCGGCTCCACGGGTGTGGAGACGGGCCCGATGGAGGTTCCCATGATCATGCCACTGTCCGATCTGCCCCGCTTTCCCGAACTGGCCACGGCGACTGTCCCGCCCGTCCGAGCCTTCTGGCGATCCCATTGCGACCGTGCCATCGTGGTCGCCGGGGGGGTGCTGGCGGTCTGCTTTTTCCTGCCGCTGGTGACCCCCTCCAGCAGCAGCGTCGCTTATATCTTCTGGATACAGCTCGTGTTAAGCAGCACTACCTTCTCTTTCACGACCGACGCGGCGGTGTTTGGCCTGCTGGGAATGGTCGTGCCGTACGCCATGGGCCTGCTGCTGGCCGGCTCTGCGGCGGCCCGCCTTCTGGGGTGGCCCCGGACTTCTGCCTGGTGCAATGGGGCGCTGCGAGGCCTGCTGGTCCTTGTAGGCGTCGGCTTAATCTGGTCGGTGCCCAGTCTGTGGCTGGAGGAGCTGTCCGAGCCAAAGGCGGCTGGGGTGGTCGTTTCCGGCTGCGTGCTGGCCGGGGTCGTATTGTGGGCCTGCCGCCGGATGGGTCTGGCTGGCTCAGAGCTCTCCGAACAGCTCGGGTTCTTCCTGAGCTTGGGCTGCCTGGTGTGGTTCACCTTCCTGCTGATCTCAATCCCTGTTGAAATCGGGGGTTACATCGCGCTCGCCGCGAGCGTTCTCCTGGTGGCCGCACACGGGGCCCAGGCCTGGGTCATTCGCCCGGTGGCGATCCGTGAACCGGTTCCTGCCCCGGTCTTCCTGCGAAGGCCGCTTGACATCCGCCGAAAAGCGGAGTATTCTATTTCTATAGAATCGTAATCATACCCCGAGGGGCATCATGGCCCGAAAGGCGAATTCACAGCCGACGGACGCGGAACTGGAGATCCTCAAGGTCTTGTGGGAGGGCGGTTCCTGCTCTCTGGGCGATATCTGCACCGCGATCCGCGCGCACCGGGCGGCTGCCACCACGACGATCGCCACGACGCTGGGCGTCATGCATCGCAAAGGCCTCGTCTGCCGGTCCAGCGGACCGCGGGGCTATGTGTGGTCCGCCGTCCTGGACCGCGGCACTGCGGCTTCCAGTGCGATTCGGAAGGTCATCGACCGCGTCTTCGACGGTTCTGCGCAGGAATTGGTGTCACATCTGATTGGCACCGGTCGTCTCAAGGATCAGGACTTCGACGAGATCCAGCGGCTGATGGACGAGTACAAGGCCTCCGCCCGCCGAAATGCGCAGGAGACATGAGCCCGGCACCACTCTCCGGGCCAGCCAGTACCTTTGGCGCAGAAACCGCGGTTTGTTGAACGCGTCTATAGATACAGGAATACGGGTGCGGCGCCACGACGGTGGCTGCGCCCTCAAGGCCCGGCGCAGCGCTTCCTTCCGGCTGATCTGGGAGCGACCATGAACGACTTGCACAACATCCTGTGGTGGGTTGGGGGATGCACCCTGGTCCACTTCCTCTGGGGCGGAGCCTTCATCGGCTGTCTGGCGCTGGTGATCCGTCTCCTGCTGCCGCACCGGGCGTTCCGGGCGCGGTATGTATTCGCCCTGACGGTGTTCACCATCCTGGTCGCACTGCCGCCGCTGCTCGGCTGGCAGATCCTCTCGCAGATCCAGCAGCGCGATGCAGCCGCGGCGACGACGGTGGATGCCGTGGAAGTCGTACCTGACGAAGTCATGACGGCTTCCCCTGCCGCCACCGCTCTCCGTTTGACGGCCCCGGTGTCCCCCGCGCCGCGGAAACACGTGTTCAGCCCCGCGGTGATGGCCGTTTTGACATGGATTGCTCCGTGGCTCGCGATGACGTGGCTGGTCGGTTCGGGCGCCTTGATGGCCTCGCTGGTTGCCGGCCTGGTGCGGACGGCCAGCGTGCGGCGGCGGGCCCGGTTCGTCACGAAGGGTCCGGTCGGTCAGATCTGTCGTGAGGTCTCACGAGGTTTCGAGATTGGCCCCGTGCCAGTTGGATTCTCGTCCCGCATCGACTCGCCCATTCTGGTGGGTATCGTGCGTCCCGCGATCCTGCTGCCCGAGTGCGCGGCCCGGTGGGCGCCGCGCCAGCTTGAAATGGTGCTGCTGCACGAACTCTCCCACGTCCGCCGCCTGGACAACGTGATCAATCTGCTGCAGCGGCTCGTGGAATCCCTGCTATTCTTCCAGCCGGCCGTCTGGTGCGTGTCGCGTTGGATCCGGGCGGCCCGCGAGGAGTGCTGCGACGAGGCCGTGGTCCGCCGGACGGGCCGGCCGCTCGAATACGCCCAGATCCTGGTTCAGCTTGCCGGGCGCCAGCGCCCCGCGCATCTGGCCGTGGCCATGGGCGAGCATCACCTGGTCGGCCGGGTGCGGCGCATCCTGAACCGCTCGGAGCAGCGCCCGCGCAGCCTGGGTCGGGCGATCGCCCTGGCCGGCGCGATGCTGCTCTCGGGGCAGGCGTCGGTCATGGTCCTGCGGGCCGGTCTGATCGTGCCGGACCGCGTCCCCTCCCGTCTGCAGTTGGAGGCGCAGACGCCGGCGTTGCCTTCGCCTCTCTCCACAGCGGCGGCATCAACTCCGCGCGTTGTCTTGCCAGAACCGGAGCAGAAGCTGACTCCGTGGTGGCTGGCCGGCGGCGGGTCCCAGGGAGGAACGAACCTGCATCTGCTCGATCCGAGCGGTGCGCCGGTCGCCGGCGCGAAGCTCTGGATCCGCGGCAAGTGGACGCCCACGGGCCCCGATCTGCGGCCGGGCGAGAACCGCGAGCCGCTGGTCTCCGATTCCACCGGAACGATTCACATCTCCGAGCGGAAGCTGCTCATGCCGCTCAAGGAGTGCGATCCGACCGTTCCCAGCTACATTCAGGATCCTTCCGGCCAGCTTGCCGCGGCGGTGAACCTGTCGATGGCAGACTGGGACAGGGCGATCACGCTCACGCTCGAACCGCAGTGCCTGGTCCGAATGACGGCGACCTGCCCGGCCAATCCTCCCGAGGGCCGACGCATCACCTGGACCAAGGCGTTCGTCCGGATTCCGGGGAGTTCGATCTCCTACCTCCTCCGCCAGACCGGCGATGCCTCAGGCCAGTTCCATTACCTGCTTCCGCCCGGCCGATATGAGATGGTCGCCTTCGCGGGCAGTGACGATCCCACGGACGCCTGCAGCACCAACTACATGGAGACCGATACGACGGTCGTCCCGCTTGAGGTCACCCCCGGCCAGTCCGAGGCGGATCTGGGCACGATCAAGCTGCGGCTGGCCCGCAATCCCAAGCCCTACGGCAACAATCCGAGGCTCGCCAGCTCAGCCCCCTGAACCGGCGGGCGGCACTCACCGCTTTTCCGAGATTCCGCCCGACCCCTCTCGCGCTTACTGGTCGCAGCCCGGGGCGGGCGTTTCATCCGTCCCGCTGTAGCAGCGCTGCCAGATCGCGAAATCGGTCATGTCTACGTCGCCATCATCATCCAGATCGGCCTCGTCGCACGAAGGATCGAGCTGAGCGACGCCTGCACGGGTCGCACACGAGTGCAGGTAGGCCAGGTCATCGACGTCGACATCGGCATCGTTGTCAAAGTCGGGCTCCACGTCCGGCGCGGTCACGGAGATCGTTGCGGTGGCCATCAGCTCGGGCGGGCAGCGGTTGTTGCCGACCCACAGGTTGTAGAGATCCTGTCCCACGCTGTTGGTGGTGTTCTCATCACGCAGGAATTCGATGTATTCCTTGCTCGTGCTCTGGTAGTAGACGGTGACGACCGCGGATGTTGCCCCGACACGGAGGGCATAGGAGGTGTCATCCCAGTACTGGCCGTCGGGATAGCTGTAGGCCGTCGGCGCACCGCCGAATGCCGCGAAGGCGGCGTTGGTGAAGCCGCGCGGCGGGATGCGGTTGTCCTTCCAGATCTTGTTGTTGAGCACGAAGTGGAAGGATGGCCCTTCCGGTTCGCCGACCAGGGGCGCGGTGATCGAATCGAGGCCGGGCTTGGTCTCATAAATCTTGACGCCGGGGCTGTGGTCGAGCTCGCCGGTCAACGCATCATACGTGCCGGATTCGAACAGCACGCTTGACGAGGCATCGAGCAGCTTCAGGTTGATCCAGATCCGACGGCCCTCGGGATAACCGGTCGGGAGTTTGTGTCCCGAATTGTTCGTCAGTCGCACGCGCACCTTCGTGCCGTCCTGACTCACCGCCAGCTCCAGGGCGTTCTGGAGCAGATAGCGGGAGCGCACCTGCCCGGCGGCCGCCGCGGTCGGGTCGACCTGGGCCGGGAACAGCGTGGCCAGCACGCCGGTCAGCCAGGCGCTGCCGCCGGTCATGTCGTGCAGCGGCAGATCGTTGCGAAGCGGGGCACCCGGCACGTTGCAGCCCAGGCCGGTCACGTCCTTCATGTGGCAGTCCTGGCACGTGGAGACGTATGACTTGTTCCCGCCGAACTGCGGGGCGTACACGCCGGCCGGGGTGTTGTACGCACTGTTGAGCCATTCGCTGTACGTCCGCTCGATGGGCATGAGCTGCAGCGACGACATGCTCGTCGGCGGCGTATTGAACGCATTCGGAACGTAGTTGCCCGAGCCGTCCTTCTCGAACGCGGGGTTGCTCACGTCGTGGCACGTTCCGCACAGCGCGGCTTCGCGGTGGAACGGCGAGACGAGGAAGGGATGTCCCAGCGCGGGATCCACATCGGTGAACGGTCCGCGGCGCGAGCCGACCGGGTCCACGACGAACGTGCCGTTCCCGAAATCCTGCGGGACCAGCGCCAGGCCGGCGAGGATGGCCGTATCTTCTGCCGGATTCGCCGGATCGCTGATCGGGTCGACCATGCGGTGGCACAGGTCGCACGACACGCCGAACTTGTCCGTACTGAGCATCTGCGAACCGCTGGTCGGCACCGATCGACCCTGCAGCCAGCCGGCCGAGATGTGGCAGCGCAGGCACAGGTCGCCCGAGTCGGGGGCGTCCTGGTTGGCGATGACCGTGCACGCCTCGAACAGCGGATCGATCGATGCGTGGGCCATCATGCTGCCCTGCCAGTTGGCATACGGCTCCACGGCGCTGTTGTAGTTCCCGTGGCACGACGCGCACGTGGCGGGATTGCTCAGCGAGAACACCTGGAGCGGCTCGGTCCCCGGCAGGTCGAAGTCGCGCAGCGTCGTCGGGGCGATGCCGCCGGGCGGAGAAGCGATGGTGAAGGCGGCGTTGCTGTCGTCCTGGCCCTGGTTGGCCGCGTTGTCCCTGGCCACCACCCTCAGCCATGCCTGCGCGGTGGGCCGGTTCGGCAGGAAGACGGTCCGGCTGCCCGTGTGGGGGATGCTCAGCAGCAGCGGCTTGTAGCTGGCGCCGTTGTTGATAGACAGATAGAGGCCAATCGAGGCAATGCCGCTCGCATCGGTCGCCGTCCACTGCACGGTGACGCCCTGGTTGGCCACCAGCGATTCGCCGCCGTTGGGCGAGACGACAGTGACCACCGGCGGGGTCGTATCCTGGGCTGCCATGGGCACGAGATAGGGCTGGATGTCGGCGAGGGCCACATTGGTCACGCTGCCGACGTTGCCGGGCGTGAGGCCGGGGAACGTGGGGGTGTTGCTGTAGTTGGCGAGATTGGTGATCTCGACGTTGTTGGTGTAGCCGTCGTTGTCGGAATCGAGATTCCCCAGGCCCAGGATCTCGGCGGCCGTCCGGTTCGGTGTGCCGGCGACGGCGTTTCCATAGGGGGTGCGCAGACCGGCGCCATTGAAGTCAAAATGGCACACCCCGCAATGCGTCGCCTTGCTGGGGACACTGTCCAGCCGCGAGCCGACGGCGGAGGGATATGCATCGAAGAACGCCCTGCGAATCGTGGGTCGGGCCTGGGCGGTTGGCACTCCCAGCAGAGCAGTCAGCACGGCAATAGATATGGGACCAGATTGGAGCGGATTCCGGCGGTTGCGCTCGCACATGGTGTCTGCCTCCTTCCGCCCGCGCTCCCACGAGGGACCTAGTGGGATTTAGCGCAAGCGACGTGTGGGATGTGGCACAGTCTCGTGATACTCGTGCCGCGTCATGCGAGTACGAGTCCACGGATTCGCGACTTCTTCGTGATTTCTTTCACGTAGCGTGCCGGAAGACTGGGACAAAAGTCCTGGTACGCAGCTTGCTACAATGGCCGGCGAATCGGGAGTGAGGCAATGACCGACGGCCGGAGAGAAGTACGGCACCTCAGCGGTTGATTCTGCGGCGTATACATCTCCTCGGTGTCTCCCGACATGGTTCGCGGATGAAGGTCAACGGCGATTCATTTCCCCGCCGGTGATCAACAAATAAACCGTTTCAGATGGGTCGGGCAGACCGCTCAGCCCTGGTCGACGAAAGGAGATTCGCCATGCGCTCGCCGTGCGCGCTCGCCCTGAGTGTGGTGCTCGTTGTTGCGACCACCGTCAGTCAAGCCGCTGTTCTGGATCCGACCACCATCCCCAAGTACATGGATCCGCTGGTGATCCCGCCCGCCATGCCGCGGACATCGAAGCTCAAGACCAAGGGCGGCAAGAACATCGACTATTACGAGATTGCCGTCCGGCAATTCCAGCAACAGATTCTCCCCGCCGGCCTGCCGGCCACGACCGTGTGGAGCTACGGCTCGGTGAACCACCCCGGGTCGTTCAACTATCCGGCCTTTACGATCGAGGCCAAATACCTCGCCCCGGTGCGGGTCAAGTGGATCAACGATCTCGTGGATGCCAACGGGGATTACCTCCCGCACCTGCTGCCGGTGGATCAGACGCTGCACTGGGCGAATCCGCCCGGCGGTGAGATGCACCGCGACCACCACGGCATGGACCCGACGCCGTACACGGGCCCCGTGCCGATCGTCACGCACGTCCACGGCGCGCACGTCGGGCCGGAAAGCGACGGCTACCCGGAGGCCTGGTATCTGCCGGACGCGAACAACATTCCCGAGGGTTATGCCATCACCGGCACGCTGTTCGATCAGTTCGACCGTACGAACACACAGGTGGGCTCGGCCGTGTTCCAGTACCCCAACGACCAGAAGGCGACCACGATGTGGTATCACGACCACACGCTGGGGATGACCCGCGTCAACGTTTACGCCGGTCCGGCAGGCTTCTACGTCCTGCGCGGCGGCCCGGCCGATCTCAAGAGCGGCGTCCTGCCCGGCCCGGCCCCCGCCCTCGGCGATCCGCCTGGCCTGAGCTACTACGAGATCCCCATCGCCATTCAGGATCGTTCGTTCAAGGAGGACGGCGCGCTCTACTACCCCGACAACCGGGCGTTCTTCGAGGGACTGCTGCCCGAGCAGTTGCAGATTCCGTTCATTCCCGACATGGCCTGTGACGACGAGATGAGCGACGTCTCTCCGATCTGGGTGCCCGAGTTCTTCGGCAACAGCATCGTCGTCAACGGCAAGACCTGGCCGGTGCTCACGGTCGAGCCGCGGCGCTACCGGTTCCGGCTGCTCGATGGCACGGACGGGCGCTTCCTGATCCTCAAGCTGGTGACGGGCGACCCGACCGTGCGGCCGGGTGTGCCCGCGCTGACGTTCTGGCAGATCGGCGCCGAGGGCGGCTTCCTGCCCGCGCCGGTCCAGCTCAGCCAGCTTCTCATGGGCCCGGCCGAGCGGGCGGACGTGATTGTCGATTTTACGGGTCTGGCTGAAGGCACCGAGATCTACATGATCAACGAAGGTCCGGATGAGCCGTTCGGCGGTGGTGTGCCCGGCGTCGACTTCGCCTATGCCGATCCGCAGACCACCGGGCAGATCATGAAGTTCGTGGTCGGTCCGCTGCTGGGCACCGACACGAGTACTCCACCGTCGGCCCTCGTGCTGCCGGCGTTCACGCCGCTCGGGCCGGCCGACAACGTCCGCCAGGTCACGCTCAACGAGGAGGACTCCGCCACTGTTCGTGTGAGTGAAGAGGACGGGAACATCGTGCTCGACTGCGAAGAGGGCGAGCCGTTCGGGCCGACGCGCGCTTTGCTGGGCGTCCTGGATTCCGAAGGCAACAGCATGCCCATGCTGTGGATGGATGAGATCACCGAGACGCCGCTCCTGAACACAACGGAGACCTGGGAGATCTACAACTTCACGATGGACGCGCACCCGATCCACCTGCACCTCGTGCAGTTCCAGGTGGTGGATCGCGAGTCACTCATGATGGATGAAGACGGCATGGCCATGCAGCCGGCGATGCCGATGGGCGACAACCGGCCGCCGGAGACGTGGGAAACGGGCTACAAGGACACGGTGATCGCCTATCCGGGCGAGATCACACGGGTGAAGGCGAAGTTTGACATCGCCGGCCTCTACGTCTGGCACTGCCACATCATCGAGCATGAGGACAACGAGATGATGCGCGCCTACGAGGTCGTCCCGTAATCGCGTGAGGGGGTATGGGTGAGGGGTGCACGGGCAGCAGACGCGCTGCCCGTGCATCACCCCTTTCTCCGCCTGAACAGAGCATACAGCACCTTCACCGCTGTCTCGCCGGTGATCTGAGGGCGTCTCGCTCGAGGATGAACACCGCTGGACAACCGTCGGAAGGCGGAGCGAAACCACCGATGCGCGGCCGGATTCTCTCCTGCGGCATTCTTCTTCTCCTCGGTCTGCCCGGCAAGCCGGCCGCGCGGGCCCAGTGCTTCCCGCAGGAGCAGGCAAAGCTGACCGCGCCCGACGGGGCGCCGCTCGATCATTTCGGCGCGGCGGTGGCCCTCTCGGGCGAAACGGCGGTCATCGGCGCCTACAGCCAAGACGACGCGGGCGCCGTCGATGCCGGTGTTGCCCATGTGTTCGTTCGCTCTGCCGAGGGTGCCTGGGCCCCGCAAGCCCGGCTTGTCGCGCCCGACGGCCTCGACGACGACTACTTCGGTTATGCGGCGGCCATCGACGCCGACACGGCCGTGATCGGCGCTTACCAGGCCGATATCGGCAGCACGCTCAATGCCGGCGCTGCGTATGTCTTCGTCCGGTCCGGCGGCGTCTGGACCTTCCAGGCCAAAATCGCCGCGTCGGATCGCCGCGACGACGACTGGTTCGGCTGCTGCGTTGCGATCCGGGGCGACACGGCCGTGATCGGCGCCTATCAACGCGACGACGGCAGCCGCACTGATGCGGGAGCGGCGTATGTGTTCGTCCGCTCGGGCGGTGCGTGGACCCAGCAGGCCCGGCTGATCGCCGCCGATGCCGCCGCCTTCGACTATTTCGGTCGATCCGTTGCGATCGATGGGTCGATCGTGGTCGTCGGCGCCTCAGGCGCCGATCGCCCCGGGGCGGCCGGCGCCGGAGCGGCCTACGTGTTCTCGCGATCGGGCGCCGCGTGGACCCAGGAGGCCCAACTGACGGCATCCGACGCCGCCGCCGGCGACGGTCTGGGCTTTTCGGTTGGTGTCTCGCTCGACACGGTCATCGCGGGCGCGGTGTACGACGATCATGCCGGCGGCACCAACGCCGGTGCGGCCTACGTCTTTCTGCGATCCGGCGGCACCTGGACCCAGCAGGCCAAACTGACCGCCTCCGATCCGGCTGGATCCGATATCTTCGGCCGGTCTGTTGCGATCGAAGGTCACACGGCCATCGTCGGGGCCAGCCAGGACGACACACCCGCCGGCGCGAACGTTGGCTCAGTCTATATCTTCACGCGGGCTGGGACCGTCTGGACCGAGTCGGGCAGACTGCACGCATCGGACGCGGCCGCATCCGATTTCCTGGGTTCGTGCGTGTCCATTTCAGGAGATACCGCGTTGTCGGGGGCCATGTTCGACGACAACTCGCATGGGACAGATGCGGGAGGGGCCTACGTCTTCTCCCTGGGTTGTCCGTCGCCGGTCCCGTTCGACTACAACCGCGACGGCCGCGTCGACGCCACCGACCTCGCCCGCTTCAGCGTCTGTGCCACCCGCGCCGGCGTGATCGGTCCTCCCCCCGGCTGCAGTCCCGCAGATTTCGGCATCTCCGACCACGATCGCGACGCTGACGCGGACATGGCCGACTTCGCCGTGCTCCAGCTCCGTTATTCGGGCACGTTTGCGGCAGGCCGGGAGTGTGCGCAGTAGGTGGAGCAAACCCCTGATGATGCCGGATTCCGCCCTTTGAAATTGGCCGGAGCCACGGGTACAACGCGCTGCGCCGCACCCCGACAGGAGCGGTCGTTGGCGAGAAACCGATGGCAACACACTCAACAGGCTCGCGGCGTTTCCTTCAGAATACAATAAAAGTTTTAGATGGTATTATTCTATCCGGCTGGTTGATCGGCTGCCAGTCGCTGCCAAAGCTCGATGACGCCCGGCGGCCCAACGTGCTGTTCATTGTCGCCGACGACCTGCGGCCCGAGCTGGGCTGCTACGGGGTGGAGCACGTTCGGAGCCCCCAGATCGACCGCCTCGCCCGGCGCGGCGTCGTTTTCACCCGCGCCTACTGCCAGGATGCCGTCTGCAGTCCGTCGCGGACGAGCATGCTCACCGGTCTGCGGCCCGACACGACGCGCATCTACGACAACGGCACGCACTTTCGCACGTATCATCCCGACGTTGTTACGCTCCCCCAGCAGTTCCGCCTGAGCGGCTATCACAGCGTGGGGATGGGCAAGGTCTTTCACTCGGCGTGGGACCATGCCTATGTCGGGCGGCGGCTCGACGACCCGGTCTCCTGGAGCGAGCCCGCGTGGTTCCCGAGCGTCGTGCAATACTACTTCACGCCGCAGGGGCAGCGCGTTGCCCGCGAAATCTACGCCCGCAGCTCGAAGTGCGGACTTCACACGGACGGATTTTGCCTCCACAGTTGCCAGAACACCCCCGTGGGTCCGTTGCCGGTTGACCTGGCCGCCCCGAGGTACGACGAATGGACGCAGCACTTCGTCATGGGCCTCGTGGCCGAGGCGCCGGATGTTGCCGATGATGCACTTTACGACGGCCAAGTGGCCGCCCACGCTGTCGAAACGCTGAGGCGCATCAAAGACCGACCGTTCTTCATGGCCGTGGGCTTCATCCGGCCGCACATCCCTTCTGTCGCGCCGAAGCGCTACTGGGATCTGTATGACCCCGCGCAGTTGAAGCTCGCCGGCAACCCGCTGCCGCCGCGCGGGGCACCCGACTGGTCACTGCCGGATGTCCACGATCACGGCTACTACTGCGACATCCCGCCCGGCCGGACCCCCATCGACGATGCCCTCGCCCGCCGTCTGATTCACGGCTACTGCGCGACGGTCAGCTATGTGGATGCGCAGGTGGGGCGCGTCCTCGCGGAACTGGAACGGCTGGGCCTCGCCGAGCGCACGATCGTCGTGCTGTGGGGCGATCACGGTTATCACCTGGGCGAGAACAGCCGGTGGGGCAAGCAGACGTGTTACGAGATGGCCACGCGTCAGCCGCTCATCATTGCTGCGCCGGGTAAGCAGGGGAACGGCCGCCGATCCACGGCGCTCGTGGAGGCCGTCGACATCTACCCGACGCTCTGCGAGCTGGCGGAGCTGCCTCTGCCCGACGGAATCGAGGGCGCGAGCATGGCCCCGCTGCTCGACGAGCCGGGCCAGTCCTGGAAGGCAGCCGCCTTCAGTCAGTTCCCCAGCCCCGTACGGTCGAGCGGCCCGGACGTAAGGCCTCAGGCCGAGGACAAAATGGGCTATGCGCTGCGCACCGACCGCTATCGCTACGTTGAATGGCGGTACGTCGCACAGCCCGGCCGGATCGCCGCCCGGGAGCTGTATGACCACCAGACGGATCCGGGCGAAAACATGAACCTTGCCGACGTCCCTTCGCAGGCTGACCTGCTGAGCCGGTTGGAAAGGCAGCTCCGCGCCGGCTGGCGGAGATCACTGCCCCCGATGCGGTGATGGCTCGCTGCGATTACCAGCAATGACCCCAGCCCGGATAGACCGGCGGCCGATACCAGCACGTTCCCCGGCGGCCATAACCGTTCCAGTGATTCCATCGATCGTGCCGGCGATCCTTGTGGTGGTCGTCGCGATCGCTCCACCCGTGGTTCCAACCGTGGCGGCCGGTCCATCCGCGATTCCAGGAGCCATGCTTGTTCCACGAGCCGTGGTGGCCGTCATGGCGGTATGTCTGTCCCCATCCCTGCCGGCCCTGGCCCCACCCGCCGTGGCCGCGATCACTCCTCCAGGAATCTGCCATGGCAGGCACCGCGACCGCCAGCATCACGATTCCGATCAACAACCATCGACACATGGACTCTCTCCACTGCGGCGGGACCTGCGGCCTTGAACATCTCATAAGACACGCACGGGGGGCCGTTGGATAGTGCGTCCCCTCTCGCCCGCGCCGCGGGTCTGGGTGTTTTTCCGGTTGCCGTCCCGCATGCCCCGGCGATTGCTCCGCGAGGTCAGGAATGTCCGCGGCGGGTCAGTTCGGGCAGGCCGGCGGTCGGTTCGACCCGTTCAGGCAGGCCAGGAACGCGTTGAAGTCCTGCGCGTCGATGCTGTGGTCGGCTACGAGGTCCACGGCGAGGCACTCGAACGTGGCCGTCGAGGGCGGGGTGCTGAAGCAGCGCTGCAGGAAGGCGAAATCGCTGAGATCCACGTCGCCGTCGTTGTCGGTGTCCGCGGCGGGGATGACGTCCGGGATCGGAGGCGGGCTGGCCACGTCCCAGTTCCGCCAGCCGATGACATCGATCGAGCCGCCCGCGTTGATCCGTTTCGGACCTCCGCCCGGATCTCCACGGAAGCATGAGACGAACACCGCTCCGCTCTCGTCATCGCGCTGCCCGGCGGTGACGTTCGAATTGATGCCCAGCCCCGAGGGGTGTGACCCCCAGTTCTGGACGAACGGCAGGTTGCCGTTGGGGGCGCGGCTGGTCAGCGAATACTCGAGCGTGGGTTCGCCCGCTCCCTCCTGCGTGCGCGTCAGCAGCATGATGGAGTTGCTCACCGTCCGCACGGCCAGGGCCTGGACGCTGTCGTAGTCCGGCGTCTGGGCCTCCACGCTCCCCTCAATGAGGAGATTCCCCGAGTGGGCGCCCGAGATCGGGATCACGTGCGTGGCCGTCCCGCCGGCGAGGCCGATCGTGTTGACGCGAATGAGGTCCGGCCGGAAGCCTCCGCCCTGGTTGTTGGCGTCGAGCGTCCTGCCGGTCATGTAGAGGTAGCCGTCGTTGTCGAAGTCGATATGCGTCTCGTGGCCGCCGTTGATGGTGTGGCCGGCCGGCGCCTCGTACACCTGCACCGGCGCGACTGCGAGGGCCGCCGCGCCGTTGTCCGCCGGCCAGTCGGGCAGCGCGAATTCGTACGCCCTTGCCCGGACCGTGGACCCGCTGTTGGTGACGACCGTTGCGCTGGCGGCCAGCGTCCGCTTCCTGCGGTTGTAGCGCAGACAGCCCATGGTGAGGCCGTTGCCCGATTGGGGCGGCACGAGCTGCCCGCCGCCCATGCCGAACGCCGAGCCCAGATACGAGCGCCGGATGAGCTGTCCGGAGGCATTGACCTCACGGATCAGGATGTCCGTCGGCGCACCGACGGGAAAGCCCTCCGCCAGAAACAGTCTCGCCCCCGGAGGGGAATGCACGCCTGCCACCGGTGAATTCGAGAACGCCAGCGTCTTGAGCTCGAAGTCGTCGGCCACCAGCAGATTGCCGAACCGCGTCCGCACCCCCGGCGGAATCAGGGCGCTCTCCGTGACCAGCTCGATCGAATTGGGCGGCACCTGGGGGAAGCCATCCTGGAACAGGTTGTTGCGGATCACGAGGACATGACTGGTGTCCCAGCCATTGAGGCTCGGAGCCGCGCGGCCTGGTGGTGAGGGCAGAAGGATGGCCCCGATCACCAGCAGCGCTGCCCCGCAGAATCGCATGACCCGTCTCCTCGCGTGCACGGCATCGCCCGGCAGACCGGTTCCCCTCCGCACGTCGGGAGCGGCTTACGGGTCGTGGCAGTGAAAACGTCTCCGCAACGGGCCGCGAGAGGCTGGCTCAATGCCGGCGGCCCCATCACCTGCCATTGTATCCGGAGTGTGTGGGAGGACTCAACCCGTGCAGGCGGGATTCGCGGGCGTCGGGCCGCTGTAGCAGCGTTGAAGCTGCCCGAAGTCGTTCTGGTCCACGTCGCCGTCGTGATCCAGGTCGGCGTCCCGGCAGTCCGGGCTCGTGACCGGTACGCCCGACCCGCTCGCGCAGCTTTGCCAGCGGCCCAGGTCGAGTTCGTCGACTCGACCGTCACAGTTGAAGTCGGAGGGGATCAGCGACGCTTCCCACAGGTCGCCGTGCATCTTCCCGGTGTCGTCCAGACCGCCGAACATCACCAGCAGCCTCCGGCGGCTGTCGTAGACCATGGCGTGATCGTACCGGGCCGGCGGACCGGAGCTGGTCAGCCGGCTCCACGTCTGCGTGATCACATCCCACGCCCACAGGTCGTCCCTCTGCGTCGTATCCAGACCTCCAAAGAGCAGCACCTTGCCCAGTCCGTCGCTGTAGGCCATGGCGTGCAGGGCCCTGGGGCACGGCACTGGAGGGTCCAGGGGCGCCAGGGGGCTCATCGGCCGGCCGGGGTCCGGCGTGCACGTGGTGAGCGTCTCGTGCCAGGTCCGGGCCTGGCTGTTCCATTCCCAGGTGTTCTGCCCGAAGCCGCCGGCGTAGCCGCCGCCGCCCAGGAGCACAGCCACCTGGTCATCGTCCCCGTCGTCGTAGGCGATGGCCGACTGGTAGCAGGCCCAGGCTTCGGGGCCTTCGGACGAGAGCTTGGTCCACTGCTGGGTGTGCCCGTTCCAGGCCCATGTTTCCCGGAAGCCCTCGGGGCCGCTCCGCGTCCAGCCGCCGATCAGCAGCGTGACGTCATTGTGGCGGTCGTACACCATCACGTGTTCCTCGCGCGGCGACGGGCCCGAACCAGAGTCAGTGGGATCGTAGACGGCGACCCGGCGCCAGTCGCTGCCGTCCCATTCCCATGTTTCACCTCGATATCCTTCAAGCGAGTATCCGCCGAAGAGCACAGTGGCGCGGCGGGTGCTGTCGTAGGCCATGGCGTGCCGCACGAGCGGCGGGGGCCGATGGGCCGGAGAGCGCGGCGTCCACCACCGGCCGTTCCATTCCCAGGTGTCCGCCCGCAGCCGTCCGTCGAAGCCTCCGAAGAGCAGGGTGGTGCCGCGGCTCGCGTCGTACACCATCGCATGGTCGAAGCGGGCGGTGGGCGACGTCAGGACCGGATACCAGGACCCATCCCACCCCCAGGTGTCGCCCTGGTCAGCCCCGCCGCTGCCGCCGAAGAGAAACGTCGTGCGTCGCAGGGTGTCGAAGGTCATGGCGTGGCCGCGCCGCGGCGTCGGGCCCCTGGTTGAAAGGAGGTTCCACTCCGCTCCGTCCCAGGCCCAGGTGTCGCCCCGGTCGGACCCGTCATAACCTCCAAAAAGCAGCGTGTCGCTCGCGCCGAAGCCCGGAGGCCCCGTCTGGCAGGTCATGGCGTGGCCCGATCGGGGGGTGGGGCTGTCCGGACCGGCGATCGCGACCTGTGCCCACTGGATGCCGTTCCATTCCCACGTGTCCCCCTCCAGGCCGCCGCCGGCACTCCCTCCGAAAAGGATGGTCCGGTGCCGCACGCTGTCGTAGGCGAGGGCGTGTTCGGCCCGCGGAGCAGGGCCGGCGCGCGTGACCAATCTCCAGCTCTGGCCGTTCCAGATCCACGTGTCGCTGCTCAGCCCGGCGTCCGTGTCGCCGCCGAAGAGCAGGATGGTGCCTGTGGAGGATTGATAGACCATGGCGTGGGCGTCGCGGGGCGAAGGGGCCGGTACCAGCTTCTGAATCCACCTGGTGCCATTCCATTCCCAGGTATCGCCCAGCCGGGTGGCGCCGCTTCGACCCCCGAACAGGACGGTCACGTTCCGGACCGGATCGAAAACCATGGCGTGGCCGGTGCGGGCGGTCGGACCGGCCGCAGTCACCTCGCTCCACACCGTCCCGTCGAATTCCCAGGTATCGTTCAGGAGAACGCCGTCGGAGGAGCCGCCGAACAGCACCAGCCGGTCCCGCGGTGGGTCATACGTGAGGGCATGGCCGGACCGGGCTTTCACCACCAGCGAGTGGTCGGTCCAGTGCGCGCAGACCCCTCCCTCCGCGGCCGCGGTGAGGCGAAAGCAGAGGGTAAGCATCACCAGCCGGAGCCAGGGCGGCCATTGACGGATCATATGCTTCCTGCCCGCTCGCGTCTCCCATCGTGTCAGTATCACGGGCCAAAATCAAGCTTGAACATGCCGGACGGTGTCATGAGCGGGCGCTGCAGGCTGGACACCGTGTGACAGATCGTGTGTTCGGGCAAGCCCCGCCAGGGGAGCAGTGACTGCCGCAGGTCAGGTTGCCGCGCACGGAGCAGGGGCCGGGAGGCGATTGATTCGGCAGACATTCCCTCCGGCGCACCCTCAGGGGCGATAATATCCACGCTCTTACCTTGAAACCGCAGCGGCGGATAGGAATGTTGTGGCCCCTGGAACCATTCCCCCAGAGCCCGAGCGGGAGGAGCTTGGTTCGCCAACGACTCTCGCACTCTGCCCCCCGGACACCGGCTCCAACCACCGGTCTGGCCGGGGAGCTGTGGGAGGACGAGATCAGACTGGCGCTCTTCCAGGCCCTGTTACCGCAGGAGGCGCAAGAAACCACCCGTCCCAAGCGCAAGTGCACTACTGCTTGAGGAGTCTGCGGTCGAAGGCAGTGCCGCATTCGGGGCAGCGCGGCTCGGTCTGGCCGCGCAGGTCGTAACCGCACGGAATGCAGACAGGGATGCCCATGCCGACCAGTTCTTCCCGCATGAACCGCTGGATGGGCTTGCGGTAGAGGTACTGGAAAGCGAGTCCAAAGCTGCCGCCGAGGACACCGGCCACGATTGGACGGGCCAGCCATGGGGGAATCATGGCGGAGAACCACGACGGGAACATGACGCCAAGGGAACCGGTCACCGCCCCGTTCACGACTCCGAAGGCCAGGCACGCGAGCCAGAACAGCGGCCGCCGCACCATTCGCCGGCTGATCGTTTTCTGAGCGTGTTTGAGGAGTCTGATCCGCTCGTCATCCGTGGCCAGAAGCTCCAGCTCGGGGAAGACTCTGTAGGCGCCTCGGGTGATCTTCACGTCTGAGTCTCATGTCGAGGAACCGGATGCCGCGTCTGCATTGGACGAGAACCGCGAATCCTCCCGCGGCACCCAGGAGCTGTCGGGCGCGCTTTTCGCATATGGCCTATCCGTGGCCGCAACACTTCTTGTACTTTCGGCCGCTCCCACAAGGGCAGGGCTCGTTGCGGCCGGTGCGCGCGGCGGCGCCCACTCCCTGCACGACCGGCGGGGTCATCGCGGAGCGCGAGGCGGGCGCGACCATTCCGGCGCCGGCTCTGGTCATGGGCGCGGCTGGTAAGTAGGGATTGTCAAGCAGTGGGTCGAGATCTTGAGCGGCGCTCAGCCGTGGATTGGGCATCCGCATTTCGTAGTGTTCACCGTACGCCGCATGCTCGATGTCCTCATAATTGACGCACTGCGTCGCCTGCGTCCGCAGGCAGGCGCGGATCAGCCAGGTGCTGAAGTCGACGTCCGATTCCCGCCCGGGCCGCGTCTTGAAGCGCTCCAGTCGTGCCTCGAAGCGGCCGGCTTCGGCCATCAACTGCAGCATCGTTTCGGGTTGCAGCGGAATGCCAGCGCCTGTGGTCATCCAGATGTTCCCCACATGCAGAATGCGGGTGGCCATCAGGAAACCGCGCTGCGCTGTGCGGCTCAGGCCGATGTCCGTGACCAGAAACGCCTCCTGCGTCGCGACATCGAGCACCTCCACGCCGACACCGCGCCAGACACCCTCGATGGACAGCAGCCGGTACACCGCCTGGCACATGGCGGCGGCCATCAGCTCGTCATCAGTTCCGGGCTGCGGCGGGTGAAGCGCGAAATAGCGCTGCACGGCGTTCCTGCCCGCCCGCAGATGATCGTAGACGCAGTAGTCCATCCAGACGGCCATTTCCTCTTCGTTCTCGAAGACAAACGTACCGCGGCGCATCAGCCCCAGCCGCTTGGCACATTCTTCCATCAGCTTGGAGTCGATGGTCCCGATGATCGCATTGTGCAGTTCCCTGGAACGCTCGCGGAGTTGCAGGTAACGCTCTACGGATGCCGGGGCCTGCGATTTGAGCAGAGACATGTGCGATCGCCTCCATGCGAAGAGAAGGGTCAGCCGGGACCTCCATGATCTCAGCGCCAACAGAATACCGCCGCCCTCACTGCAGGTTCAAGTCTTTTCTCATCGACGTGATTCAGCGGGTCTGGCAATTCTTCCGGGATATGGGTTCAGAGGAGCTGCGATCCTCGCCCGGCAGGGCGCACGATGGTTGCCAGGGACTTTGAGTCCCTGGAAAGGGAGCCCAACACAGACCGCTCGCGGGATGTTGGTGAAGAGGAGCTCCGATCCTCGCCCGGCAGGGCGCACGATGGTTGCCAGGGACTTTGAGTCCCTGGAAAGGGAGCCCAACACAGACCGCTCGC
>CAZQEN010000115.1:0-10742 GCA_964591605.1 uncultured Planctomycetales bacterium
GTGCGGTTGATCTCATCGGCCAGCACGACGTTCGCGAACACCGGCCCGCGCAGGAACTGGAAGAACCGCGAGCCCGTCGTCTTGTCCTCCTGGATGACCTCGGTGCCCGTGATGTCCGACGGCATCAGGTCCGGCGTGAACTGGATGCGCGAGAAGGTGAGGCTCAGCGACTTGGCCAGGGTCGAGATCATCAGTGTCGTTGCCAGGCCGGGTACGCCTTCGAGAATGCAGTGGCCCCCGGCGAACAGGGCAATCAGAAGCTGCTCGATCACCTCGTCCTGCCCCACGATCACCTTGCTCAGCTCGCCGCGGATCTTCTGATGCGCCTCGCGCAGCCGCTCCACCGCCGCCAGATCATCCGCCCCGGGCTCATGCGGCGCCGAGTCATCCGCCCCCAGTCGTTCCAGTTCGTTCATCGTGTTCCTCGATCCTTTTGACGCGGCCTGCTGACGCCTGAGGCGCCGCTGCCCCCTTAATGTAAGCCCGTACTGGCGAGCTTTCTACTTCGGACGACGACGTCTGGCCTTCACAGCCTTCCGCCTCCTGATCGCGGCGGGTCTTTTTCCCGTCTTCGTTTCGATCGGAAGACCCAGCGCACTTCGAATGATGTCGCGCACCAGCTTCGCATGATTCAGCGCCGCTCTGGCATCATCCCGGCTCGCATGCGCTCCTGGATAGCGGTAGCGGACCGCGTAGTCCACCAGCAGCGTGGCCGCCGGATACAGCACATTCAACGTTCCGTCGATCCTGGCCAGCTCATTCAACAGGACGACGAGATTATGCGTCCGCGGAAAACTCCGCTCCTCAGCCTGCAGCCTCGCTTTGAAGTATTTCTCCGCACACTGCTGTGCATGAAAACAGATCGCACCGAAACCGGGTGAAATCCTGGCCCGCATTTCGCGTTGCGCGACCGTGAGGTCCTCCTCCGCCTTCTCAATCCACTCAAGAGCCAGCGGATTCATAGAGTACCTGCCCGCGCTGCCTGATTTCCTGAAAGAATGGATCGTTCAGCGAAAGTCGTTGCGCAATCTCGCCTTCCGTGCGCGTCAGCAGGTCCACAGGAAGATCAGTTGGCACCGCCCTGCGAATTTCCAGCGACCGGTCCACGGCGCTGCCGCTGCCCGGGAACTCCACGAGCAGATCTATGTCCGACCCTGGCTCAGGGCAGCCATAGGCGTGCGAACCGAAGAGTACGATCCGCCTGGGCTCGAACCTCTCGACAAGGGCCTGTTTGTATTGCTCGAGTTTCTGGAGAAGATCACCGCTCCCCTGCGTCAGACGCTCGACCTCCAGCAGACCCTCGCCGGCGAAAACGCGCTCGATACGACCAAGAGAGCGGTCGAATCGCGATCTGGAATCGTAACGCCCGCTGAAGAGATCACCAGGGAGGGGTATGCGTGCAAACGGATTCTCGAACACCGCCACGCGCGGCTGCACACCCCGTGTGCAGCGAATCTGTTGGTGGTGCAGACCCGTCCGGATCCGCAGGCACTCCTCCATCGGCGGCTCCCCGCGCCGCTCGTTCCGGAATGCCGCTATTCTGCGCTCGTACTCCTGCTCGAATTCCGGGTCGGGAACCGTGATCTCGCTCAAGACGCCAACCGCACTGAAAGTCGTGTTGCGGGGCTGCCTGCAATGAGGATGAATCATCCTGCCGCCCCTGAGGAACACTGACTGCCCGTCCTGCGTCTGAACGGTGCCGGTTTGGGGATTAAATGGGAACCGCATTCCGAGATTTCCCAGCATGGCCCCGAACAGCACCCATGGCCAGTCACGGAATTCCCAGTCGTCGATATTGTGGATCAACAAAACACATGGATGATCGCAATATTCCTTAAACTGCTTGCGGGCGTCGTCGATTTCCTTTCGAATGCCGCGATAAGGGTCGTGAAAGGTGCCCCCGGCCGGAAGCGGGCTGGTGGCGCGCAATGTCTTAACGTCACAGATGACGATCTCGCTGCTGCAACGAAGATGGTAATCCGGGCGTTTTTTCTTTCCGGAAACCGTCGGTTCATATTCGAACGTGATTCCCTGCGATTGAAGATACCGCTCGAAGAGCTGCTCCGACGCATTCGCGCCGCCCTGCGAAACTCTGGTTGTGGCTGCCTGCGTCTTCATGCGTGACCTTCAGGAGCATCCGCTTCGGACTTCGTCATTCGGTTCTCGTCATTCGTCATCTGGGCATCACCGCTGCAGAATCGGCAGATACCCATAGGGAATCTGCAGAATCACCAGCGCGATCGCCGTCCCGTACGTCTTGCCCACCGAATCCCCGTCCCACGACCCGTCGGACGCCTGGGTCGCGAGCAGCCGGTCGCGCATGGTGGGGAAATACCATTCCCAGTCTTTCTGCCCGCTGAGCCACATCACCTGCGCCATGTAGAAATGAGCGTAGAAATAATGCCCCCAGGTGGCGTTCTGACTCGAACCGCGCCCGATCGTCTTTTTCACGTACGCGAGGGCGTTGATCGCGTTCCTGTGCTCATACTGGCCCGCATTGTACCAGCAGGCGACGGCGGCGGCGGTGATCGGCGGCCGGCTCGGCGGCATCCGATCGCTGCGATACGCGATCCCGCCGTCCGGCAACACGGATTTGTCCAGGTAACCCAGGGCGCCGTCGACAATTCTCTTGGGCACCGCGATCCCCGCGTTCCGGCAGGCCCGCAGCCCCTGAAGCTGCGTGATGGTCACCGAGCCCTCGTCTCCGCCCGAGTTCGGCGTGTACAGCCAGCCGCCCTCGTTGCTCTGGGCCCGGCCGGTGAGCTCGACCGCGCGCTGAAGAACCGCGCGGATGCGCTCCTGCTTGACCTTGTCCTCCTCCATGCCGTAGAGCTCCCCGAGAAACAGCATCGAGAAGCCGTGGCCGTACATCGAGCGGCTCTCCTCCTCCAGCCGCGAAATCAGGCCGTTCTGGGCCGCGCACCCCAGCAGGAAATTCGCCGCCCGGCTCACCTGCGGAGCGTATCTGCCCTGCGTCGTCGTATCTCCGTGGGCGAGCAGGGCGAGCCCCGCCAGCGCCGTCATCGCCACCGGATACTGGCCCATGTAACCCTGGTTGCGCCACGCCCCCTCGCGGCTCTGAGTCCGCGCCAGATACTCAAGGCCCCGGTCGATGGCGGACTGCGTCTCCGGCGTGATCATCGGCGGTAGCGGCGGCATCAGCTCACCCAGGTCCGTCTCCGGCTCCGGGGCTGCCACCGCTCGTGAAGGCCACATGACTGCCGCCATGCACACGACTGTCACGGCGCGTCCGACCCCGGCCACCCGCCGCCAGCAGGGTCCACGTGAAAGGCCACGTCCACCATCCGTCATCATCGCAGTCCCCCTTCCCTCGCGGGGCTCTTGTCGAGAAGACGCGGTTCCCGAGCCTCCAGGCCGGCACCACCCGGCGGCGTCTCCACCGGATATCGCAGGTAACTCGACCCCGACGCCACGAGAATCCGTCCCGGCCACACCTCGACGGATTGGATGCGACCCGCCCCGGGGTCTTTATCCATCGGTGTCGTGATCCGTTCGCCGATCGGCTTGCCCGTCTTCTTGTCCAGGATGACCAGCTCGACGCTGCCTGCGCCCGAGCCCGTCCCATCCGCACGAACGGGAGGCTGCTCAGCTCCGCCGCCGGGCCGGATGAAGCTCACCAGCGGGATCGCGTTGGGCGACGCCCGCAGCAGATCGTCGCTCAGGAACGTCCGCGCCGGCAGATCTCGAATCTCCCAGAGCACGTCGCCGCCCGCGAAGTTGATCGCGGCGAGCCCGAACTTCTGCTGATCCAGTTGGGCCGGTTCGGTCACGCGTTCCTGATACCCGTATATGTAGAGAACGCCATCCATGATCGCACCGTCGTTGACGCCCTGCCCGCAGCTCTTGACCCGCGCCTGCATGATCTGCCGGCCGCTGGACGGATCGATGAGCCTCAGCAATCCGGTCCGGTCGGCCACGGCCAGCACGTCCGGGGTCGGCTTGAAAATCTGCGCGATCGCCGCGGGCATCTCCACGCGCCAGCGCTCGACGCCGGGGGTCGCCAGCTCCAGGGCCTTGACTTCGTTCAAGGAAACGGGGCCGCAGATCACGTCGTCGAACAGCGTGACGTTCACTCTCCGGTAGGGGGAAACGTCCTGGAGGAACCGGCATTCGCCGACGTACCGCCCGTCCTCCAGCCGGAACACGTCGGCCACTTCCAGCGCCGCGTCCACGGCCACCACGTATGGCCCGCGCGCCCGCACCGCGGCCCACTTGCGGTTGCCCATGCGGGCCTGCCACAGAATGCGATCGCCCTGCCCCGCGTAGGCGACTTCGAGGTGCCGGTCTGCTTCCACAGCCACGATATAGCCGTCGTGCGTCCAGATACAGGCGTCCGAAGCGGCCTCGTCGCCGGGTCCTTCGGGCGGAATGAACTTGCGCGACCACAACCGGCGTCCCGTGAGCAGACCGATGGCGTGGATCCCATACTCGGTGTTGACGATCATCGTCTGCCCGCTCAGCACGCCGCGGGCGCGGCCCAGGGCGTCGCTCCGGGCGCTGGCCACGTTCGCCTGGAGGTCCGGCTGCCGCTGCTCGACGGCCATGTCGCCCAGTAGCTTCAGCTCCGCCGGCCAGAGCACCTGGCCGTTATCGACCGCGTGGGCCTCGACCTTGTTGCCCTCGACGAACATCATCATCGTATCGGCCAGCGGCTCGGGCCGGTCGCCGCGGAAGCACAGCGGCCGGGCCATCTGATACATGGTCAGCCGCGGGGCGGACGGCCGGCCCAGCGCGACCGGCGCCAGCGCCGCCCGATGCCGCTGGAGCACGGCCCCGTCCATGCGCTCCAGCAGCCTCGCCACCACCTGGCGCCCGCTGAGGGTGGCGGCCTTCTCGCCGGCCGGCTGCGTCGAGATGTCCGCGGACGGATCCACCACCGATGCGGGCAGCGGGACGTCGCTCCACTCGGTCTGCAGCCGGTCGAGCCAGACCGTGGCCGACACCGGCTGGTGCAGTTCGTCGGGCTCCAGGTACAGGGCGGCGAGCCGCGCCGCCGCCTCGGCCCGGGTGGACTTCTCTGTTGATTTTGAAGCTGCCCGGAGGAAGTAGCTCTCTGCCTGCTCGTAGCGCAGCTCCGACGCCGCCCATGCTCCCAGCAGCACCTCCGCCCTATGGGCCGCGTCTCCCAGCGCGGGGCTCTCCGCCAGCCAGAGCAGGCCGGCGGCATCGCGCTTGCCGGCCGCCTCCGCCAGGAACGCGTCCAGCCTCCGGTGGAACTGGGCCACCTGCTCTGCGGTGGCGTCCTTGAGAGCGTCCACGATCCGGTGGACGGCCACGGCGCGGGCCCACCGCTTGACGCCCTCGCCCTCCCGGGCCTCCTTGATCTGATCGCCATCCGACATCACGACCAGATCCCCTTCCGGCGAGAGCACCAGCGTCAGGTACTGCATCGCCGCCTCGAAGGAACGCCCGCTGCGCCCGAGGTGTTTGCCCAGCTCATCCACGCTCGCCAGGGCGTCCGCCGGGGAGAGGGCGATCGAGCGCGCCTCCTGCAGCAGCCGCAGCGCCTCGTCTCCCTGCACCTTCCCGGACGAGACGCTCTCGAGCATCGAGCGGACGCGCAGGTGCACGACGCTCTGATACTGCGACGGATTCGTGTCCTTCAGGTCGGCCGGGACGCCCGCCAGCGCCTCGATGGCCCGCTCCGGCTGGTGCAGCAGCAGCTCCAGCGAGGCCAGCCGCAGCGCCCGCGACGGCTCCGCCGGGGCCTCCCGGTGCCGGACCAGAGCCTGCTGATAGCCCGTCTCAAGATCTGGAAACTTATTAAGGGTGAACGTGCCCACGCTGTACAGCGAACCCTCCCACGCCAGCAGGTTCCCCAGCACCTGCGGCTCGAGCGGACGCGGGAAGTCCGCCTCCCTGCCGTCGCGGGCCGCCAGCACCCGCAGTCCCTCGTAGGTCGGCACGTAGAGCCGGTCGCCCGACAGGCAGCCCCGCCCGGACATTTCGTCGGTCTCGCGCTGCCACACCGGCCGCCCCGTCTCCAGATCGAGCATGGCCACGCCGCGCCCGCCGACCCACACGCCCCGGTCGCCGGCCGCGATGATGTGGGTGAAATCCCCCCGCTCCGCCTGCCAGCGCACCGAGCCCGACGCGCGGTCCAGGCACAGGAGCTGGTCCGCATCGGTCGGGGCCAGCAGGACCACATCGCTCACCGCCACCGGCGGTCCGGGGACCCAGCCCTGGGCGGGCCGACCATCCCGGAGCCCGGCGTATCGCACCGCCCAGCGCACCGACCAGTCGCTCGTCTCGACCGCCACGAGCAGTTCTCGCCCCGTCGGGAAGAAGATCACGCCATCCGCCAGGCACGGTTCCAGGGCGGCCAGCGAATCGAAGGCGCCCCCGCCGGTGCCGCACAGATAAAGCTGCCGCACCAGCCGGCCGGTCCGCGGGTCCAGGACGACCGCGAACAGGTCGCTGTTCATCCGGCACGGCGCCACGAGGCAGTCCTCCGCGAATACCGGCGGGGCCAGAAACTCGGTCTCCGCCGGGCCGCTTCCGGCAATGTTGACCTGCCGGGTCGCCGAGGCGTCGCTCTTCCACAGAAAGGCGCCGTCCTTGAGCGAATAGGCCACGATCCGGTTCGCATGCGTCGCCGTGAACGGGTCGCGTCCCGGAAAGCCGATCATCCGCCGCTGCATGTTCGCCGGGACGAGCTGCGGAGGATCTCTCACCCACTCGATCACCAGCGCCATACCCGGGGCGGGGCTGTCTGCGGAGACCGGGGCGAGGCTGATCCCGGCGCTGACCGAATCGTGCAGCGTCCGGACCACCACCGGGTCGCTGCCCATCTGGTCATCGATCCCGGATCTGGACGAATCGCCCGAGCGGACGTTCATCAGCGGCACGGGGCTGAACTCGTCCGGTGACGCCGTCATCGCTTCTTCCTGACGCTTTTTGGCCTCCCATCGCTTCGAGAAGCTGTCGATGTCGAGCGCCTGCAGGTCCTCTTCGCCCCGCACCACGAGCACGTGGCCGTCCGTGACGACGTGCTGAACCGGCAGAAGGTGGTTGCGGCGGGCATAGGCGACCGCCGCATCGATGCCCAGCCGCGGCTCGGGCGCCAGCTTCATCCGCCAGCCTTCGTCCTCGATCTCATCGATGGTGAGGGTCGGGGTCACGACCGACTGCTGGGCATCGCGCGACCAGTTTCCCAGGGCGCACACCCATGCCCCGGATTGCTGGGTCTCCGAACCCGACGGCTGAGCGGCCACGTGCGCCCGGACGGCCTCCAGCCGGAGTTCCGCGGCGGCCCGCGCCCCGCCGGTGTCCGGTCCGCTCTCCGGCCCGCTGGCCGCAGCGCCGGGCTGAGTCGTGGCGATCGACAACAGGGCATCGGCCCGCTGCCGCTGTCCCAGCGCCGCCGCGCACACCGCCAGACGTGCGGGCACCGCCCACCCCGGCAGTTGCGAATCCGGGTAAACGCCGCCGCGCCCATTGGCTCCGAACGTGGACTGCAGCAGCCCGGCCGCCTCCGAGAACCGGCCTTCGTCGATCAGCCAGTCCGCCAGGGTGAATGCCGCTCGATCACCCGCACTCGTACACAGAAACCGGTCAACCACCACCTGCAGCAGCGCGGGCTGATATGTCTCGATGCCGCGTTTGAGCAGCGACGCCGCCTCGCCGTCGTGAACCAGCCGGTAGGCCTCCAGCCCCGGCCGCGGCAAAGCGGCGATCCGCCGGTGAGCGTGCCGTCGAGCCGACTCGTACACCTGGCCGTCCGAGGTGAGCACATGTTCGCCCGGAAGCTCGACAATGCGTTGGAGCGAATCAATCGCCAGTTTCCAGTCCTGGCGCTCGATCCCCTCACTCGCCCGGCGCAGGAGGGTGGTGGCTTCCTCTGAGGGCTGGATGATTGCCGCATACGGATTGACGGCCGCCGGCCCCCGCGGATTGGGTGTGATCCGCCCGCGCAGTTGCGCCTGAGCGCTCAACGGCGAGAGAGCCCAGATGGCGCAGCCCAGCGTCCAGGTGCTGATCAAGAGAAAAAGGGTGTAACGAGGCGCACGACCGGGGCCTCCGGGCATCCGCCCGGCACCAATGGTAGAGGTGATCGTCCCCACAGCCTCTCCTTCGATCCGGTCGTCACGAAAGGAGTACAAGCGCCAGGCGTCCCCGACCGCCCGTACACGATCTAATGCACTTCCCGCGTCCTGGGGTCTTGCCGGAGCCCGACGAGCCGGCGGGGGCCCACGCTGGCTCTGGAGCTCTGATCGGCCACCGACCCGGGAATCGCTCTAATATTAGCCACTCCCTTTCACCCCGCCAAACGGACCTGCGCCGCACCCCGGCCGATTCAGCAGTTGTATCGTCCGAACGCATCACGATTTGCAGGAGAAGCCAGCCCGGAACCGGCGCAAAATCGATCGTCAGCCTGCGGCGAGAAATCATGCAAGAAAGCCCATAAAGACTGCATATTTAACCCAAATCCACACCGGCTTTGGCCGATAATCGGGGAGTCCAGCAAGGGCGTTTCACATGGTCCATTCAGGGGATTCGACGATGAGTACAATCCAAAGTTTCACGAATCGGTATGCAATGGGTGCAATGATCGCGGCGGCGGTCGTCGCCCTCGCGGGCTGCGAGGGACCCGCCAAGCGGCTCAATGCGCCGCCTCAGGGCCACACCGACTATCCCAACGAGGAGATGCAGGCCCATTACACGCCGATGGTGGACAACGCCATGCTCAGCGACATGAGCATGTCCGCGGTCCATTTCGTGCCTCATCAGGCGGAGCTGAACGCCAACGGCATCCGCCGGCTCCAGCGGTACTCCGAGATTCTGAAGGTCTACGGCGGCACGCTCCGCTATGACGGCGTCCGGGACGATGCGAGCCTCGCCCAGGATCGAATCCGCCGCATTGAGGAATACCTCGCCAGCGCCGGGCTCAACCAGGGGCAGTTCAAGGTCGAGCGCGGCATGGCCGGCGGCGCCGGCATCAATGCCGATGAGGCCATGATCATCCGCGCCGGCTCATACGCCAAGCCCGACGGCGGAGATTCGGGCGGCGGAGGTATGACCGTCAAGGAACTGCTCGGAACGGCCGGCGGCAAGGGAGCCAAGTGATCCTGGAACGTCGGGTGCGACCGGCGAGTGCGAGCCGCGCTCGTCGGTCCTCCCTTCCGGTGCGGGAAAGCCTCTCCCGCACATGCCCCTCACACCTGCCGCCTGGTGCGGGAACCGACCTCACGCACCTGAAACCAGCATGCAACCACGCACTGTGTCATTCCGTGACCCATAACCCTGACCCAGGGAGGAATCGCCATGTACGCACGGACGCGTAACGACAGTGTTCTGACCGCTCGCTGCCCGGTCATCGCCACCGGCATGATCCTGGCCTTTCTGGCCGCGGGCTGCGAATCGAACAAGTCCACCGATCAGGCCGCTCAGCGGCAGATCCAGAAGGCCTGGGGCACCACGCCGACGGCCAACCAGCCAGCCGGCACCGACGACCTCCCGGAGGTGAAGTCGCCGGACATCCTGCCCGACACGCACTTTGCCGCCGGGCGGCTCCATGAGAGCCAGGGACAGTTTGCCCTCGCCCTCGAGCAGTATCGCCAGGCCATCAAACTCACGCCCAATCACACCGAGGCGTACAACCGCATGGGGGTCGTGCTCGACCAGCTCGGAAGGCTCAAGGAGGCCGACGAGACCTTCCTGAAGGCCCTTCGGCTCGATCCCAACCAGGCCCATGTGCGCAACAATCTGGCCTTCAGCTACATCCTGCAGACCCGATGGGCCGATGCGGAAGCGGCGCTCAACGAGGCCATTCAGCAGAAACCCGGCTTCGCGCGGGCCCGCGTCAATCTCGGCATGGTTCTCGCCCAGCAGAACCGCTTCGATGAAGCTCTGCAGCAGTTTGCACACGCCCTGCCCAAGGCCGACGCCTATTACAACCTGGGCCTGATGTACCAGTCCCGCCACAAGCTGCCTGAAGCGGCGCGGGCCTACAAGACGGCTCTTGAGTACAACAAGAACTTCGTCGCGGCTCAGAAGCGGCTCGAGAAGCTCCCGCCCGAGGCGGTGAAGGCCGCGGATTCCATCCAGATGCCCGCGCCGCAGCCGATGGCCATTGCCCGGGCGACCCCCCGTGCGACCCAGAAGCCCGCTCCGGTTGCCCCGACGCTGACTCCGGTCACAGCGCCGCCGGCCACTCCCGTCACGCCGACGGCCGAGGCGAAATCGAGCCCCAGCGTTGGGAATGCACAGTCAACCGGCGTGGTGGAGGTCGTGGAGATTGAGCCCGCCGCTCCTGCATCGCCAAGCACTGTGGCCCAAGCGAAGACGGAAAGCACGAGCGTCGAGCAGACGAATCAGTCCACCGCTGCCACTCAGGAGCCGGCCACCGCGAATGCCACGACCGAGACGGACGGCCAGACGACGGCCGGAGCTGTTTCCAGTTCCGAGACGCCGGTCGCGGCCGGCCCCGCATCCCCCACCGCCGCCCAAACGGTCACGACGGGCTCGAACGCATCCGCCTCGACGGACAAGCAGACAACGTCCAGTCAGGCTCGCAACACCGCTGGCAGCACTGAGAACACGGATCTGATCATCGAAACTATCTACCCGGAGGACGCTCCTGCCACGGGATCCACCCAGGCGACGAACAAGACCGGCAGCGTGAATCCGGTCCCGTCACAGTCAACTTCTCCGAAGCAGGCGACTCAGACCAACAAGCCCTCGACGAAGAAGACCGCCCGGAAAGCCAAGCCTTCAGCAGC
>CAZQEN010000115.1:10752-14546 GCA_964591605.1 uncultured Planctomycetales bacterium
CGCACCGCTGCCTCAGAAGACCTCTGCCGCAGCGTCCAACGAGCCTGAGATCCTGGTGGCCGAAGACGTGATTGAGCCGGCCTCGCCGAGCCGCTCGCGGGCGTCTGGCCAGCAGAAGGCCGCCAACGCCAAATCGGCTGTCACCACGGCCCCTTCGGATGCCGAGCGTGCGGCCGTCACGACCGCACCGGCCGCGGATGAGGCCGAAGCCGCCTCTCCCGCCGCCTCTCCCGCACCGGACGCCGAGGCCGCGGCTCCCAGCACCGCGCCCGCGTCTTGAGACGATGATCTGCCGGCAAAACTCCCGACGGCCGCCCATCCGTGGGCGGCCGTTTTTGTTGCCCCACCGCCCCTGCTCACTTCCCCACGGTCTGCAGATAGCTGCCCAGCCCCACCACCACGGTCGAGGCCACCAGCACCACGATGCCCGTGAGGATCAGCGAGTGCACCCGCCGGCTCGTGCCCCGCCACTCGTGGAGGAAGATCCCCCACATGTTCGAGAAGATGATGATGGTGGCCATATGGAGGGTCCAGCTCGCAAAGTCGTACCGGCCCATCTTCGTGGTGCCCATGCTGTAAAAGAAGAACTGGAGGTACCAGGTCGTCCCCGCGATGGCCGAGAACAGGTAGTTCGAGACGATCGACGCCCCCCGCCCGCTCACATAGTCCCCGAACGAGCGGTTCATCGTGCTGAGAATCATGCACCAGACGAAATTCGTCGTGAACCCGCCCAGCAGCACGATGATGAGCACCGGCGTGTTCTTGAACACGTCGGGTACGCCGTGCCGGACGGCGATGCCCCCCATCGGATCGCCCGACTTGATGGCAAACGCCATGCACGCGCTCATGATGCCGGAGAAAACCGCCACCCACATGCCCTTGGCAAAGCTGAACTCGGCGATGGTCGCCTTTTTCGCCTCGTCGGAGAGTTCCCGCTCCTTGGCCATGCCCGCCTGGCCGCAGAGGGTGATGCCCAGGAGGCAGACCGCCAGGCCGCCCAGCGTCACCAGTCCCGACGAGTGCCTCGTGAGATCCAGGAGGTTCTGTTCATGGATCGGCGGCAGATACTGGGTCAGCGAACCGAACCATCCGAGCCGGACCGCCATGCCCAGGAGCGGCGGGACGAGGGTCCCGAAGAATGCGCAGAAGCCCAGGGCGACCGCCATTCCCAGCGACATGCCCAGGTACCGCATGGTCAGCCCGAAGGTCAGGCCGCCGATGCCCCACATGACGCCAAAGACGTAGCTCCAGATCATGCTGGTCCGATGGTCACGGAGTCCCTCGGCCAGAATCGGCAGGAGATCGACGCCGCTCATCCGCGTGACGATCCACGCGAAGACGGCCGGGGCGATGATCCAGGAAAACACGCCGCCCGCCAGCCAGTAGACCTCCCAGGCCCAATTCCGGACCCGGCGATACGGAATGTAGAAGCTGCCGGAAGCGAAGCCGCCGATCGCATGGTAAAAGACGCCCAGGAAAGGATTTGCCTGCACAGATGAGGTCTCCAGTTGAAAGCGCGCACGTGCAAAAAGCGTCGCGAGTATAGACGCTGGCCGCTCCCTCACCAAGCGGCAATCGCTGACCGGGAGGGCAGGGGTCTGGCCGTTTTTCGGGTGCCGTCGGGTAGGTCCTGCCGGCCGGGCAGGACCTGCGAAGGGGTGAGTGCGTCGCCCATCCAGGTCCCGTCCGGTCCGCCGAAGGCGAGATTCGCCCTGGCGAACAGACGGGACCTGCCCGGGCAGATCCCGGAAGAATGACCACAGCGGGCATTAACCTGCCTCAAATGTAGGAAGTCCGGAGGCAGGTTCCGGAGTAGGATAGGCATGCCTGAAGCCAACCCCTCCAGGCGCGCCCGCGGATCGGATCTCCGGATTCCCGCATCCGTCGTGCGAAGCACCGTGTGACGCATCCTGTAATGGCGCGCCGCGTCGCGGTTCAACCGCGCGGGCAGATCACATCTCTGAGGAACCATGAGCACCATGACCCGACCTGATTCTGCCAAGCGAGACATCACACAGAGGTTCTCCACGCGCGCCGATGCGGAGCGCTACCGCGACCGGTTCGAGCAGGGCAAACGACGTCGCACACACGAACGCGAACTCGATGCGCTCCGCCAGGTGCTGCAGCATTGCGGCCCCGTGAACAGCGTCCTCGACGTGGGAAGCGGCACCGGCCGGTTCGCCGCCCTGTTCTCAGAGCATGCCCGCCAGGTGGTCCAGCTTGACCTGGCCATCAACATGCTGGACGTGAGCCGCGAAGCCGCCAACGGTGCCGCCGCCGCCTCGCGGTACATCCAGGGCGATATCCGCCGCCTCCCCATCAGCACCCGGAGCATGGACCTGGTCTTCTGCCATCGACTGCTGAACCACCTCCCCGGCCAGGCGGAACGTCACCAGGCGCTTGCCAATCTTGCCCGCGCGGCGCGCCGATTCGTCGTTGTCTCCAGCCTCGGTCCACCGCGCCTCATCCAGCGGCTGCGAAATGCCTACGACCGCCTGCGCGGGGCGATCGGCTCCGGCACGTCACGTTACGTCACGCCCGAAAGCCTCATGACCGAACTCCAAGCCATCGGACTGCGGCTGACCGATCGTGTCGCCATTCGCAGCTTTCCCGTCTCCGCCGAGTTTCTCGTGTTCAGTCAGGTCTGACCAGCCCCCCACACCCCGCCCGTGCGAGAAGGCCGTAAAGATCCGCACTTGTGGGCGCCGGCCGCACCGCTATAATCCGCGCTCACACATCACGGAAACCTGGGCCGCAGAATGGGTTGGCTTCTCTCGACGGCGCGGGCGACGGTACGGGCACGGATTTCGACGGCTCAGGACGTGAGTACGCAGGCGGATGGCCCCCTCGCCCCGGCATCGAGAAACATCGCAAGGATGGTGTCGGATGACGCGACGATGGTTCCTGGGAACTCTTCTTCTGATTGCCTGCCTCGGTTCGAGCTGCCCGCAGAACGGCCTCCCCAACGGAGGGGATCAAACCGAGGTCCTGCAGCCAACCGTCTATGCCACCAACACGAACGGTGCGAGCGGTCTGGCGATTCGCCCATCGGACGGTGCACTCTTCGCCGTCAATGCGGACGGCCTGTTCGGGCCGATCGAGCAGGGTGACGATTTATCGACGCTTACCCCGATCGGCGCGACCAATCTGGACGCCATCTTCGGCGCCACCACCACTTCGCTCGCGCTGGCCATCACCAACGACGGCGAATTCTGGATCGGATCGTTCTGCTGCTCGCGGCTGGCGGTCGTGCCGCCTGGAGGCGGCGATGCAGTCGGGTTTGACGGTCTCATCGCGACCAACATCAATCCCCGCGCGCTGGCGCTCGTGCCGGCCGGCTTCAGTGGAACCAACGTCGATCCGGGCAATCTGCTGGCCGCCGAAGAGAGCAGCGGAGCGTCGCTCGGCGTGATCGACGTGGGGACTGACACGGTCGCGGAAATCGCGAATCGGCCGGCGGAGCACCTGGCGTTCGGTCCCGGGCCCGTGCTCTACGGTTCGCGGGGGACAGCCTCTCCGATTGCCGCCGGACTTCAGACCATCAGCGCCGGAGGCGTAGCCACCGACCTGCCGGGGACGCTCAACCTGGGCGCCCGCGCCTTCGTCGTCCGAAGCAACGACGACATCGTGTTCCTGGGCCGGTTTACCTCAATTCTGGGCGATGACCTCAACGGCGTGCTGCTCTATTCGGCGGCTGACGACAGCGTGCAGCTCGGCGTCGCATATTCGGCCGCCGACACTGCGGACGGCGGCGACATGGCCATCAGCGCCGACCGCTCGACCATCTTCGTGGC
>CAZQEN010000115.1:14646-20019 GCA_964591605.1 uncultured Planctomycetales bacterium
AATTGCCCGTCGCGCGTATAATGCCGCTCAATTCCCAGGGGCCGGGGCCCAGGAGGCCTCGGCCCTTGCTGCATTGAACCCCTTTTTGAGGGACACATCATGGCGCAGGCAGCGGTGGATACGATCTCCCAGCGGCTGGACAAGCTCTACGAATTCGAACGCGAGCCGGTGACACCCGACAAGCTGCACGACGGCCGATACTTCGCCGGGATGTTCTCAGGCGAACACGTGGCCGGCACCGAGTTTGTCATCGGCGCGCTGTTCGTGCAGTGGGGCGCGACGGCCGGCGACCTGATCTGGGGCCTGCTGATCGGCAACTTCCTGGCCGTGCTGAGCTGGGCGTTCATCTGCGCCCCGATCGCCGTGCGCACGCGGCTGACGCTCTACTGGTATGCCCGGCGGATCATCGGCCCGGGCCTGACCGTGGTCTACAACATCATCAACGCGCTGCTCTACTGCTTTCTGGCCTCGGCGATGATCGGCGTATCGGCCTCCGCGGTGGGGCTGGCCGCCCAGAAGCTGCGGCTGCCGTTCGTACACCCCTCGCTGGATGACGTGCTGCCCAACAGCGTCGGGTGGGTGGTGATCGTGCTGCTGGTCGGGGCGCTGGTGATCTTCCTGGCGATCGCTGGCTTCAAGAAGCTCAGCCGTTTCGCCAGCGTGTGCGCGCCGTGGATGATCGTCATCTTCGTGGCGGGGGCGATCGCGACGCTGCCGGGCCTGGGGATGGTCAACAGCCTGGGCGGGCTGTGGAACGTCATGAAAACCGAGGTCTGGAACGGCGAGCCGCTCGTGGCCAAGCAGGCGCTCGCCGATGATCCGGCGATCCGCGACGATCTGGACCGGGCGGCGGTGCCGCAGGAATTGCGTCGGCTGCTCTCGGTTGAGCCGAAGGAGAAGAAGCGGATCGAGCTGGCGGCCGATGCCTCGGTGTCCGTCGCGAAGCCCGGCCGGCTCTGGCGCATCCGCAGCGGCGAGGACACGTACGTCGTGCAGCACCATGACCTCGAGCTGCGCGTCTCGCAGGTGGCCAGCCGGGGGCTGGGCTTCTGGCACATCCTGTTCTTCGCCTGGTTCTGCAACCTGGCAATGCACATCGGGCTGTCGGACATGGCGGTATTCCGGTATGCCCGCAAGTGGCAGTACGGCTTCTACTCCGCGTTCGGCATGTACGTGGGGCACTACGCGGCCTGGATCTGCGCGGGAATCATGGGCGCGGTGATCTGGGGCGAGGTGAATCCCGGGCGCATGGCGGATACCGCCGCGGGCATGGCCGGGCTGCTGTGCGTGCTGCTGGCCGGTTGGACGACGGCCAACCCGACGATCTACCGGGCGGGCCTGGCCCTGCAGATCATCACGCCCAACTGGCCGCGCTGGCTCATCACGCTGGTGGCCGGCGGCATCACGACGATCGTCGCCCTCTTCCCCGCGATTTTCATGCGGCTGCTGGACTTCGTCGCGATCTACGGGCTGATGCTCATGCCCATCGGGGCGGTGATCTTCACCGAGCACTGGCTGTTCCCGAAACTGGGCCTGCGGCAATACTGGGCGCAGGCCCGCGGGCGGAGCGTCAACGGACCGGCCCTGGTGGCGTGGCTCGCGGTGATGGTGCTCGCGTTCCCGATCGAGGCGTTCATCACGGGCGCGCGCTCGCCGATGGAGATGCTTGGCGTGGACCTGTTCTTCCGCTGGCTGCCGGGCTGGTTCATCGCGGTGGGACTCTACATCCTGCTGTGCCGCATCTGGCCCGAGACGGCCCGAGGTTCGTTCCCGGCGGATCAGACGCAGGTTACCACCGGGCACGGCCTTCATGCAGCGCCGGCCGGTGCTGATGTGACCGCGGTACACCCGCGCGCTGACCGCTCGCCGAGCCCGCTCATGTGGGTGGCCGGCGGGGCAGCCGTCTTCTCGCTCGCGATCATCCTCTACCTGGCCCTGCGGGTGTTCCTGGGTGGGTCGGATTCACTCACCTATCAGACCAACCTCTCCGGCTACAAACGGGGGATCATGATCGCGACCGTCGTCTATTTCGCGGCGGCCGTCTACTGGGAAACCCGACGGGAGAAGCAGCGGGAGCAGGCGTAGGGTCCGCTTCGCGGACGAAACGGACGGTGTGATGCCGAACAGTAGGGTCCGCTTTGCGGATGAATCGGACGGTGTGATGCCGAACAGATGTTCCGTCCGCACAGCGGACCCTACGGGGCTGGGAGACGCGACGCGAGAAACAGCGCGAGCAGGCATAGACAGACAGGTATGGTCCGCTCTGCGGACCAACCGGGCGGCGTGATGCCAAACAGACGTTCCGTCCGCACAGCGGACCCTACGGGGTTCCGTCCGCACAGCGGACCCTACTTATTTTGAGGCCACGTTGACATCGAGCGTCAAACGCCCGCGGAGGTCGGTCAGATCGAATGAGCCGTCGGGTGCGGCGGTCAGGGTCTGCGTTCCCGTCGAAGCGGATTGCGGGGCGTGGCTGCCGGGCAGCCGAAGGCGCAGGCGCGTAGAGGACGGGCGAGCCGGCGGGAGATCCAGATCGACGGACAGGCGACCCTCTGACAGGTGCGAGCGGATCGCCATTGATACCGGGCCGAATGCCGTCGGGGCCCGCTCGATGCGGATGGTCTTCCCATCTTCGAGCCATGGGCGCGGCGTCGCGTAAGCCAGGTGCAGCGTGTCGGGCGTGCCGTCCTCGTCTCTGTCCCAGTCCGCCGCGAGCATGTAGCGCAGCAGCCATAGAAACAGCGCATTGCTGCTCGCATTGGGCGGCAGGTACATCGGCCGGCCATGCTCATCGAGCGGCACCAGGCTGCTGCCCTCGCAGCCGATGAACGTGTCGCGCGTCAGGCCGTGGGCGAGTTTGCCGTAGAAGCTCACGAGCGCCCGGTCCACTTCGTTGTGACGCAGCAGAGCGAGCACGTAGCGCAGGCCATACAGGTCATCGACGCCCTTCTCATTCGCAAACAGGCCCGAGTGCTGGTCGAAGCGGATCATCCCCATGCAGATGCCGCCGCGGCGGTGCATGCGGTCGAGAATCCAGCGTTCCTCCTGTGATTTCGGGCCGAAAACGCCAGAATCGAGCACATACGGGATGACCAGGTTCCAGTAACCCCCGAGCATCGACTCGAAGACGTTTTCGAACGGCTTTTCCTTACCGAACAGGGCGACCGGCACGAACGGCGGATCGACGTCACGGCGGATGCTCTGCGCGGACGCCTTGTGAATGGCGGTGCGGAACTCGGCTGCCGCGTTTGCGAGACGTTCCGCCCGGTCCGTCTCGCCCATGTCGCGCAGGACGGCCGCCATGTCGCGCAGACCCCGCCAGCAGCAACTGTTGGAGGTCAGCGTGTGCACCTGCTCGTGAATGTCGCCGCAGTAGTTTTCGGGCGGAAACAGGCCCGTGTCAGTCCGGCGGCCGTCGACGATGCGCTGCACCTCGGTCTCCCATTGAGGGCGCAGCTCTTCGACCGCTTTCCGGTCGCGCGTGAGCCAGTAGTGGTGCGCGAGAAGCTGGAGCTTGAAACCGGCGTCATGGAACGCGAGACCCTGCTGCCTGTAGACCATCAGCGGCGGCAGGAGCGTTCGCGCCCGTTCACCGTGCCCGTAGAGCAGCAAGGCCCGGACGGCATCGCCGCACTCGCATTCGTACTGGCGTTCGTAGCCGTTTCCCGCGCTGTAGCACAGCTCATCACCCTTGATCAGCATGGCCGTGCCGATCATGAGTGATCGCCACGCGTTGTTGACGAGCGCTTCGGGCACCTCCACGTGCGCTGCCTGGGCGAGCCACTTCTCCCAGAAGCTGGCAGTGACATCCTGGCTGTGTTGTGCTTCGCCTGGATCGCCCCCCTCTCGCCGATGCGACGAATTGACCGAAATCCACAGATGTGCCCAGTCTCCCGGCTCGAGACGGGCGACGAGCGAGTTTTCGCTCGCCTGCCACTCGAACAAGCGGCTGAAACCGACAAGATGACGCCGGCTGGGGTCAATACGTGCAGCCACTTCACCAGGTCCGCCGGTGACTGTAACCCGCACGCAGATTGTTCCATCGTCTGATGCCGGCGGCGCGGGCCCGAAGGCGATCTGCGTGTAGGTGACCTCACCCCTGCGATATCGAAATCTGACGATCGGCAGATAGCCCTTCTCGTATTCAGGCCCATTCAGGGCGGCCGGCTCCGCGCCGAAAAGCTCACGGTTGGCACCGACGAAGAAAACAACGGGCGTGCCCACGCTCTTCCACGTCTTGAGACCCGGTTCAGCGTTGACAGCACTGCCGTTGCTCACCAGGCGGGGCTTGAGCGTCGCCCCCGGCGTGCTCAGCACAATGGGGTAATGCCTGAAAGCGGCATCGACGTATCTGAGCGGCGGCAGGAGTTTATCGAAGAATGCGTAGCTGGGTCCGCCTGGCTCGCGCATGGCCGATTCGCCCCACACATCGGCGCCGGAGCCGAGAGCCTCCTCGAGCGATGCAACCGTTTGCCTCTCCCCGGCCGGCACCGTCTGCGCCGGCGCTGCGGCGGGCGCTGCAAACCCGCAGATGAGGATCATCGTGAAGCGGACGCTGTACTCGGCTGCTCGCATGATTCGCCCTTTGCCCTGAGACATTGGATCTGTGACCACCGTCAACCGGCGCATCTTACTGAAAGCCGCTTTCTGCGTCCCGAAGCAACGACACCCCGCCCGTCACAGCGTGAGAACGTCGACCCATGGCCCGTAACTGATTACATTCCCGGTACGTGGCCCTTTGCCGATGATTGTTGGTATTTCCGTCGAGTGCTATCGTAACTTGTTATGCTTGATCAATCGGATCTCATCCTAGCCGATCGATTCACTCAAGGCATGGGCCTGTTGGACATTTCATTGACCGATCTTCGGACGCGGCTTGCAGCCCCGCTCGAAGACGAAATCAAGCCGTGGCGGTTCCATTCAATAACCTCCCGCTTTCACGATGCACTTACCTTTCTGGCGACCCTGACGTTTCCGGCGAGCAGGCACGTGGCATTCGCCACGCGAGGCAACGGGACGGCCCTGATCAACAATGGTCGGGATGGTTCCGACTACGGGGACTACACTTATCAACTGCCGCGTCGCGTGCGAACCAGAATGGTTTGGTTCGTTGACAATCCCGGCCGGGTCTGGACGCGTGGTGACAAAAGTGAGATTCTCCAGTATGAGGCCCGGATCTTCGCACTGCATGGTCCGGACGGCGAACTGGTTCGCGCGGTGTTGTGCATGGACGATGGAGATCGATGGACCTTCACGACGCAGGGAACGCCGCATGCGATTGAAGCAACGTTCCCATACGGGGCACGGCGCAAAACCGACCGCTTTACCCAGAAGCATCTGCGCGAGCTCACCGAGGCGTATGGATTTCACGTC
>CAZQEN010000116.1:0-20007 GCA_964591605.1 uncultured Planctomycetales bacterium
CCCACATGGATTTGGGTTGTTCGGACATCGGTTCCTCGTGCTACGTCCGATAGGGTAGCGATGCGGGCGGGGGGGATCAAGTCGGGGGGAAAGTGACAAGGTGGGAAAGTGATACGCCGAGCAGGGGGAGGTTGCGGGTTGTGGGGGCGGATACACTGGACGGTATGGATCTCAGCGCGCTGTTTGAGCATGTGGCGGCGTACTGCCCGGACGAGGCTCTGCCCCGGCTGCCGACGAGCGGGGGCGTGTATCTGCTGACGGACGCCGAAAATCGCGTGATTCAGTTGGCGGCCACGGCGGATCTGAAGCGCGCCCTGCAGCATCGGCTGGCGGCCACGGTTCAGGGGGGAGCGGCGCTGTGCGGGGATGCGCCGGCGGAGGGCGGGGACGCTGGGACACGTGGCAGAGGGGGTGCAACGCAGGAGCAAGATCCGCTGGCACCGGAGGATGCGGCAGCAGCTTCCGTTCAGGTGGCCGAGGCGGGTGAGGAGTGTGGGAACAGGGTAGGGGGGTTGGAGGCGGGCAAATCGGTGCCCTCCCGGCGGATCAACCTGAGCGAGATTGTCCGGCGGATCTGGTGGAGGCCGGCCCACTCGCAGTTCGAGCTGGCGCTGGAGTACTACCGGCTGGCCCGGGTGCTCATGCCGCAGAACTACCGAAAACTGCTGGGGTTCGGACCCGCGTGGTTTGTGCACGTCGATCCGGAGGCCGAGCGGCCGCAGTTCGTGGCGGGCAAGTTCGTTCGGAGCGCTCCCGACGAGGTGGATCTGGGGCCGTTTGCGACGCAGGGCGATGCGGGGCGGTTCATCGAGATCCTGCAGGACACGTTCGACCTGTGCCGGTATCACCACATTCTCGAACAGTCGCCGTATGGACAGGCGTGCGCGTATTTCGAGATGGGCAAATGCCCGGCGCCGTGCGACGGGTCGATCCCGCTGACGCGGTACCGGGAGATGATCGCGGAGGCGCTGCGGTTTACCTGCGGCGAGCATGAGCCGGTCTACGCCCGGCTCGAGTCGGCCATGCGCGACGCGGCCGGGGAGCAGCAGTATGAGCGGGCGGCGGCCCTGAAGAAGCAGATGGACCGGGCCCGCGGCATCACCCACTCTGCGTTCAGGCGGGTCGGGCCGATCGCGGATTTCAATTACCTGATCGTCCAGCGCGGCGGCGGGACGACGCGGCTCAGGCCGTTCTTCGTCCGGCAGGGTGCGGTCACTTCCGGCACGGCGGTCAGGCGGTCCGCGCTGGCCGGGGCGGCGGCCGGCTGGCTGGGGGAGATGGCCGGACGCGGGCCGGATCTGGATGCGGAGGAGCGCAGCGAGCAGATCTGGCTGGTGAGTCACTTCCTGTTCAAGCCCGACGCGCCCGGTCTTTATCTCCACGCCAGGGAGCTGACCGACGCGGACGGACTCGTCGATCGGATGGAAGCTCACTTCCCTCTGGCCAGTGGTAGGAGCCACAGCGACGAATAGTGCACGAGGCCGGGACGGCTCGCGAGGTCAGTTCGACCGGGTGGCCGGGGCGCTGTCGGCGAGAATGCGGCAGATCTCGTCCTGGAGGCCGTGAGGCGCCATGCCGCGGGCCTTGTTCGTGTCGTTGCAGAGGATGCTGAAGGCGTAGATGCGGTCCGGCGAGGCCTTGACGTAACCGCTCAGCGCGCTGACGCCGCCGATGGAGCCGGTCTTGGCGAAGACTTTTCCGGCCAGGGATTTCATCCGGCGCCGGAGCGTGCCCACGGACTCGCCGGGGACGGCGAGGTTGGACCACCATTCCTCGCGGCGCGGGTGCGCGTTCATGTGGCGCAGGATGGCGACAATGGCGTCGGGGGTGATGCGGTTGGCGTGGCTGAGCCCCGAGCCGTCGTCGATGACGTAGCCGTCGGCCCTGATGTCGAGGCCGTCGAGGAACTTTTCCATCGCCGCCCGACCGCTCTCGTAGCTTCCGATTGCTACCACATTCCCCTGACCGTCGTATGCTCCCATGGTCTTGACGAGGGCCTCGGCGAACATGTTGAGGCTGCTCTTGTTCACGCGCCAGAGGATTTCGCCCATCTTCTGCTGGTCGACGGCGATGATGTCGAGGCCCGGCGGGAGGGACAGGTCGGCGGCGCGGATTCGCAGGCGCCGGGTTTCGCCGGCGATTTCGATGCCTTTGGCGGCCAGCGCGGTGCGGCAGGCGCTGGCGAAGAGCATGCCGGGATCGGGCACGGCGATCGAGGGGGCATCGTCGGGGTTGTTGCCGCGGGAGACCGGGCCGCTCACGAGGATGGTGGTGGGGTCGCTGCGCGAGCGGCTGATGCGGGGCTCGCCCTTGGAGGCGGTTTTGGTGGTGTTCTGCAGGTGCATGTACATGCTGGGGGGCAGGAGGCTGACCTCGGGCACCTCGCCGGCGCGGGGGGCGGGCTTGACGAGCACCTCGACGCAGTTGTCGTTGAAGTTGAGGCCGCCGACCGGGGCACAGTACCAGTCCTGCAGGTTGAACTGCCGGGCCCAGCCGGGGTGCACGTGCTGCTGTTCGAAGACAAAGTCGTCGAAGAGCAGGTCGCCGGTGATCTTCGTGATGCCCTTGCTCTTGAGGGCGTCGGCCCACTGGTGGAACACGTGGGTGATGGGCTGTTTACTGACCTTGGACATGCGCGGGTCGCCGGTGGAGGGGTCGCCGGCCCCGATAATGACCAGGTCCTGTCCGCGGCGGGCGAGGATCGTGCGGTAGGTGAAATCGGCGGGCAGGAGGGTCATGGCCGCCGCGGACGTGAGGATCTTCTGGTTGCTGGCGGGTTTGAAGGGCTGGTCGGACTTGTGCTGGTAGATGAGGGTGGGTTTGTCGCCCAGGAGCTCGACGCGGATGCCGACCTGCATGCCGCCGACGCGCGGGGAGGTGGCGAGGCGTGCGATCCGGTCGGAGAGCGCGCCTGGGTCAGCGGCCCGAGCCGGCGGGGGGACGCCCAGGCCGCCGGCAAGACCGATAACGATGAACCATCCGTAGTTCTTGACCGTTCTCATGCGCGATCCTGTCCGAGTGTGGAATGAGCGGGACTGCGAAGCCGGGACGACGGGCCGCGAGACTCGCCCTCACCGGCCGGCCGCCGCCGGGTCGTTTCCCGTGTCTTTTCGTTTGCGCAGTTTAACTTCGTTGACCCTCACATACCGCAGGGTTAGACTTAAATAACCGGAGGCGCTCCGGTACGCAATGGAGTTTAAACGTTGATAACCACCCGAGCGCAGCGCGGGTCCCGCGTGATCTACGTTGCCGCCTCTGCCCGCGAGCTTGCACAGGAGGTGCAGGACTGGCTGGGCCAGCCCAGCATCCGCGCCTCTGCCTCACCCGATATTTACGACACGCTGGCACAACTGGCTGAAGGCAAATCTCCGCTGGCGCTGATTGTGAGCATGGAATCGGTCGACTGGACCGAGCTGGAGTTTTTTCCCCTCGTACATCGGGTCTGCCCTGACGCGCTGATCTACGTGACCGGCGCCGGTCATCAGGAAGCGAAGATGGAAGCGGCGCTGGCGCGCGGGGCACGGCGGTTCGACCCCGAGGTGCTCAACGAACTGCTGGCGGTGGCGCCGCCGGTGCGGTCGGCCGGTCCGGCCGGGCTGCTGGCGGGGTCTCTGCGGACAGATATCGAAGTGGCGGAGGCTGCGCCGCGGCTGGTGCCGCCCGAGCCGGTGGAAGCGCCGCCGGGTGTGACCCCGGAGCCGGAGCGCCCGCCCGTGCGCCTGGTGAGTTCGACCGAGACGGAGGAACACGAGGCGGCCGTGCCGTTTCCCTGGTCGCCGGCCTCCGGCCGACCTCGACGCACGCCGCCGTCGCAGGTCGCCGGTGCCGCCGAGAGCAAGCCCGAGCCGGTGAGGCGAAAGGGCCCGTCCAATAAGGGTGGCGTGAAGCTGACGCCGGAGGAACTGGCCGCTCTGCTCGAGCAGCCCCCGCTCGAGGGGGGCAAGGCTCAGGAGGGGGGATCATGAGAGCCACGGACTGGCTGAGCATGCGGCGGGAACGGGTGCTGGTGATCCATGATCCGCAGGATCTGGCGGGGTCGGTCCGCGGGCGGTATCCGCAGTTCGATTTGACCGTGATGCCCGATTATCTGAGCGGGATTGCCGCGCTGGCCCACGCGCCGGCGCGGACGGTTCTGGTGGGGGTGGATCCGGCGCATCGCAAGCTGTCCCAGGCGGTCGCGGGCCTTCGAAAGGCGGCGGGTCCGGGCTCGCGCGTCATTCTGTGCTGCACGCCGAGCGCGGAGCCGGCGGCGCGGGAGGCGCTGGCGGCGGGGGCGGACGATTATCTCATTTATCCGCCGCGGCCGGGTGAGCTGGATGTGGCGCTGGGATTGCGTGCGCCGCAGGAGGCCGCCGCTCCGGACGAGCACGACGCCGCGCCGAGCTGGGATGAGCTGCACGCGCTGGCCGGTGTGCTGGCGAGTCTGGGCGGAGACCGGACCGGGACGCTCGAACAGGTCTGCCGGCTGCTGGCAGAGACGCTGCGCAGCCCGTCCGTGCGCATCTACACCGACGGCGCGTCGGTGCAGACGGGTGATCCGGCACTGGAGCCGACGCTGATTGAGAACATCACGGCCGGGGGCCGGACACTGGGCAGGATCCTGGTGGCCCCGCGGCAGCGGTCGCCGTTTTCGACGGTGGAGGTCGAGAAGCTGCGGCACTATGGGCGGCTGATCGCGCATCTGCTCGATGCGGCCGAGCAGCAGCAGCACTGGCAGTCGATGGCGATGATGGATGAGGCGACCGGCCTGCCGAACCGGCGCTACCTGATGCAGGCCCTCGAGTCGATCCTGGCGCGGGCGACGGTGGAGCGGTTCCGCGTGACGGTGCTGCTGTTCGACCTCGACGGCTTCAAGCACTTCAACGACACGTACGGTCACGCCACGGGCGATCAGATCCTCCGCGAGACGAGCCAGCTCTTCCGACGGCATTGCCGGCAGCACGACGTGGTGGCGCGTTACGCGGGCGACGAGTTCGTGGTGGTGTTCTGGGATGCCGAGGAGCCGCGGGTGGCGGGCTCGAAGCACCCGACGGACGCGCTGGCCGTGCTGCGGCGGTTCAAAAAGTCTCTGGAGGCACATGAGTTTCCCCTGCTGGGCCCCGGGGCGACCGGCCTGATCACCATCAGCGGCGGGCTGGCCAGCTATCCCTGGGACGCCAAGGACGCCCAGAGCCTCATCGACAAGGCGGACGAGGCGATGCTGCAGGCCAAGCGGGCCGGCAAGAACCGCATATATCTGGTCGGCGCGGAGGGCGAGTCCGCCGAGGACATCGAGCCCAACGCGCAGGCATCGTCGGGTTGAATTCATCACCATCTTCATAGGGGGCCGGGTTCGCGCGGCACACGGCTGTGCCCAATATTCCGGGAGACAGCCGGTAGGTCTCCCGGCACGCCTGGACCGGGGTTGGGTCAGTTCGTCCCGGACCGAGGTCCCTTCCGGCAGAAGGGACCTACTCAAAGGATTCCCGGCAAACTGGGCACGCGTTGGCACACCTTCCCCGCCAACCTCTTTCGCACCTTCCGGGGTGATCGCATAAAATCCAGGGAGACGGGGGTTTGTGGTTGTCATGCAGAGAATCGATCTGTCAGCGCGCCTGGGGACGGCTCTGGAGCAACTGAACGTCCCACGTGGGGCCGCGATGGTGGTCGGAGTCTCCGGCGGGGCCGATTCGGTCGCGCTGCTGCACCTGCTGAGTGGGTTGAACCTGGCCGGATGGTCGCTCCGGCTGCATGCGGCGCATCTGAATCACCAGCTTCGCGGGGCCGAGGCCGATGCGGATGCGGAGTTTGCCGCTCAACTGGCCCGATCGCTTCGGGTGCCGGTGAGCGTCGAATCGGCGGACGTGACGGCCCGGGCACAGGCGGAGGGCGTCTCGATCGAACAGGCGGGCCGCACCTGCCGGTTTGAATTCTTCGAGCGGGTCGCTCTGCAGACGGGCTGCGAACTGGTGGCGCTGGCACACCAGGCCGACGATCAGGCGGAAACGCTGCTGCATCGCCTGGTGCGGGGGACGGGGATTCGGGGGCTGATGGGGATCCGGGCGTCGCGGCCGATCCGGGTGGGCAGCACGATTCGGATCATCCGGCCGATGCTGTCCGTTCGCCGCGGCGAGATCGAACAGTTCCTGCGCGATCGCAACATCTCCTTTCGAGTTGATTCCACCAATCAGGCGTCCGGCTACACGCGAAACGTGATCCGCAACGAAGTGCTGCCGCTGCTGGCGGAGCGACTGAATCCGCAGGTGGTCGAATCGCTGCTGCGGGTGGCGGAACAGGCGGGCGACCTGGAGCATTATCTCGATGAGCTGGGGGAGAAGAGCCTCCCGCCGCTGATTCTGGAGTCGCGAAAAGACCATCTGACGCTGGACTGCGACGCGCTGGATCGCAAGCCGAAAGTGATCCGGTCGTATGTGCTGCGGCAGGCGATCCGGCGGCTGGGCGTGCCGGAAGGCGACGTGCGGTACGATCACCTGATGCGCACGCTGGCACTGGCGGGCGATCGCAGCGGGAGTAAGACGCTGCATCTGCCGGGTGGTCTGCGCGTGACGCGGGCGTATGGGCGGCTGAAGATGTTCAAAGCCGGCTCGCCGGAGGCGGACCCGGCGCCGGGCACGCTGCCGCCGACTCTGCGTGATGCCGATGCCGACCATGTCGCGATCGAGGGGACGACGCTGCTGCCGGATAAGGGACTGGAGTTCACGACGGAGCTGTTCGACCACGCTCCGGCCGGAGCGGGCGCTTCGGTGTCGGTACGGCACAAGAAGGAATCGGAGCCGGGGCTTTACGAGGAATGGCTCGATGCGGATTGCGTGCAGCCGCCGCTGCTGGCCCGGTCGCGGCGCGAGGGCGACCGGTTCCGCCCGCTGGGCATGCAGGACAGCAAGAAGGTGTCGGACTTCATGATCGACCAGAAAGTAGCGGCGGAACAGCGGGACCGAACGGTGCTGCTGTGCGATCAGGCCGGTCCGATCTGGGTGGTTCCCTTCCGCATCGACGAACGTGTGCGGCTGCGGCCGGAAACGCGGCGGGTGCTGCGGGTGACGGTCCGGCCGCTGCAGACGGAAGACCACTGGTGAACAAGGCGCGCGAGCCCCGGACTCCGGAAGTGACGCGGCGGCTGATCCTGCTGTTTCTGGTGGCGGCGCTGCTGCGCGTGACGTGGGTGGGGGCCCGCTACGGGCGCGAGGGGGCGTGGAACCGGCTGGCCTACCCGGATGAAGAAGCGTACGTGCTCTCGGCGCGGTCGCTGGCGGGCGGGGGCGGCCTGATTGACGAGTTCGGGTTCCGGGCCACGTACATGCCGGGTTATCCGGCGTTTCTGGCCCTTTTCATCTCGCACGATCAGGGACTTCTGCTCGCCAGGGTCGTCCAGGCGCTGCTGGCGGCGTCGGTGGCGCCGGCGACCTGCCTGCTTGCCGGCGCATTCCTGCGCGTGGGATGCCGCGGCGGCGACACGGGTGTCCACCAGGAATGCGAGGGGCTGGCAGCGAGTGCGACGCGACCGCATATTGAACCCCTCGCTGGCGCTTCGGGCTCTGTTCAGGCACCGCTCAAGACGTACGTTCCGCTGATGGCCGGAGCGCTGGCGGCGATGGATCCGTTCCTGGTGTTCTTTTCGGGGCTGCTGCTGACAGAGGCGCTCTACGCGGCGGTGCTGGTGAGCGGGTGGGCGCTGGTGATGCGGCTGGCCGATCGCGGCCGGGCGCTGCGCGCCGCGACGGTCATCGGGGCGGGGCTGCTGCTGTATGGCGCGGTGATGCTGCGGCCGGCGGCGATGGTGCTGGTGATCGCTGCCGTGTGCGCATTGCCCATCGTGCGTCGATTCGATCGCGCCGGCTGGATCGCGACAATCGGTGTGCTGGGGGTGGTGATGCTGGGCCTGCTGCCGTGGGCGATGCGGAACCGGGAAACGGTGGGCCAGTGGCGGTGGCTGACCACGCGGGGCGGCATATCCTTGTATGACGGCGTCCAGGAAGGGGCGAGCGGCGGGAGCAATCTGGCCCATACCAAGGTGGTGGCCCAGGTACGGGGGCTGTCCGAAACGCAGTGGGATGCCTACTGGAACCGCAGGGCCTGGACCGCCATCCGGGAGGAGCCGGGCCGCATCCTGCGACTGGCGGGCGACAAGTTCCTTCGGACCTGGAGCCTGCGTCCCAACGTGGCGGAATATCAGTCCGGGATGGCGGCGGCGGTGAGCGCCCTGTGGATGAGTATCGTGCTGCTGGCGGGGCTGGGGGGATGGTGGGTGTGCCGGCGGCGGGTGTCGGGCTGGCTCCTGCTGCTGCTGCCTGTCGTGCTCACGACCCTGATGCATATGATGTTCGTGGGCAGCGTGCGGTACCGCGTGCCCGTGATGCCGATGGTGATGGTTCTGGCGGCGGCGTGTCTGTCGGGTGGGCCGGCGCGCCGGGAGAGGCGGGGGATGCCGCCTTCCGCGGATCAGGGGCCGGGCCGGGCGTTTATGACGAGCGAGTGAGATTCGTTGAGTCTGCCGAAGGGACAACGCGTGCGGCGGAGATTCCCCCGGTGGCGGAGGGCGGCGGGCCTGCTTGCCCTGTTCGTGCTGCTGGCGGGAGGAGGAACCTATTACTACTACACGCGGCCGGAGCGGTTGCGGGCGTACGCCGAGCAATGGCTCGCGGAGTTCAGCGGGGGCGAGGCCCGGGTCGAGCGGGTCGAATTCGATCCGCTGCGGGGCTTTTCGCTGATGGGCGTGACGCTGGCGCTGCCGGTCTCGGCCCAGTTCGATCCGGCCGACACGTCGCTGGCGGCGCGGACGCTTTTTCGATGTTCGACGGTGCTGCTGCGGTTGCAGTCGTGGCGGCTGCTGCGCGGAGAGCTCGTGGTGCCGGAGGTGGTGGCCGTCGATCCGGAACTGGTGTTCATCCAGCGCAGCACCGACGGGGCGGACAACTGGCAGACCATGCTGGCTCACCGGCGGCGCCAACCCGATTCGGCCGCGCCGGCGAATCTGCCGACCATCCGCCTGCGGAATGCCCGGCTGGTCCAGTATCGGCTGAGCAGAAATGGGCCGCTGGGCAGAAGTTCTCAAACACTCTGGGCAGAGGCAAGGCCGTTGCGCGATCAGCCGCACGTCTACGAGCTGAGTCTCACGAAGCTGGTGACCGATCCAAACACGCAGCAGACTCAGGGGGACAGCGGGCGGCTGCGGATTGACACCCGGACGCTGGCGCTGTCGGCCGACCGCCTGCCCGCAGTAGGGCTCGAGGGCGACGAGCTGCTCTTTGCCATGACGCCGGAGGTGCGGCGATGGAAGGAGCTGCTCGACATCCGCGGGACCGTGCGGGCCGAAGACCTGGAATTCAGCGGCCCGACGCGGCGGCTGAAGCTGACGCTCAGCGATGCCGGCCTGAGCGTTCCCATCGACGAGAGCGAGGAGTCCCTCGATTCGGCATCGCGTTACATCCGGTTTGAGCACGTCGGCGGAACGATTTCGCTCGACGGGACGGCGGGCCGGTTCGCGCTGGAGGGGTCGTGGCACGGAGCGCCGGTGCGGTTGACGGGTACGGCCACGATCGACGCCGCGGCCGGTCACGGCCTCGACGCCCTCGGCCTGGATCTCAAGCTGGAGGCGGAGTCGGTCCCGCTGCCGCGCAACGAGCCGCAGCGCGACGCAACCGAAGCGCGTTTTGTGAACCGGTGGAAGGGCCTGCGGAACTTCGTGCGGGATTTCGACGGTCGGGGGCCTGCCGACCTCTCGGTGAATCTGAGAAAAGCGCCCGGCTCGAAGTTCGAGTTCCTGGGCGGCGAGATGCGGCCGGGGGGCGCTTCCGCCCGCTACGTCAGCTTTCCCTACCTCATCTCGAACATGACGGGGACGGTGGGATTCCGCAGCGACGGCACCGTCACGATCGACCTCAAGGGAATGCACGGCGGCAGCGTGATCACGTTCTCCGGCTGGGAAGGCGGGTTCAAGACGCAGGCGGGCGATCTGGTGATTCGCGCCAGTGACATGGCGCTGGATGACGATCTGCGGCGATGCCTGACGCCCGAGGATCAGCAGCTCTGCGAGCGGTTCGGCTTGCAGGCCCGCATCGATCTGGACATTCATCTCACGCGGGCGGACGCGCCGCCGGGCACGCCGGACAACCCGTGGAAAGCGGTCATCGACGTGCTGTTCCGCGACGGGATGGTCCGGTTTGACTCCTTCCCTTATCCGCTGGACGGGCTCCGCGGCCGGATGCGCATCGCGGGGGGTGCTTTCGAGATTGCGGAGCTGACCGCCCGGCGCGGGGACACCGTGGTGAGCGCGAGCGGGACCGCGCAGTGGAGCGGGCAGGCACGGCCGTCCGTCGACCTCGAGCTGAAGGCCAGGAACGTCGCGTTTGACTCGATCCTGCTGTCATCCCTGCCGGATTCCATGAAGGATGCGTACCGGCGGCTGAATCCGTCGGGCCAGTTCGAGCTGTCGGGCCGGCTCAAGAGCCGCGCAGAAGCAGAGTCCATCGAATACGACCTGGGCGTTCGGGTGGCCGACGGGGCCTTTTCGCTGCCGACCGGAGTGCGGATCACGGACGTGGCAGCCGCGGTGCAACTCAGACCCGAGCGGGTGACGATCCAGTCGGCGAAGGCGTCTCTGGGTGAGTCGGTGCTGAGCGGAGAGGGCTGGCTGGGTCTCGGCGGACGCCGGGGCGCCTTCTCGGCCCGCGTGACGTGCGATCAGCTCCGGCTGGACGACGACGTGCGGCAGGCGCTGCCGGAATCGGTGCGGCAGATCTGGGACGACTTTCATCCGGCCGGCGCAGCACGAGTGGCGCTGCGATGTGAACGGGCCAGGGCGGACGGAGGCGCAGCAGATGTGGACGGCGGGTTGGATTATTCGGTGGTGATCGAACCGCTGGGGGCGAGCGCGATGTACGAGGACTTTCCGCTGGCCCTCGAGGATCTGCGCGGCTCGTTCACAGTGAGTCCGCAGGGTGTCGAAATCCGCCCGATGCAGGCCCGCAGTGGCGGAGCCTCCATGTACTTCTCAGGCCGGATTGAGCGGGCCGGCGAGCACAAGCGGGCCCGACTGAGCGTTCAGGCCCGCAGGCTGCCGCTCGATGAATCGTTGCGACAGGCTCTGCCCCGGCGGATCCGCCGGCAGTGGGACGAGCTCAAGCCGCGGGGAGAGATCGACGTTGACTTTCAGAGCCTCGAATTCGTGACCGGCGGAGATCCGCTCGAGTGGCGGTTCGCCGGCCGGGCGGATCTGCGGAACGTGGCGATGGAGCTCGGATCGAGTCTCTCGGATGTGGACGGCACTGTTCGGGGTTCCTGCGAGATCAACGACACGATGGCGGTGGATGCGGAACTGGCGCTTGACCACATCCGGATCGACGAGCGGGTGCTGAACGACGCCGTCGCGCGGGTGACCCGGCCGGCCGGGAGCGACCTGGTGCGGGTCGAGCTGGTGAAGGGCCGTTTCTATGACGGGGAGGTTTCCGCGAGGGCGGAGCTTGATTACGCGCCGTCGACGCCGGGGTTCTCGGTGAAACTGGATACGCGAGGCGTGTCGCTCGAGAAGTTCATGAATGCGCGGCGCAAGACGGAGGAGCCGCCGGTGCGGGTCCGCGGGATCGTCGATGCCCGCCTGGAGCTGGCCGGCGGGTTTGGCGACCCGCCGAGCCGGCGCGGCGGCGGCGAGGTGAAGATCCGCGAGGCCCAGATCGTCAAGATCCCGTGGATGCTCTCGATCCTGCAGGTGCTCAATCTCACGCTCGATGACAACGCGTTTGACGACGCGCTGTTCCATTTCCGGGTGAGCGGTGAGGAGCTGCTGCTGTCCGAGATCGACCTGCGGGGCAAGGCGCTCTCGATGGTGGGGGCGGGTGTGGTGAACACGGTCTCCGAGACGCTCGATCTGACCCTGCTGGCGGGCGGGCCGGTGAAACTGCCGCATATTGCCGTGCTCTCGGACATCCTCGAAGGGGTGGCGCGGGAGGTGATGGAGGTGCGCGTCGAGGGCACGCTCGAAAACCCGACGTTCCGGGCGGAGATGGTCAAGAGCCTGCGTCGAACGGTCGAGGCACTCCTGACCCTGCATCAGCGGGGTGTGTTCAATCCCTGACCGCCATGGGGAGAGCGTTGTCGGGCCGGCCGGCTCTATGGCAGCTTCAGTTTGGCCTCGAGCCGGTCGAAGGTTTCGAGCTCGGAGACCCGCTGGACGCCGATGGAGGCGGCGCGTGACTTGAACTCGGCCAGAACCTCGCGCGGATTGTCGGGCAGCGGCCAGGGAACATGGCGCGACGCGGCTTTGCCGCGCAGCGAATCCCATCGGATCATGAACGCGTAGAGGACGGGCATCTGCGCGATTCTGACGCGCTGCCGCAGCACGGGGTCGTCGGCGACGGCGCGCTCCGCGTCCTTCAGGTGCGCCCAGCCCTTCGAGAGGACCTCGATATCCATGAATTTGCGGTCGGGCTCCTCGTAGCAGCCGAGCGGCTGACGGCCGGCCTGCATCACGTCGTGGATGGTGTCGATGTACGCGCGAATGGGCCTGCCGGCCGGGCCGTAATAGCCGGCCAGGAACGCGTCGATGAGCTGATGGTCGTCGAGCTCCGGATTCCAGAGCAGTTTCGCAAGCACCCAGGCGCGCAGCTCGCCGAATTCCGCTCCGGTCGTTCCAGTGGCTCCCTGTTCGAAGACGCCGACAACGTTGTTGGCGGCGAAGAAGCGAATGTTCGGCCCCAGCACGCGCAGGTTGGGGTGAATGAACAGGTAGTGCCGGAAGTTGGTCGTGTAATCCCAGATATAGAGGCGTTTACAGATTCTGCTCCATTCCATCAGGGCGGTGGCGAAGGACTCGTTCCGCTTGTGATCGGCCAGCGGCAGGTTGTACGAGCAGTTCATCGTACACAGCCAGATTGCGACGTTGTCGCGGGGCCGGGCGAGGCGGGGGGCGGGCTGCGAGTAGGTGTAGGCGAATGTGTTGATTGCGACCTTCGGGAATTCCTTCTCGACCCGCTCGGCCACGGCGTTGACGAAGCGGACAATCATGCCCGAGGGGCTGCCCTCCTGCTCGTCGACGGCCCGGCACGCGGCGCACTGGCACGGCCGGCCGCCGTCGTTCTGAGCGACCGAGATCTGCGTCGGATTCTTCGCCCGGCGGAGGCTGGCGAGCACGTTCTGCGTGAGCTGTTCGCGCATGGCCTCGTTCGAGAGGCAGAGCTGGCCGCCCTGCCGTGTGCGTTTTCCGTCGAGCTCGCTGAACCATTCGGGATGGCTCTCGAAGTACTGCCTGGGCGGGATGAGCTGGTCGAAGCTATGATGGGCGGCGGTGACGGGCGGCTTGCCGCCGGTGGCCGCGTCGTGCCGGATGTAGCCACCGAGCGCTTTGTTGCGGACCGCCCAGTCCCGGTCGAGAGCGGTCTCCCAGTAGGGCTCGCGGCACTCGAAGCGCGGGATGAACCGGACGTTCAGCGCGTCGAATCGAAGATCGGGCCGGCGCGGGATGGTCGTGGCGTCGGGGGCCCACCAGCGGCAGCCGACATGGTCTTCGAGGAAGGTGTAGACGGCGTAAAGCGTGCCGCGCGGCTCGCCGCCGGCCAGGATCAGGTCGCCGCCGACGGTGCGGATGACCAGGCCGTCGGTGCCCAGCCCGTCGATCGAGAAGACGGGGTCGGCCAGGGCGGCGGATGAGGGGCCCACGAAGATCCGCGGCGTCGACGCGGCCGCTGGCCCGCCCATCGGGAGCGTGGCACCGGTGACCTGCTGCAGGAACGACCGAAGTTCCTGCGCGGCGTGTCGGACGGGCGCGGAGGAGCCGGGCGCCACCACGATCGTAGCCACGCCGGCGCCATCGCGTGCAATGTCGATGGCGTGTGCCGGCAGAACCGGTGCGAAGGTCAGAAGAACCAGACAGGTGGTGCGTATTCGGGTGGGCAAGGGATGGTCTCCGCATTCCCGGCCATGTCGCGCCGGCGAATGTCATAATCTACTCGCTTGCGGGGCGGATGCCACCCGAATGGAATCAGCGCGGCTTTTCAGGGCACCAATCCGGGAGGATGCATGAGCTGCCCGCGATGCAAGGTGGGAATCTGGCTCCTCATGGGCGCGGTGACCGCGTGGGCGGCTCCGGCAGCGTCCGGGGCGGATCGGGATCGGCGTCCCAACATCGTGGTGATCCTGGCGGACGACCTGGGGTTCTCCGATCTGGGCTGCTATGGATCGGAGATCGCGACGCCGCACCTGGACCGGCTGGCCGCGGGGGGAATGCGGTTCACGCAGTTCTACAACGCCGCCCGTTGCTGTCCGAGCCGTGCGGCGCTGCTGACCGGCGTCTATCCGCATCAGGCCGGGATCGGGCACATGACCAGAGACTTCGGGCTGCCCGGTTACCGCCGGACTCTGAGCCAGCGGTGTCTCACGATTGCGGAGGCCCTTTCCCAGGCGGGCTATCACACCGCGATGTCCGGGAAGTGGCACGTGGGCCAGGAGCGCGGTCATGGGCCGGTGGATCGCGGGTTTGAGCACTTCTTCGGGCTGCTGAGCGGCGCGTGCAGCTATTTCGAGCGCTGGCCGGGACGGCCGATGGCGATTGACCGCGAGCCGTACGAGCCCCCCAAAGACTTCTACATGACGGATGCGATCACCGATCACGCGGTCGCCTTCATTCAGCAGTATGCGCGGGAGCCTGCGCCGTTTTTCCTCCATGTGGCCTATACCGCTCCGCACGCCCCGCTGCACGCGCTGCCCGAGGACGTCGCCCGCTACGCAGGGCGATATGACGCGGGCTGGGACGCCATCTGCCGGGAGCGGTTCGAACGCCTGCACAAACTCGGCCTGCTCGACCCGCGGTGGGCGCTGGCCCCTCGCGACCGCGACGTGCCGGCCTGGCAGGACGTCGACGACAAGCCGGCCTGGGCCCATCGGATGGCCGTGTACGCCGCGCAGATTGACCGCATGGACCAGGGGATCGGGCGGATCATGGCCAGGCTGCGGGAACTGGGCATCGAGGGCAACACGCTGGTTCTCTTCCTGTCCGACAACGGCGGGTGCGCCGAGGAGCTCGACTTCAGCAAGCCGGGCTCGAAAGTGGGTGAGGCCGGCTGCGACCTGGGGTATGGCGTCGGCTGGGCGAATGTGAGCGATACGCCCTTCCGGCTGTTCAAGCGCTACGTCCATGAAGGCGGCATCAGCACACCGCTGATCGCGTACTGGCCGGAGGGCATCCGTTCGCCGGGCACGATCACGGGCGAGGTGGGTCACATCATCGACATTCTGCCGACCTGCCTGGAGGCAGCGGGGGCGGTCATGCCGCGGACGTACAAGGGCGGGGAGCTGATGCCCGTCGAGGGACGCAGTTTCCTGAGCGCACTGCGCGGGCAGCCGCGGGCCGGCCACGAGCACCTGTTCTGGGAGCACGAGGGAAATCGCGCGGTGCGGCGCGGCCGGTGGAAACTGGTGGCCACCTATCTAAAGCCATGGGAGTTGTACGACCTCGAGAGCGATCGGACGGAACTGCACGACGTCGCCGCCGAGCATCCCGACATCGTCGCCGCACTGGCGGATGCTTACGACCAATGGGCACGGCGATGCGGCGTGGTGCCGCCTCATGAGCTGCTGAGGCAACATGGGGTGGCCGCCGATCGACGGGCCAGGCCCGCTCCACACAAGGTTGAGCGCGGCGCGCCGCAGTTGTTCATCGACGATGAACTCATCGCGCAGGCGGCCGACGTCACGCGGACACTGCATCAGCCGCGCAAGGACAACGGCGGCGAGGCGCCGGTGATCGCTCCGCTGCCCGGCTCGGAGACGCTGATGGCCAAGGGCACGATTCTCCGGGACCCGCGCCTGAATCAGTATGTGATGTTCGTCAAGGACCTGCCGTCGCGGAGTCTGTGCCGCTCCGTTTCGGCGGACGGGTTGACTTGGTCGACGCCGGAACGTGTGGAACTGGATGATCGGCATCCGGCCACGGGCCGCCGGGCCGACCGCCAGTATGCAGGCATGCACTGCATTCATTATGACAACGCCGACTGCGAGCACCCGTACAAAGGGTGGGTTTACTTCGGCGACTGGGGGCCGCGGGACGAGGGGGTCTATTTCATCCGCTCGGCGGACGGCATCCGCTGGGAGCGGGGGCCGCGGGTGGTGGAGGGATATGCGGGGCCCGGCGACCTGACCGCCCTGATGAGCGAGCAGCACGGTGTGACTGTCTTTGGCCCCGGCGATACGACCCGTTTCGGCTACGATCCGGACAGCGGCCGATTCCTGGGCATCTTCAAGTTTTTCACGACGCATCCGGTGGGGCCGGACAATCACCTTCGTTCCCGAGCGTTCATGTTCCTCGATCGACTGGATCAGCCGGTTGCGTATAAGCAGTTTGAGGACATCGATCTGCTGCCGCCCGCGGCGGACGTGGCCGGCGACCGTGCCGCCGACGAGTACTACGAATCGACGGCCTGGCGCTTCGGCGGGCTCTGGCTCGGAGAGCTGCTGGTCTGGCACGGGCGTGACGATTATCCACACTCGGAGGCCGGTTGCTCGTTCCTGAAGCTGATCTCCAGCCGGGACGGGCTGCACTGGAATCAGGTGAGATACCGAAACGAAGCCAGCACGGAGGGGTTTTTCCTGGCGGGCGGCAGGCAGGGGGGTAACGACGGGCGTAACGACGGTGGACACCTGAGCTGTTTCAGCCAGGGGCCGATCCGGATCGGCGACGAACTCGTCTTCTACTACGGCGCCAGCTCGTGGGGCAAGACGGCGCCGGTCGGACGGCGGGTCACCGGCGGCGGCATCTTCCGGGCGCGGTTACGCGTGGATGGCTTCGTGTCGGTCGACGGCGGAACGCTGCTGACGCGGCCGCTTGTATTCGATGGCCAGGATCTGTTCATCAACAGTGCGGGAACCATCGGGGTCGAGGTGCTGGATCGATCCGGCCGGGTGCTGGGCAGTACCCGGGTGAGCGGCGACTCGATCGCCCAGCCGGTCACGTTCACCGGCAAGAGCCTCCGAGGCATCGCGCCAGAGCCGCCCGTCCAACTGCGCTTCCAGGTCGAAAGAGTATCGAGCCTCTATTCGTTCACGATACGTTAAACGCGGCCGCGACCGCCGGATCAGGCGGCCGGGACCGGTCCGGCGAGGAGCTCGTACTCGGCGAGCGGGGCCTGATCGCCGCTGCAGACGAGTTCGATGTTGCGGCGGATGTCGGGGAGGCCCTTGTCGATGAAGCGTCGGGCGACGGCGCGTTTTCGCTCGCAGGCGGCGGCCTGCTGCAGGAACAGGTGCCCGATCAGGACCGTGATCGCCGCATCCACGAGCTTGCGGCCGTAAAGGTCCATGTACTCGGCGCCTCTGGCCTTCACGCACTCGATGCCCTTGAGCACGAGCGACCTGCCTTCGGCGAGCTTCGCCTTGAGTTCATTGAGTTGGCCGTCGGCATAGCTGACGGTTTCGCGCTCTTCGATCCACTTCTCAAACGCGCCGCTGCAGACGCCGCGCACGGCCGCGACGATCTGAAGCTGGCTGGTGCCTTCGTAGATCGTCGTGATCCGCGCGTCGCGCAGGTAGCGCTCGACCGGGTAATCGGTCATGTAACCCGAGCCGCCGAGCACCTGGATGGCGTCGTACGCGATCCGGTTGCAGAGCTCGGAGGCGTAGTACTTGCTCATCGGCGTGAGCATGCCGTTGAGCCGTTTGAACGTGCGGGAATCGGCGCGGCGGCGCTTGAGCTCGTCGGGATCCGCGGGTTTGACGAATTCAAGCACGCGCAGGTTGTTGTTTTCGAGGTCGCACACGCGGCTGGTCTCGTAGGTGAGGGCGCGGGCGGCCTCGATGGCGACTTTCATGTCGGTGACCATCTCGGCGACCGCCGGCAGCTTCTCGATGGGCACGCCGAACTGCTTGCGGGTGTGGGCGTATTTGCGGGCGACGCGGAAGGCGGCCTCGGCGATGCCCAGCGACTGGGCGGCGATGCCGACGCGGGCGCCGTTCATGAGGGCCATGACGTACGTGATCAGTCCGCGCTGGCGCTCGCCGATGAGTTGGGCGGGCGCGTCGTCGTAAACGAGCTCACAGGTGGGCGAGCCGTGGATGCCGAGCTTGTGTTCGAGGTGCCGCACCTTGATGCGCGGCCCGCGTTCGGCCAGGAAGAGCGAGAGGCCGCGGCCGTCCTTGATCTCCGGCTCGCTGCGGGCCAGCGTGAGCAGGATTTCGCCGCAGCCGTTGGTGATGAACCGCTTGACGCCGCTCAGGCGCCATTGACCGTCGGTATCCTGCCAGGCGCGAAGGCCCACCGCCTGCAGATCGCTGCCCGCGTCGGGTTCGGTCAGCACCATCGCACCGGTCACCTTGCCCTCGGCGAACTGCGGCAGATAGGCAGCCTTGATCTCGTCGCTGGCGAATGCGTTGATCGTCTCGGCGATGCCCTGGAGGCCGAAGATGTTCATCAGCGACGCATCCGCGCGGCTGATGATCTCGATGGCCATGGTATAGACCAGGTTCGGGCAGTTGAGGCCGCCATATTGGCGCGGGAGCGTGAAACCCATGAGGTCGGCCTGGGCCAGGGTCTTGAGGTTCTCGCGCACGCCTTCGCCGAGCGTGACCGTGCCGTCCTCGTTCAGCCGGTTCCCCTCCACATCGACCCGCTCGGCACGCGGAGCGATCACGTTGCCCGCAATGTCACCGACGATCTCCAGGACGCGCCGATAGTTGTCGATGGCGTCGGCGGCGTCCACGGGTGCGTACTCGGCATTGGGCCCATGGTTCTGCGTGAAACCGTCCTCCTGCACGGCCGCGATCTCGGCCAGATTCATGTGCTGAAAGAGGAACTGGATGTCGGCGTTGTCGAGAAAGCAATTTGGCATGGTGAGTTGTCCGTCTCCTGTAGGGCGGGCTTTGCCCGCCGGTGGGCCGAGCCCACCCTACGCACTGTGCCCGCCGGTGGGCCGAGCCCACCCTACGTACTGTGCCCGCCGGTGGGCAGAGCCCACCCTACGCACGCTCCTTGATGGATTTGATCATCATGGGGATCACCTTGTTCAGGTCGCCGACGATGCCATAGTGGGCGACGCCGAAGATGGGTGCCTCTTTATCCCAGTTAATGGCGATGATCTTGGCGGATTCCTCCATTCCGGCGCGGTGCTGCACGGCGCCGCTGATGCCGCAGGCGATGTAGAGGGCGGGACGCACCGTGGTGCCGGTCTGGCCGACCTGATGCTCCTTGTTGATGAATCCGCCGTCGACCGCGGCGCGCGAGGCGCCGACCGCTCCGCCCAGGGCTCCGGCCAGGTCGTGGATCAGCCTGAAGTTGTCCCTGCTTCCCACGCCGCCGCCGCCGGCGACGATGATGCGGGCGCCCTTGAGGTTGACCTTTCGCCGCTCGCGATGACGGTCGATGAGCCGGACGGCCAGCTCGAAGTCGTTGAACTCGATCTTCTCCTCGACGATCTGGCCGCTGCGGCGCGGGTCACCGTCGCGCAGACGCATGACGCCCTCGCGCACCGTGGCCATCTGCGGCCAGCGGTCGGTGTTGATGATGGTCGCGATGATGTTCCCGCCGAACGCGGGGCGGATCTGCATGAGCAGATCCTTGTGGACGGCCTTGGTCTTGAAGTCGGTGTAATCGCCGATGTCCAGGTCGGTGCAGTCGGCCGTCAGCCCGGCTTTCATCTCCGAGGCGATGCGCGGCGCGAGGTCGCGCCCGATGGGCGTGGCCCCGTACAGCACGATCTGCGGCTTGTGTCGGGTGATGAGCTGGCACATCACGCGGGCATACGGCAGCGTGCGATAATGTTCGAGCCGCGTGTCGTGCACGTGGTAGACGCGGTCGACGCCGTGGGCGATGAGCCGGTACGACAGTTCGCGCACGTTCCAGCCGGGGAGCACCGCCCCGACGGCCACGCCCAGGCGGTCGGCCAGGTCGCGGGCCTTGCCGCAGAGTTCAAGCGAGGTGTCGCTCAGATGCTCGTCTTCCTGTTCGGCGAAGAGCCAGACTTCGCCTTGGCGGTTGGGTTCGATCATACAGGACCTCGTCATGGGTCGTGGCAAGTTGTGCCTTGTCAG
>CAZQEN010000117.1:0-19941 GCA_964591605.1 uncultured Planctomycetales bacterium
CGGCCAGACCGACGCCGACGGCGACGGGGTGGGTGATCCGTGCGACAACTGCCCGGCCGTGGTCAATTCCGACCAGAAAGACTCCGATGCCGACCGCGTGGGAGATGCCTGTGATAACTGCCCCGCGAAAGCCAATACCGATCAGCTCGACGTGGACGGCGACGGCATCGCAGACGCGTGCGACAACTGCCCGCGGGTCGCCAACACCAGCCAGCTTGATACCGACGGCGACCGGATCGGAGATGCATGCGAGCCCGCACCACCGAGCCAGGGCGGCAACCAGCAGAATGTTCCTCCCTCCAACGGAGGCACCACCAACGGAGGGACCACCGGCGGCGGCTCGACGACGTCCGGTTCAACTCAGTCGCCACTGTGCGGTGGCGGGATCGTGCCCGCCAGTCTGACCATACTCGTCGCGCTCGGGTGGATCCGTCATCGACGGCGCGAGCCCGAAGCCGTTTGAACCGGTTTCGCGGACGATAGAGTCCGGACTTTCCGGGATGGGTGAAGGTGGAATGTCGTGAGAGCTCTGTGGTACAATTCACGCACAGCCGGGGGGGTCGAAGTGGCGTCAGCGGCCATTCCGGCGGCAGCCTCAGACTCCCCAGCTCACCACAGGCAGGTCCGGGGTTTTCTCGATTTCGACATCCGTGTCGACATCAGTGAGTACGCATACGAGTCGCAAGGAGCAAGCGGATGAGGCCTTCCAATCTGTGCAGACGAACCTCAACGTCTGGCAACGTGGATCAACCTTCGGCGGCCGGTCGCATCGCCCTGACGGTCGTGGTCACCCTGGCGCTGGGAGCAGGGACTGCGCTCGGGCAGGCGGTCAAGTTGCGCATCGAGACGATCCCCACTCAGCTCGTCGACCGGCCGTTCAACGTGACGGTGACCTCCATCAACGCCGGCGGCGCCGCCACGCCGGTCACACAGACCGTCACCGTCGGCCTCACGCTGCGCACCGGCACGGGCGTCCTCTACAGCGTGTTTACCCTCAGCGGCGACATCGCGCCGGGCAGTTCGAGCCTCGTGATTCCGGCGGCCTACAGCAAGGCCGAGAACAATGTCATGATCCGGGCCTCCGCGATCAGCGGCACGCCCCTCTCGCCCGGTGATTCCAACCCCTTCAGCGTCCAGCCGGACTGCGACCGGGACGGCATTTCCGACCAGGGAGAGATCGGCGCCTGCACTCCGATCGAGATCGCCTGCCAGGACTGCAACACGAACAGCATTCCCGACTCATGCGATGTGACCCCCCGCATCGGCTTTCGCCCTCCCGCCTCCTACAAGGTTGGCAATCTCGCCACCGGGGCGAATCATCTGGCGGTCATTGACCTCGACCGCGACGGGTTCCTCGACATCGCCGTGACCAACGACACCGGCGGCTACGCCGTTCTGCTCAACAATCGGAAGGGTGAGTTTCCCGCCGCCACGACGGCCCGCCAGTTCGAGTCGGGCATCGTCGCCATCCTGAGCGGCGATATCGACAAGGACGGATGGACCGATCTGGTGATCCTCGAGGAGGGCACGCCGGACCAGACGAAGCAGACGGGCGATCCGCCGGAGGACAACCCGGACTACCGCGATGGCAAAGTCCACCTGCTTCGCAACAACCAGGGGCCGATCGCCGGCGAATACTTCACGGACAGCACATTTGACCTGCCCGCCGGGCCGACTTCGATGGCGCTGGCGGATGTCAACAACGACACCTGGCTCGATCTGGTGATCGGCAGCCAGAAGAACGCCGAGAACGATCCGGGGATGATCCGCGTGTTCCGGAACGGCGGCGGCATCACTGCGAATGACTTCCAGCCGGCTCTGACCCAGTGGGCGCCTGCCGGAGACGTCGGGGTGACGGCTCTGACCCTGGCCGATCTGGACGGCGACCAGGACATCGACATTGCCGCAACGCTTTCGCTGTTCTCGAGCTTCCTGCCGGACCTGGCCTCAGAGGGCAGCGTGGTGGTCCTGATGAACGAAGGAACCGGATTCTACCCGGTGATTCTCCCGCTCATCATCGTTCAGGACGGGCCAACCGATGTGGTCGCGGCGGACCTGGACCAGAACGGCCTGCAGGACCTGGCCGTCCTGAACCAGGGCTCCAAGACCGTGATGCTCCTGCAGAACAACGGGACCGGCTTCCCCCGCTTCACGATCCTCGCCTCGGTTCCGCTGACGGTAGCCGGCGATCCATCGGATCTCGCCACGCTCGACCTGGACAAGAGCACGTTCCCCGACCTGGTGGTCACGGATCCGGACCTCGACGGGCTGTTCATTCTGCTCAACACGAATGATCGCACGGGCAACGTCCTGCCCTTCGGGCCGCCGTTGGTATTGCCTCCGACCCCGCAAACAGAGACGATCATCGAGCCGATCGCGATCGTCACGGGAGACGTGGACAACGACACCTACCTGGATCTTCTGACAGCCAACTACATTACGGATCCACCGACCGCCTCTGTTCTGGTGAACTACTTCCGGCCGGCATTCTCTGAAGACTGCGTCGGAAGCGAGACGGGGCGGCCGGACGAGTGCGAGGATGCGCTCGATTCGGACGACGACAGTGTGATGGACAACTGCGATCCCGACGATGACAACGACGGCATCTGCGATGCCGGCGGGCCCAGGCCGCCGGGCACACCGGGCACGATCAACGGCTGCATCGTTGCCCCCTCGGGCCAGGACAACTGTCCGTTCGTCGCCAATGTCAGCCAGTTGGATACCGATCTGGATGGCTTCGGCAATGCGTGCGACTTTGATGACGACAATGACGGCGTGTGCGACACCGGCGGGCCCCAGCCCGACGGCACGGACGGTACGATAACAGGCGGATGCAAGGCCGGCGCCGGCGGAAAGGATAACTGCCCGCTCGTGGCCAACGTGAACGCGTCGAACACCGACTGCAACAACAACGGGCAGATCGACGGAGGCGAGTTCGCCGGCCAGCAGTGCGACTCGGACCGCGACGGGACCGGCGACGCCTGCGATCTGTGCACCGACACCGACGGCGACGGGCGGGGCAATCCGGGCTTCCCGAACAACACCTGCGAGCTGGACAACTGTCCGGACCTGTCCAATTCGGCGGAAACCGATATCGATACGGACAGCGACGGCTTCGGCGACGCGTGCGACCTCGATGACGACAACGACGGCGTGTGCGATGTCGACGGCCCGCAACCCGACGGCGCCGCGGGCACGCTTCCGGGCGGCTGCCAGGCCGGCGCCAACGGGAGCGACAACTGCCCGCTGGTGGCCAACACCAACGCGATCGATACTGACTGCGACGCTGACGGCCAGATCGAATCCGGCGAGTTCCTGGGCCAGCAGTGCGACTCCGACGCCGACGGCATCGGCGACGCGTGCGACCTCTGCACCGACACCGATCGCGACGGCTGGGGCAATCCGGGGTTCCCCAACAACACGTGCCCCGTCGACAACTGTCCGGACAACGCCAACCCGACGCAGGTGGACACCGATCTCGATACGGTGGCCGACGCCTGCGACAACTGCCCCGACGTGATCAACCCGAACCAGGAGGATGCCGACGGCGACGGCGTCGGGGATCTCTGCGACAACTGCCCCGAGCCGAATCCCGATCAGGGCGATGCCGACAACGATACCATCCCCGATGGCTGCGACCCGTGCACGGACACCGATGGCGATGGTCGAGGCAATCCAGGCTTTCCTCGGAACGACCCGGTCACGTGTCCGCCCGACAACTGCCCGAGCGTGGCCAACCCGGCGCCGCCCGGCCAGGAACAGCTCGACACCAACGGTGATGGCGAGGGCGACGCCTGCGATACGGACGACGACGGTGACGGCGTGTCCGACGGCCAGGACAACTGCCCCATCATCTACAACCCCGGTCAGACGGATTCCGACGGCGACGGTTCCGGTGATGAATGCGACAACGACTTCGACGCCGACGGCGTGCCCGACAGCGGCTTTGGCCATACCTGCCAGAGCGGCGAAGTCTCCAACTGCAATGACAACTGCCCGCGCCGGGCGAACGGCCCGCTCAAGCATGCGACCGGTGCATGTCCGGCCTACCTGAGTCCGCTCGAATGCAGCGTTTACCTCATGGATCAGGGCGATCTCGACGGCGACGGACTCGGGAACGTCTGCGACAACTGCGCGAGCGCCTCGAACCCCCCTCATCTGATCGCTACCGACTGCAATCAGAACGGCACGGTCGATGCGGGCGAGAACGCCGGCGAGCAGTGCGACAGCAACCAGAACGGCATCGGCGATGTGTGCGATCCGGACGAAGACGGCGACAGTGTGCTCGACACGCTGGACAACTGCGTCTTCATGCCCAATCCCGATCAGGCCGACAACGAGCCCGACGGTTACGGCGATGCCTGCGACCCCGACGACGACAACGATGGAATCTGCGACGTCGGCGGGCCGCTCCCGCCGGGCACGAAGGGTACGGTCAAGGGCTGCGTCGCGGGCCCGGGCGCTGCTCCGAGGGACAACTGCCCGCGGACGGCCAATCCCAACCAGGCCGACATGGACAACGACAAGATCGGCGATGCGTGCGATCTGTGCGCGGGCAACTTCGCCAACGCCAAGTCGGTCGACCGCGACTGCAACGGCAACGGGACGATCGATCCGGGCGAGCACGCGGGCGAGCAGTGCGACTCGGATCAGGACGGCATCGGCGACGAGTGCGATCCGGATAACGACAACGACGGCGTGCTCGATGCCGCCGACAACTGCAAGTTCACGTTCAACCCCGACCAGTCGGACACGACCAACGACGGCGTGGGCGACTGCTGCGACAACGATACGCCCGTGGCGACGCCGTGCGGCTTCGTGTTCAAGCCGTCCGTGCTGGCGGTGACCGCGACGATCGGCGGGGCGAATCCGGCCGACCAGAAGATCACCGTCAATCACGGCAAGGGCACGTACACGCTCGCGTTCGAGCCGCTCAGCGGTGCTGCCCCGTTCGTGACGGGCATCACGCCCAATCCGGGGACGGTCACCGACGCGGCTGCGGGCACGACGCATGACATCTCGATCAGCATCGCCGGGCTCACGACTCCGACGACGCTGGCCGGCAGGATCACACTGACGCCGGCGGACAATCGCTACAACCCGGCCGAGATGCAGGTGACGCTGACGCTCAAGGCGGCGCCCATCATCCCGCCCGTGGTGGTTGATACCGACAAGGATGGCGTCGCAGACGCGCAGGACAACTGCCCGGCCGTGCCCAACGCCAACCAGGTCGAGACCGACGCGGACGGCGTGGGCAACGCGTGCGACAACTGCCCCACCGTCAAGAACGCCGATCAGGCCGATGGCGATGGCGACGGCATCGGCGATGCGTGCGACAACTGTCGCGCGATCGTCAACATCGATCAGAAGGACACCGACGGCGACGGCGTGGGCGACCTGTGCGACAACGCGCCGAACCAGCCTAACCCTGACCAGAAGGATACCGACGCCGACGGCGTGGGCGACGCAGCCGACAACTGCCTGGCGGTCAAGAACCCCAATCAGCTCGACACAGATGCCGATGGCGTCGGCAACGCGTGCGACAACTGCCCGACGGTCAAGAACGCCGATCAGGCCGACGGCGATGCCGACGGGCACGGCAACAGTTGCGACAACTGCCCCACCACGGCGAACGCGGACCAGAAGGACAGCGACGGCAACGGGGTGGGCGATGCCTGCCAGCCGGCCGCACAGCCTTCGGGCCAGACGCCGCCCTCCAACACCGGCAACAACACCAACACCGGGACGAATGGCACGGGTACGAATGGTACCGGGACCAACGGCACGGGGACCAGCGGCACGACCGATGACCAGGGCTCGTCCCAGCCGCTCCCGTGGCTGCCCAACTGTGGTGGCAACATGGCACAGACACTGCTGATGAGCCTGATGGGCCTGATGCTGCTTCGGGTGGTGCCGAGGCGACGATGGCCGCACCTGGCGCTGCTGCTGATCCTGGGATTCGTGCCGATGGCCGCCCGGGCGAAGGCGGCAGACGCCGGTGACCCGGGCACGGTCCTGCATGTCTCGCCGGTCACGGGCAAGGCGTCGTTCGTGGTCATCGCCAACCCGCAGCCGCCGGCCGCCCCGATCGGCGGGAGCCCGGCGCTGGATTACCTGGTCAACCACGGGCAGGTGTTCGGGATCACGAACGCGGTCGCGCAGCTCATGGCCGACCCGCCGGTGGTGGACCGCATGGGCTTCACGCACACGACCTTCCGGCAGGTGCAGAACGGCGTGCGCGTGTTCGGCGGAGTCGTCCATGTGCACGAGAATGCGGTCGGCAGCGTGTACGCGGTGAACGGCGACTTCTTCCCGATCGCCGCCCGGGTCAACCTCGCCCCGGCGATTGCGCCGCAGACGGCGCAGCTCGCCGCGCTCAACCAGCTCAACCAGGGTAATCCGAACATCCCGGTGACGGAGCTGGTGATCGTGGATCCGGGCTGGTACGGCGATCCGCCGCGCGGGCCGCGCCTCGCCTACTACGTGGTGGTGGACAATATCTCCATCGGCCTCTGTGAAGCCTTCTTCATCGACGCCCACAGCGGCGAGGTGCTGGATCGCTGGAGCCTGATCCACCACGCGCGGAACCGCGAGATCCACAACGGACAGGGCGGCTCGCAGATCCCGGGCCCGATCGCCCGCACGGAGGGCCAGCCTCCGACCGGCATCGCCGATGTCGACGCGGCGTATGACTACTACGGCGATACGTACGACTTCTTCTTCCGCGGCTTCGGGCGCGACAGCATCGACGGAGCCGGGCTCAAGATGGTGGCGACGGTCAACTCGACCGCGCCGGGCTGCCCGAACGCGTTCTGGTCTCCGACGCTGCTCCAGATGGTGTTCTGCACCGGGCTGGTCACCGACGACATCGTCGGGCATGAGCTCGGGCACGGGGTCACGCAGTTCACCGCGGGCCTGGTGTACCAGAACCAGCCGGGCCAGCTCAACGAGTCGTTCTCCGACGTCTTCGGCGAGCTGATCGATCTGTACAACGGGAATGTGGGCTTCCCCGGTCCGCCCGCGCCTCCGAACTGGCCGGCGCATACGACCGGTCCGGGCACCGACACGCCCAACAACCTGCGCACCTCCTGCAGCCCAAGTCCGGGGCATCCCAACGGCGTTCGCTGGATGATGGGGGAAGACGCCCTGGGGCTCGGGGCGATCCGCGACATGTATCTGCCCACGTGCTTCAACGATCCGGACCGGGCCAACAGCCCGCTGCAGACCTGTGATCCGTTCGACAACGGCGGCGTACACAGCGGCAGCGGCATCCCCAACCATGCGTTCGCGCTGACCGTGGACGGCGGCACGTTCAACGGCTACACGATCACGGGCATCGGGCCGGTCAAGGCGGGCGCGATCTGGTATCGCACGCTGACGACGTACCTGACGCCGCTGTCGGACTTCCAGGCGTCCTACGTGGCGTTCAAGCAGGCGGCCAACGACCTGGTGGGCACCTTCCCGACCGATCCGCGCACCGGGTCGCCGTCGGCCAGCCAGATGACCGCCGCCGACGTGGCCGAGCTCGACAAGGCGCTGCTGGCCACCGAGATGAACACGTCGGGGCGGTGCGGCGCGGTGTTCAAGACCGGCGGCGTGACCCTGTGCCCGGGGCATACCACGCTCTATCGCGACGAGTTCGAGAACGGCGCCAACGGCTGGACCGTCTCCAACAGCGGCCCCACCACGCCCTACGACTGGGTGCAGACGACGTCGGTGCCGGCGGGTGGGAATGGTGTCTCCTGGTACTGCAAAGATCCCAGCATCGGTTCCTGCTCGGGCGGCCCTTCCGAAGCCGGGCGGCACTCGCTCACCAGCCCGGTCATCCAGCTCCCGGGCAGCGTCGATGTGCCGCAGGTGGTACTGCGGCACTACTTCGACATCGAGTCGGGCTTTGACGGCGGCAATCTCAAGATCCGCGTCAACGGCGGGGCGTGGCAGACGCTTTCCACGTTCACCTGGAACGGCTACCTGATGACGCTGATCAGCGGCTGGGGCAACCCGATGAGCGGCGAGCTGGCCTGGAGCGGCGAGTCGCTGGGGTGGGGCTACTCGGTGGCCGATCTGTCGGAGATCGTGAGCGGCGGCGAAACGGTCCAGTTCCGCTTCGACTTCGGCAAGGACATCTGCGGCGGGGCCGACGGGTGGTACCTCGACGACTTCGAGGTCTTCCACTGCGGCCCGCAGCCGCCGGTCGCCCAGAGCGTGGGCGCCTCCGTGCTGGCGCCGCATGCGACGTATGTGACGCTGCTGGCCACGGACGACGGCAATCCCGATCCGCCCGGGCAGCTCTCCTACTCGGTGGTGTCGCTGCCGGCCAATGGTTCGCTGCAGGCGGGAACTCTCCCGATCACGGTCGTGCCGTTCACGATCCCTTCGAACGGCAATCAGGTGCTGTATACGCCGAACCCGGACTTCACGGGGAACGACTCGTTCCAGTTCCGCGCCAACGACGGCGGCAGTGCTCCTGAAGGAGGTAATTCGAACATCGCGGTCGCCACGGTGAGCGTGCTCGGGCCGGGGATCGTGCTGACGCCCTCCAGTGTGAGCACGTCGGCGAACCTGGGTACCAGCCCGGCGCCAATCGCCTTTACGATCGGCAACACCGGCGGCGGGACGCTCGTGCCGGTGGTGAGCGTCACACCGGGGGTGAACTGGGTCAGCGGGCAGACCGTCTCGGGCGGGGCGCCCAGGGCGCTGGCCAACGGCCAGTCGGAGTCGTACCGGCTGGTGTTCAACACCGCCTCGCTGCCGCTGGCCGGGCTCTACCTGGCCGACGTGACGGTGAGCGACGCGAACATCAACTCGAAGGCCGCGCCCCAGAAGCTGAGCATCCGGCTCGAGCTGTTCGGGCCGACCATCGCGGTCACGCCGGGGTCGATCCACATCACCATGACCAGCATGGGGCAGAAGATCTCCGCCGAGACGTTCACCGTGCACAACAGCGGCTCGGGCGCGCTGCATTACCAGCTGACGCTGCCAAATACCCCCTGGATCACGTCGGTTTCGCCGAGCAGCGGCATCTCGGTCGGTCCCGGCGACCAGGTCGTCCACACGGTCGAGTTTGACACGCGGTCGATCGTCAACAACGGGCAGTACAGCGGGGCCATTGTGGTCAGCGGCACGCAGGACAACCCGAACTCGACCCAGGCCACGCTGCCGGTCTTCCTGACGGTGCAGCTCGCCACGTCGCCGCCCGGGCAGCCCGGCGGTGACGGCGGGCCGGCCCCGGTGGACACCGACCGCGACAGCATCCTGGACGCGGTGGACAACTGCCCGGCGGACACGAACCCCGACCAGCGGGATACGGATGGCGACAACAAGGGCGACGTGTGCGATGAGGACATCGACAACGACGGCCTCCAGGACAACCCGCGGCGCCTGCCCGGTCATCACACGTGCACGGGCGGCGAGGTGTTCAACTGCGACGACAACTGCCCGACGGTGGTGAACCCGGCGCAGACCGACGGCGATGGCGACGGCGTGGGCGACGCCTGCGACAACTGCGCGAGCGCGGCCAATGCCAGCCAGGCGGACGGCGACGGCGACGGGATCGGCGACCTGTGCGACAACTGTGCGCTGGCGGCGAACCCCGACCAGGCGGACAGCGACGGCGACACGGTGGGGAATGCCTGCGACAACTGCCCGAACCGGGCCAACGCCAACCAGCTCGACCAGGACGGCGACGGGGTGGGCGATCTGTGCGACAACTGTACGACGGTGGCGAATACGACCCAGGTGGACACGGATGGCGACGGGCTGGGCAACGCGTGCGATCCCACGCCGACCGGCGTGCAGCCGTCGACCACCGACAACAACAACAACACGAACAACAATACGAATAACAACACGAACAACAACACGAACAACCCGTCCGGACAGCAGCAGCCGGATACGAACGACCAGCAGGGAACGCCTGCGACCTCTTCGCCGCCGTGTGGTTTCGGCGCGGCACAGGCCGCCGCGATGGCCCTGCTCGGGCTCGTCACCTTGCGGCTCATGCGGCGGCGGCGCTGAGCGTCAGAGCAGTGACGAAGCGTCCGGCGGGCCAGCATGACTTGCCGGCGAACCGCGCATCACGCGCAGGAGCTCCATTGAGAGGCTTGACCCAGTAAGAGAAGTCCATCCCACCGCGGGCAAGGCCCCTCACTGACGTTCGGGGTTCTGATGGGTACCCTGCACTGCCGCGAGGTCACGGCCCGCGGTAGCCGGGGCCGCGCACGACGCGCCCGGGGCGGGCATTGGTGTGCTCTCCGTCGCGGAGCACCTGCACCCCGTTGACCAGTACGTGGCGCACGCCCGTGGCGTACTGGTGGGGCTTGTCGAAGACGGCATGGTCCTGGATGGCCTGCGGATCGAATGCCACTACATCAGCATAGAATCCCTCTTTGAGCCTCCCACGATCGCGGATCCGCAGGTTTTCGGCGGGCAGCGAGGTGAGCCGCCGGATCGCCTCCTCGAGCGGCACGAGGCCTTCGTCGCGGACGTATCGGGCCAGCACGCGGGCGAACGCGCCGTAGGCCCGCGGGTGGGGCTGGCGTTTGAGGAAGATGCCCTCGGGAGCGAGCGAGCCCGAGTCGGAGCAGAAGCTCATCCAGGGCTGGCGGACCTCCCTGCGGAGGTTTTCCTCAGACATGGTGAAGAAGACGGCGCCGACGCGGCTGTCGTCCTCGATGACCAGGTCCATGGCGGTCTCTTCGGGCGACTTGCCGCGCATGGCGGCCACTTCTTCCAGGGTTTTGCCGGTGAGTGGTCGGAGGGCGTCGCTGCGGAAGCCCACGAGCAGGATGTTTCTGGCCGAGCCGGCGGTCTCGAGCCCGTTGTCCCAGTCGCCCGAGGGCATGCGCATCTCGCGCCGGACCCGCTCGCGCACCTGGGGGTCCCTCAGGCGCCGGACCCAGGCCTTGTGGCCGCCTTCCTGCACCCAGGGCGGCATGATGGCGTCGAGGCCGGTCGCGCTGGCGTGATAGGGATACATGTCGGCGGTGATGCTGAGCCCCTCGGCGCGGGCGGCCTCGATCCGCCGGATCAGCTCGTCGATCTTGTGCCAGTTGCGCCGGCCGGAGGCCTTGAGGTGATACACTTCGGCCCGGACCTTCGCCTTCCGGGCGATGGTCAGCAGCTCGTCGAACGCCTCGAGCAGTTTGTCACCCTCGTTGCGGATGTGAGAGATGTAGAGGCCGTCGTACGGGGCGATGACGCTGGCCAGGGCGATGAGCTCCTCCGTGGAGGCATAAAACGCCGGTGAATAAATAAGAGAGGAAGATAATCCCACCGCCCCCTCCTCCATGGCCTGCCGGACGAGGGCCTGCATGCGCTCGAGCTCGGCCGGGGTGGGCGGGCGGTTCTCGTAGCCGATCTCGTGGATGCGGACAGTGGTGGCGCCGACGAACGAGGCGACGTTGGTCGAGATGCCGCGCCGCACGAGCCAGTCAAGATACTCGCCGAGCGTGGTCCAGCCGATCTCGTAGCGGATGTCGCCCTGGCTCTCCTGCTCCTCGCGTTTCATGGCGTCGTTGAGGGGCCCCATGGAGTTGCCCTCGCCGAGGACCTCGAGGGTGACGCCCTGGCGGATGTCGCTCTGGGAGCGGCCGTCGTGGATCAGCGATTCGTTGGCCCAGCTCAGCATGTTGATGAAGCCGGGAGCGACGGCCAGGCCGTCCACGTCGATCTCGTGTCTGGCCCGGACGCCGGGAAGGGAGCGCACGGCCGCGATCCGATCGCCCCGGATGGCCACATCGGCTCGAATCGGCGGCCCGCCGGAGCCGTCGTACACCCGTCCGTTCCGCAGGATGAGGTCGTATTCATTGATTATGGCACAACCGCCGATCCCGGCGAGCAGAAATATGCCGCAGTAACGCCATCGCACCATGGGACCTCCTCAAACAGTCCAGCCGCCCTGACGCCGGGGATAGCTTACTGCCGGCCGGGTGATCCTGACCACGGGGCCCGCCGCCACCCGTCCTCGAGTACGGGCCGGACCGCGCCGCCCCCCCCGCCGGCGGATCCGGCCCATCCGAGCGGCCTGCGCGGCCCGTACTCACTGCTCCGCAGCGCCGGGGCCCACTGGACCGGGCGAATTGGGTTCGTTTTGTCTTTTTTGTCCGTGGTCGCTGCTGGCTGGTCTGCTCCGGCGGGATGGTTGGATGCAAATTGGCTTCGTTTTGATGAACATGGTCGAGTTCTCCGGGCTGCCGGGACGCCGGGGCGACGGGCGCGCGGTTCCCATCTGAGGGGAACACATCGCGTGCTCCGGATGCCGGGCGGGCAGCGGAGCGGGGAGGAAATTGAACCGCGGAAACCTGGCGCGGGCGTTGCCCGCAGCCGAATCTGAGATCTGAGATTTGAGATTTGAGATGATGTCGCCCCAGGAATCTGGGCAGGGCGTGAGGAAATCAAACGTTTGTGGCACAGGGGACGCAGAGAAGAAGGGAAAGAGAAGAACGCGTCGGGACCGCGAACGTCGGTGAGGATGTCGCGCGGGAGAGGGATGGGGGCTGATGGCAATCGGACGGTATCATCCGTCGTACGGCAGGCCGGTCGCTGACGCTCCCGGTTCTAATTGGGGGGCTGATTCGAGGGTCGCGGGTGGAGGGAGGAGGGGGAGGCGCTTGCTGGGGAGAGGTCGTGCCCGGCGGGTTTGTGACCCGTCAGGCGGGCGGCGGTGCTGTTCAATGTGGTGTTCCGATGCATCGGGATCCGGGCTGCTGGCCGCGGTGGAGTCGCCATGTGGCGAATCTCGCCCACAGCGGACACGTGCAGGCGAGACGCCTGCACCACAACCGCCCCGGCCCGCGGATTGAGTCACGGGCCTGCCCGCCGGGTGCGTGACAACATCGGCGGGTGGCATGGGCAGTCAGCATTCGCAACTGCGAATGCTGACTGCCCGTGGGGAGGCCCACACGGGCAGCTTCGGCTTCGCTCCGCGAAGTCGAAGCTGCCCATGCCACCCCGCCCAAGCTGTCACGGACCCGTGCCCGCCTGGCGGGATGCAGGGGCGGCGCGTTTGGGGGCGGGGTCGGGTACAATCTGCGGACTCCGCCGGCTGCGGCCGGACGGGGGCATTCGTGATGTGCTTGCAGGAGGAGTCTCATTGGCCCGGAAACGACTGATCAAGCGACGTGATTTTCTGAGAGGGTCGGCGGCGAGCCTGGCGGCCGCGGCGGCGCTGCCCGCGTATGTGCCGGCCGGCGCGCTCGGGCAGGAGGGCAAAAAGGCGCCGAGCGAGAAGGTGGTCGTGGGGCTGATCGGCAGCGGCGACCTGGGCCGGCGGCATCACCTGAACGGGTGCCTGCTTCCGAACCCGCGGGTGGAAGTGGCCGCGGTGTGCGACGTGGACGCCAACCGCCGCTCTGAAGCCGCGCGGCTGTGCCTGGAGCGGGCCAGGAAGCGGGTCGGCGTTTACGAGGACTTCCGCCGGGTGCTCGACCGCCGGGACATCGACGCGGTGCTCATCGCGACGCCGGATCACTGGCATGCCCTGATCGCCATCGCCGCGTGCGAGGCGGGCAAGGACGTGTACTGCGAAAAGCCTCTGACATGGTCCATCGAAGAGGGCAAGGCGCTGGTGGCGGCGGCGCGGCGGTACGGGACGGTCTTTCAGACCGGCAGCCAGCAGCGCAGCGACGGGCGGTTCCGGCAGGCCTGCGAACTGGTGCGCAACGGGAAGATCGGCCAGATCAGGCGGATCGACACGGTGCTGCACGCGGTCAACCCGGGGGCATGGAAGGCGGTGGAGACCCCCCCGCCGGAGCTGAACTGGAACTTCTGGCTCGGGCCGGCGCCGTACGCCGATTACTCGCCCAACCGCGTGCACTACGAATTCCGGTGGTACTACGAGTACTCGGGCGGGGTGATGACCGACTGGGGGGCCCATCACAACGACATCGCCCAGTGGGGCCTGGGTATGGACGACTCGGGGCCGGTGGAAGTCGACGGCCGCGACGCCCAGTTCCACGAGAACGGCCCGCACACGGTGCCCGGCCGCTTCAAGGTGCACTACCGGTACGCCAACGGGGCCGAGCTAACCTGCCGGACGGACGGGTTCACCGATGATGACGGCAAGTTCGGCAACGGGGTCAAGTTCACGGGCGAAAAGGGCTGGATCTTTGTGAGCCGCAGCGAGATCAGGGCGTCGGACCCCGAGATCCTCAAGATCGAGCTGGGGCCGAGCGACATCCGGCTCTACAAGAGCGATCATCACCACAACAACTGGCTCGACTGCATCGCGTCGCGGGAACGCTGCATCTGCGATGTGGAGATCGGGCACCGGTCGGTGAGCGTGTGCCACATCGGCAACATCTCGATGAAGCTCGGCCGTCCACTCAAGTGGAACCCTGAGAAGGAGATGTTCGAGGGCGACGAGGCGGCGAACGCCATGCTCGGCCGGGCGATGCGGGCGCCGTGGCATCTGTGAGCGGCCGACGGGCCGGACAACGCGCGCGGAAGAACGGAAGATCCAGAACGGACAGGAGCAAGGATCAGAACATGCCGGATATCAAGGAACTCGTGAAGCAGTTGGGGGCCGACCAGGAAACGGCGTACAAGGCGGAGAAGGCCCTGCGGGAGCTGGTGACGCGGGCGAGCGCGCCCGACCAGGATTCGGAGCGAAAGGAGATCGCCTCGGCCCTGGCCGGCGAGCTGATGGCCAGGCGCGAGAAGCAGAAGAAAGAGGATCCAGACGAATACCAGCATTCGCCACGGGTGCGCAGCACGGTCGCGCGGCTGCTGAGCCTGGTGATGACCGACGAGTCGATCATGGCGCTGATGGGATGCCTGCGCGACCTGCAGGTGCGTGAGAGCGCCCGCTATGCGCTGGATACGAGCGTCTCACGGGGGACGACCAAGGCGCTGATCCTGGCCCTGGACGAAGTGGGTCCGGAGTTCCGGGTCGGCGTGGTCGGCGCGCTGGCGCGTCGACGGACGGATGAGGTGCTGAAAGTGCTGCAGGGCGTGGCAGCGGATGACCCGGACGAGGACGTGCGCTGGGCGGCCATCGAGGCCCTGGGGAACTTCCCGGAGCCGGCCAACGACGCGATCATCCGCGAAGGCGGGCAGGGATGGCGTTCCCGGTCGCGTGTGCTGGTGGCGCGCCTGCGGCTGGCGGACACACTGCGGAAGGCGGGCAAGCTGAGCGAGGCCGGCGAGATCTACCGGTCAATCCGGTCGAGCGACGCGCCCGCGCATTACCGGCGTGCGGCAGACATCGGCCTCAAAGAGACGGCGTGAGCCGCGGGTTCCCGCCCGGGAGATGCTGAGCGCGGCGGCTCCGCCACCGCCATCTCCGTCAACCGGAAGCAGCCGCCCTGCCCGCAGGAAGCCTGCCCGTGCGGAACATTCCACTGGTTCTGACGCGCGAACAATGCCGACAGGTCGATCGCTATGCGATCGACGTGCTCGGGATTCCCGGCGTGGTGCTGATGGAGAACGCCGGGCGCAACGTGGCTGAGCACATCCATCGCCTGCCGCATCGCCGACGCAGGGCGCGTCGCGCAGTCATTCTCGCGGGCAAAGGGAACAACGGCGGGGACGGGTTCGTGATCGCGCGGCATCTGGCGCGGCTGGGGTGGGCAGTGGGCGTTCAGCTCGCGGCCGATCCGTCGGGCCTGTCGGGTGATGCGCTGGTCAACTTCGCGCCGCTCGAGCGTATGGACATCCCCTGCAGGCGGATCGACTCATCACCCGACCTGGCCGCACTGAGCGGTGAATGGGAACGGTCGGACGTGATCGTCGACGCTCTGCTGGGGACGGGTTTCGAGGGGCAGGTGCGTGAGCCGCTTGCGGGGATCATCCGGGCGGTCAACACCGTGCGATCGCCGGCGGTCATCGCGGTGGACATCCCCTCGGGTCTGGACGCCGATTCGGGTCGGCCGGGCGGGGCGGCCGTGCAGGCCGATCAGACGGTTACGTTCCTGGCTCACAAGCGGGGCTTTCAGGCGAAGTCGGCGGCCCGATTCACGGGGAAGGTGTTCGTGGCGGACATCGGGATTCCGCTCGAGCACGTGCTGGGCCGGCTGGGTATTGATGCGCGGCGATGAGGGCGCGATCAGGCATTGGGCAACCGGGGCTGGATCGACCCCCATTCGCGCCGGCACAGGTTCAGGCCGTGCATGCAATACTCGTACTGCTCGCTGAGGCGCTGGAGGACGCTGGCGGGCGGCTGATCGTCGCGGCCGGTGAGCTCGGAGGCAATCGAGTAGGATCTTTTCCCCTGCCTCAAGAAGTCGCTGACACGGTCACCCGCACCGACCAGCTCAAGGCGCCTCAGACCCTCGGGGAAGAGGCCCGTCCAGAAGAGGCTGAAGTCGCCGATGTGGCGGTGGACGATCCGCCGGCGTTCTTTTTCGGAGACTGTTTCGGTGAACTGGGCATCCGCGACCCACTCGGCCATCGAGACCAGGCGCCGGCCGGTGGCGTCGTGGAACGGATAGAGATCGTGGACATGCAGCAGGTTGCAGAGCATCTCCGCCAGGTAATCGGCGAGCTGTGGATCGCAGATCCCCACATCCACGAAGAGGGCATGCTGAACGCTGCCCGAAAACAGACGCCGCAACGGGTGGTTGGGTCCCATCGGCTGTTTCATCATGAGCTCCCCCGATACAATCTGGCCGGTCGGCTCACCTCTTTATTATAACTCGGCCATCAGCAGGGAGTTGTCATAATCTTTCAGGCCCGCGTGCCCGGGGGTGTATCCGGAGGCCGGTGGCAGGCAGGTGGCAGTGTGTATCCGCAATCGCAGATGCAGATTGCCGGTGACCTGTTCGCACGGGCAGCGAGTATCCCGGCGCGCCGGGACCCATGCCACCCGCGAGACACGCCCCTGTATTTCGGATGCCCCCCCTTGCTCCGCCACCACCTCGACGGGCGATCCACACGACAAGTATAAAAAAGAAACCCGTGGCTGTGCACGGGTCTCATCCGAAACAAGATGGCGGGTATCACGTGTCCGCGCGACGCCGGTTCCGCGGGCGGTCGGATTTTTCCGGACCTCACTCCGAGGCGTCGGCGGAGGTGGTCGGTTGCGAGGTGGCAGCGAGGGCCGGGCGAGTGCTGGCGCGCTTGGCCCGGTTCTCCAGCTTGCTGTATCGCTCATTGTAGGCGCGGCGCTGCTCGGCAGTGGGCAGGTCGTTCAGACGCGTCTTGAGCCGTTCGAAAATCGCGGAGATCGGTTTTTCGAGCTCGCGGCGGCGATCGACGCGCTTGCGGATTTCCTCCTGCGCCTTCTTGAGTTCCTCGGGGTCTTTTTTCACGTCGGAGCGGACGGCGGCCTGATCGGCGGCATCGAGTTCTGCGAACTCGGTCTTGTGAGCCTCGCGGTAGAGCTGGGCCTGCTCCTTCGACTCGCGCAGGACCGACTGGGCGGTCTGCTGCTGGCTTTCGTCGAGGTTGTACATCTGAATGAAGGTGCGGACGAAGAACTCCCAGGCGTCCTCGCTGGGGCGGAGCGTCCGGGGCTGGCGGCTGACCATGCCGGGCGTGTCGAGATCCGTGGGGGCAATCTCGCCGCGCGACCAGCGATCGAGCATTCTGCTCCAGCCGTCGAACTGCTTTTCAAGCCCGGCCAGGTCGCGGTCGTGCTGCCTGCGCTGCTCCTCGTCGAGGACTTTGCGCCATTCGGCGTTGCCTTCCATGATCTCGGCGCGGATGGCCGGGAGCATCTGCTGGCCGCGCTGCGCCCAGACCTTGGCGATCTCGGGCGGCGGGAGCTGACCCTTGAACTTGTAGTCCATGATCTCGGCGGCCATGAGCCGGACATCTTTCTCGTGATCCTTGAGGAACGACTGGACGCGGTCGGCCAGGAGGCTGCGGGTGAAGGCTTCCTGTTCGGGGGTGAGCTTGTAATAGGCGGAGACCTGCCGCACGTAATTGTTGAGGATGAAGTCGACGCTCCAGTTCAGCGGGGAGCTGTAGGTCGGCTGGCGATTCTGGGTCTGGTTTGGCGGCGGGTTCTGGGCCCACGCCATGGCCGGTATGACAAGCAGAGTGAGCACCATGCATCGTTTCATGAAGTTATCCTGTCTCAAAGGATGGCCGGAGCCGTCATCCTGGATCCATCCTCATATTGCCTGAAGACGCCCGTCATCTGTCGGCGGTTCGCGACCGGCCTCCGGACTATGGCGAATTATACGGACGGGGGTCCGTCTGGTTGCGGACCCGCTGGGAGCTCAACATGGCACCGGTCTCCGGGAATGATATCGACCCCCCAAGGGCCGGGCAACAGAGCGGAGTGGCCGGGCGGGTCAGGCCCCACAACCAGCTCTTACGGTCTGGCCCTCGGCCGGGGCGGCATCCGCCGCAGGGTGATCGTGATCGGCAGGATGCTCCCGAGGGGCTGCCGGGGCGGTGGGCGGGCGAGTATCAGTGCTGGCCGATGAGCTTGCGCATCCAGTAGCGGCACTGGATGGAGCGGAAGCGGCGTTTGAGGACGCCCAGGCCCTGGTGGGCGGGGTTGATCTTGAGGCCGCGATCGATGCACCGGCGGGCCTCTTTCCAGCGGCCCACGTGCAGGTAGGCCAGGGCAAGTTTGTGCAACACCAGGACATTGCGGGGGTCCAGGCGCAGGGCCTCGCGGCAATGCTGGATGCCAGCGATGAAATCCTGCTGGAGGAAGCGGCAGACGGCCAGGTTGTGGTGGGCGCTGAGGGCCTCCGGGTCGACCATCAGGACGCGCTGGTACTGGCGGACGGCCTCGTCGGGGCGCTGAAGCTGAAGCAGGCAGTTGCCCATGGACATGAGGGCGGATCGGCCGTCGGGATCGGCTTCGAGGGCGAGCGTCAGGTGGCGGTACGCTTCCGTGTAGTTCCCGCTGCGCAGGTGGGCGTCGCCCAGGTGGGCCCGCAGGGACGGATACTCGGGATCGAGGGTAAGGGCCCGTTCAAGGTGCGTGATGGCGCCGGCGGCGTCGGCGCGGTGCAGCGAGATGAGGCCGAGCATGACGCAGGATCGGGCAGAATCCGGGTCGAGATCGAGGACGTGCTGGAACTTGGCGGCGGCGGCCTCGTAATCGCGCATTTCGGTCAGCAGGTCGGCGAAATCGGCGAGCAGATCGGTGTTGCCCGGATCGTGGCGGATGGCGGCCAGGTACTGCTCGCGGGCGCGCTGGTGGTCGCCCAGGGCCCGGTAGCACTCGGCGATGCGCTGACGGGCGACGGGGTACTGCGGATCGATCTCGAGGGCACGGTTCCAGCAGTAGATCGCCTTGAGGAACATCTCGCGGCAGGCGAGGGACTCGGCGATGTGGTGGTAGCAGTTGGGACAGTCGGTGTCGATCTGCTGGGCGCGGTAGAACATCTCCTCGGCGGCCTCGTGGGCGCCGAGGCGGGTGTAGACAGCAATTCGATGGCAATAAGAGGGCTCGAAGTCCGGATCGATTTCGGCGATCCTCTCGTAGACAGCCAGAGCCTCTTCGTACTGCTCGGTGCGGATGAGGTCGACGCCGCGGAGGGTGTTGAGTTCGAGGTTGTCGGGCTCGATTTCGAGGGCGGCGGCGTAGGCCTCGAGGGCCTCGCCGAAGCGGTCGAGCTGGTCGAGGACCTGACCGCGCTGGGCGTGCCAGGCGGGTTCGTTGGGATTGATCGCGATCGCGGCGTCGAGTTGTTCGAGCGCCTCTTCCCACTGTTGCGCGTCGGACAACTGCAAAGCCCGTTCGATGCAGGATTCGGCGTCCACCCAGTCGCTCATAAATGGCGTCTCTGCAACTCCTTGTCCGTTCAAGGATATCGGTCAGTGAGGGGTGGTTCGCTAGAAAAGGGTCCCCAAATTGATACAGGGGTGCGGGGGTTGGCCGGTGATGGGAGCCGGGGAAGCCGGAGGAGCCGGGGAGACGGCCGACCGACGCGTGTCGGGGGGTAGCGGAGCCCGCGGAAGGCCGCCTAGACGGTTTCCAACACTGCCGGGCGGGACGGGCAGCCAAGACGGGGTTGGCCCCCCCTATCTCTAGCC
>CAZQEN010000118.1:0-19799 GCA_964591605.1 uncultured Planctomycetales bacterium
GCTGACTGGCGTCCAGCTCGGGATCGCGGCCCGCGTAGTCGTTCAATACCTCGTGATCGTCCCAGCCGGCCCACAGGGCCCCGGATGCCAGCAGACGCCGCACGTTCGCGTCTGACCGGTTCTGCCGATACTTGGCGCGGTAATCATCCAGGGTGACGGCCACGCCCAGTTCCCCGGCCGGCACATCCGCATAGATCGTGTCGCCGAACCAGATCGAGAAGTCGGCCCCTTCGTCCGCCGCCGTCCCCATCTCCACGAACGGCGCATATGCATAGCTGGTGTCGCCCGAGAACACGAACCGCAGGGGGACCGCCTGTTCCGCCGCAGGCGCCGTGTGAAAACGCCCCGGTTCGCTCATTGCTCCGCGATCGTCCACCCGCCGGAAGCGGTAGTAATACGTCGTCGAGGGCTCGAGCCGTCCGACGGGAACCGTCAGGGTCAGGTCGCTCTCCGCCGTTGCTTCAACGATATCGGCGGCCACGATCCACTCGAACCCGGGATCGGTTGCGACTTCCACGCTGATCAGCCCCGGCGCGTCCGCCCGCGTCCAGAGCACCGCGCCGCTCTGCGTGACATCGCCGGCCGCCACCCCCAGGCCGAACTGCTGGAGTGAAGAGCAAAATAAAAGTAGATATGCGCAGGCATTCAGCATCATGCCGCAGCATATTATGTCCACGGGGGTTTACTTGGAAGCCTGAAGGTCCGCCACGACGTCCGACGATTCGCCCGAGATCAGGTTCAGCAGCTCGCCCAGGTACTCGGTCATGGGTGTGATCGGCGGAAGGTCCGCACCCAGCTCCGCCCGGAGCCGGCTGTTGTCGTACACCACGTCCATATTGATGAAGGGCAGGTAATACCGCAGCGTCGCAAACAGCTTGCGCCGGTGCGGCGTGTCGATGTGCATGCGGTGAAGATCCCGCGTCCACTTCGTCGGCGGAATCAGGGTCAGCGGCCTGGTCCGCTCGTAGAAGCCGTCCAGGAACCGCACCACCCGTCCGCACACCATCGCGTCCTGTGGACCGGCCGACACGTTGTAGCAGTCCCACCGCAGTCCGCCCGGCTTCTGGAGCAGCCGCACGATCGACTCGGCCACGAACGACACCGGCACCACGTCCACCCGCGACTGCGGATCCACCGGCATCGCCTCAAAATCCTGCAGCAGCGGCACAAACCACACGATCGCCCGCGCGAACTTCCGCGCCCGCAGACCCGCGCTGAGCGTGATCGACGGGCGGATCACCACGTACGGCAGGTCCGACTGACGCAGCACCGACTCGGCCACCGCTTTCGTGCGCGTGTACTCGTTGTGATGCGCGTTTTCGGGATCGCTTCCATCCTCTTCGCAGAGGCACTGGTGCGTGACCGCCCCGCAACTGGCCACCGTGCTCAGGTGCACGATCATCGGCTTGCGATCGCACTGGCGCACCAGGTCGATCAGGTTGTGCATCCCGGTGATGTTCGTCTCGCGGCAGTGGGCATCCCGGATGAACGACAGCTCCGAGGCGCAGTGGATGATGACGTCGGTCGTTCGGCGAAGATGGTTGAAGTCCTCGTCGCTGAGTCCAAAACGAGGCTGCGCCACGTTGCCCGCCACGGCGTGCAGGCAGGAGGCCGAGGCGGCGACTGCGTCCTGACTCAGATGGAGACGTTCGATCAGGCGGGCGCGGGCATCTCCCCGGGTCCCAGGACGCACCAGGCAATGGATATCGCCCGAGTGAGTCTGGAGCATTCGGCGGACCATTTCGCCGCCGATGAGACCTGTCACGCCCGTAATGAAGACATTGCTGTTTGCGGTGACGATCGGTTGCGCCATTCTGTGTCCAACAGAGCGTTATGTTCGCTGCAGGCCTAACGGGGGCTGATGCTACCGGATGAGCAGGTCTGCAGCCAGTCCTGCCTCGAAAATGGCCAAGTCATTCCCGGGCAAGAGACGACGATTATAACCCATTCATGTCCCGCGTCGACACCCTGATTCTCATGGTGAGCTAATGATAAGGCGAATCCCGCTTTTCGCAAGCGGCGGGCGTGCCCTCGCCTCAGCCCATCGGGGTGCATGACACTTTGGATGGGTGGCATGGGCAGCGTGCATTCGCATCTGCGAATGCATACCGCCTTGCCCACCCTGCCAATTCTGTCACGCACCCTCCCGCCGCCTTTCGGCTTGCCTCCGTCCCCAGGAAGCGGTACAGTGCTCAAAGTCAGCAGCTCCAGCACTTTCAGACGGCCGGTTCAACTGTGAAGCCACTCAAACTCCGTTTTGCAGTGACCCTCTGTGCATTGGCAGTGACCCTTCACCGCACAGGTGGCGCACCACCGTCACCCCCTAACTCTCAATCGGCAGGAATGGAGCTTTTTGAGAAGCGAATCCGCCCCGTTTTGGTCGACAACTGCCATCGCTGCCATAGTGCCCGCAGTCAGCGCCTCCGGGGGGAATTGCGGCTGGACACCCGAGCTGGCCTGCTTCGGGGAGGTCAATCCGGCCGCAGTGCCGTCGTCCCCGGCCACCCGGACCGCAGCCCCCTCATCCAGGCCGTCCGCTACCTCGACGACCTCCTCCAGATGCCTCCGTCCGGCAGGCTCCCCGACGACGCCATCGCCGACCTGACCCGCTGGGTCGAAATGGGGGCGCCCTACCCCGACGAATCCCCTCCGCAGGCCCCGGCGGCCCCGCCGGCCGGCGAAGCTCCGGCTGAGCAGCGCCGACACTGGTCCTTTCAACCCCTTCAAACCCCGCCCGTGCCCGAGCCGCGCGACCTGTCCTGGCCCCAGGGCCCCGTCGATCGCTTCATCCTGGCCCGCCTTGACCAGAAAGGCCTCACGCCGGCCGGCCCCGCCGATAAACGCACATGGCTCCGGCGCGTCACTTGCGACCTCACCGGCCTGCCCCCGACGCCCGACGAGATCGCCGGTTTCCTCCAGGATGACACACCGCAGAGCTTCGCCCGCGTCGTCGACCGCCTCCTCGCCTCACCCCGCTACGGCGAGCAGTGGGGCCGACACTGGCTCGATCTGGCCCGCTATGCCGACACCAGCGGCGACAGCTCCGATTACCCGATCCCCGAGGCCCGGCTCTACCGCGATTACGTCATCGATGCCTTCAACCGCGACAAGCCCTACGACCGGTTCATCCGCGAGCAGATCGCCGGCGACCTGCTGCCCGCCGCCGACGAGGCTCAGCGATGCCAACAGACCATCGCGACCGGTTTCGTCGCCCTCTCCCGCCGGTTCGGCGTGGGGCCGGAGCATCAGTTGCATCTCACCATCGAGGACACGATCGACACTCTGGGTAAGGCGGTCCTGGGTCTCACCGTGAGCTGCGCCCGCTGCCACGACCACAAGTTCGATCCGATCTCGACGGACGATTACTACGGCCTGTATGGCTTCTTCAGCAGCACGCAGTACCCCTTCGCGGGCTCCGAGAACCGCCCCCGCCCGCACCACCGCGTCCTGCTCCTCCCCCCGCAGGAAGTCCGCGAAAAGTTCAAGAACGTGTCCGCCGCGCTCGACGAAGCGGAAGCGATCATCGAGCAGATCAACGGCGATTCCAAACGCCGCAAAGAGCAGAACGATGCCGTCGCCCGCCGCGATAAGATCTACAAGGATCTCAGCCCCGTCCCCTTCGCATACGCACTCGCGGAGGGCACACCCGCCGATGCCGCCGTCCAGATCCGCGGCGAGCCCGGCCGCCGCGGCCGCGTCGTCCCGCGGCGATTTCTCACCGCCCTCGGCGGCCAGACGCTCCCGCCCGGCACCAAGGGCAGCGGCCGCCTCGAACTGGCCCGCTGGCTCACGGATCCGCAGAATCCCCTCATCGCCCGCGTCATGGTGAATCGGATCTGGCAGCACCACTTCGGCAAAGGACTCGTCGCCACGCCCAGCGACTTCGGCACCCGCGGCCAGCCGCCGACCCACCCCGAGTTGCTCGACTATCTCGCCCGACGCTTCATCGACTGCGGCTGGTCCGTCAAGACGATGCACCGCGAGATCATGCTCTCTGCCGCCTATCGCATGTCGAGCGCGTCGAACCCACGGTTCGCCGAGATCGATCCCAATAACGATCTTCTCTGGCATTTCCCCCGCCGGCGCCTCACCGCCGAAGAAATCCGCGATACGATGCTTGCCGTCTCCGGTGAACTGGATCTCCAGCGCCCCGGCCGGCACCCCTTCCCGCCCGAGTGGGAATGGCGCTACACGCAGCACGCCGCATTCACGGCCGTGTACGAGTCCAGGCATCGCAGCGTGTACGTCATGCAGCAGCGCCTGCGTAAGCACCCGTTCTTTGCCCTCTTCGATGGCGCCGATACGAACACGAGCACCGCCTCGCGGATCGACGGCACGACGCCTCTGCAGGCGCTTTTCTTCATGAACGACCGGTTCGTCTTCGACCGTGCCGACGCCCTGGGCGCCCGCCTGGCCCGCGAGGCGCCGAGCGATCTCGAGCGCATCCATCTGGCCTGCGAGCTGCTCTTCGGACGTCCTCCGCAGGCCAAGGAGATCGCCCGCTCGGTCGACTATTTGAGGCGATATGAAGAACAGTCGGCCGACGCGACCTCTCAGCCGGCCGCCCGCAGCGCCTCATCCGCGCTGGCCAGTTTCGCTCGCGTCCTGATGAGCACCAACGAGTTCATGTTCGTGGATTGATGCCCGGCTGGAGTCCTGTGACATGTCCCGAAGCTGCCGTTGCTCCCGTCGCGATGCGATTCGCTCTCTCCTGGGCGGCTCCCTCCTCATGCCCGCCCTGCTCAGCGAGCTCCTCGCCTCCCAGCAGACTCCGGCCGCCTCTGCCGATCCCCTCGCCCCGCGCCCGCCGCACTTTCCCGCCAGGGCCAGGCGCGTCATTTTCCTGTACATGAGCGGCGGCGTCTCGCACGTCGATTCGTTCGACTACAAACCCCGTCTCTTCGCCGACGCCGGCAAAGAAGTCCACCCCAAACGCTTCGCCACCCGCCCGCTCTGGGAGTTCCGCCCCCGCGGCGAAAGCGGGATCATGATCAGCGATCTCTTCCCCCACATCGCCGAATGCGCCGACGACCTCTGTGTCATCCGCTCCATGCGCGGCGACCACGGCAACCACTTCGAGGCGACGCTCGGCATTCACACCGGCTCGGTCACCGTCACGCGCCCGAGCATCGGCTCCTGGGTCAGCTACGGCCTCGGTACGCCCAACCGGAACCTGCCCTCCTACGTGGTCATCGCCCCCGAATTGCCCTACGCCGGCGGCCAGGTCTGGTCCGCCGACTTCCTGCCCACCTGCCACCAGGGTGTGCGGATCGTCCCCGGCCCCGAGCCGATTCCAGATGTCAACCGCCGTCTCCCCAGCCAGCAGCTTCAGGACATGGAGCTCGGCCTGCTCGCCTCGCTCAACCAGCATCATCAGGCGATGCGCGGGGCCGACCCGGCCCTCGCCGCCCGCATCCGCTCGTTCGAGACGGCCGCCGGCATGCAGCAGGAGGCGCCGGAGGCGTTCGACGTGTCCAGGGAGTCGGACGCGACGCTCGCCCTGTATGGCCTCGAACGCGGCTCGACGAAGGGCTTCGCCTGGCAGTGTCTCGTGGCCCGCCGCCTGGCCGAGCGGGGCGTCCGCTTCATCGAGCTCATCGACACCGGCTCGAACCGCAACTGGGACGCCCACGGCGACATGAAGACCCACGAGCCGCTCGCCCGCAACGTCGACCAGCCCGTCGCCGCGCTCCTCAAGGATCTGAAATCCCACGGCCTCTGGGACGACACGCTCGTTGTCTGGACGACCGAGTTCGGCCGCACGCCCCTGGTGGTTGCCGCCGACCACAAGGGCCGCGAACACCACGCCGCCGCCTTCTCCTCATGGCTCGCCGGTGGGGGGGTCAAAGGCGGCCTCGCCTACGGCCAGACCGACGACTTTGGCGAGAAGGTCGCTGACAAACAGGTCCACGTCCATGACTTCCACGCGACGATCCTCCACCTGCTCGGCCTCGATCACGAAAAGCTCACCTACCGCCACGCCGGCCGCGACTTCCGCCTCACCGACGTCCACGGGAACATCATTCACGACATCCTCGCGTAGGCGCAATGACGAAACCCGAATCCCGAATGCCCAGACCCGCAGGACCTCCTGTTCGTCATTCGAGCTTCCCGTGCAACGGGGCCGGCCGCCGCCCTCCCGCGACCGCCCCGCGATCGCTCACGCCCTCGCCGGTCACGATGGGGGGGGCCGGCGGCCCATCGCACCGGTGGCCCATCTTCGCGCACGCCAGGAGGGTGAGGTCACCGATGATGAGGAGCGGCAGGGCGGGCCGGTATCCGATTGCCCCTCTTTGGCGTCCACGGTGGGAGACAACGCCCGCGACGCCCCTTCAGCAGAGCTGGAGTGACACAAATCCGTCAGTCCAAGAGCGCCGCAAACAGATCGGGCAGAAGGTTGAACACGAGGTCCAAAATGAGTTCGATCACGCGTCCGCCGACGCTTTCCGATGAGTTGGATGAGCTGCCGTTCATGAAGGTAAACATAGCACGCGAACGGCCGGCCCGGCGATGAGAATCGGCGGCGATTTGTCGACCCGGTCGGCCGCTGTTATCCGTTCAAAACTCACAGCCACTCTGCACTGATTTTTGACACACCGGCCGATCACCATTACCATAGCTCGATGTTCGCTCTCTACCCCAGTCGTGCCCAGTCGAAAGGGCCCCGGAGTTGACCGTAGCCGCGATCATCCCCGCGCGTTACGCCGCTACCCGTTTTCCCGGAAAACCTCTCGCCCGTCAGACCGGCAAGTTCCTCATCCAGCACGTGTACGAGGCGGTCAAAGCCGCACGGCGGGTCGGGCGGGTCCTGGTGGCGACCGATGACCAGCGCATCGCGGACGCGGTGCGCAGTTTCGACGGCGAGGTGGCGATGACACGGTCCGACCACCCGACCGGCACCGACCGCGTCGCCGAGGTCGCCCGCACTCTTGGCGGCTCCGGCGGCTCCCCGGTGTCTCTGATCATCAACGTGCAGGGCGACGAGCCCGAGATGGACCCCCGCTCGATCGATCGCCTCGTGGAGGTCATGGAGGAGCGGCCCGACGCCCCGATGGGCTCCCTCGCCTGCCGATTCACCCGCATCGAGGACGTGCTCAACCCCGCCTGCGTCAAAGTCGTGCTCGACCAGAACGGCTACGCCCTGTATTTCAGCCGCAGCGTGATCCCGTACCCGCGAGACACCGCCGGCCGGCCGCAGGACCCGTCCCGTTGGCTCCTGCACCAGGGAATCTACGCCTACCGCGCCGATTTTCTGCAGGCATACACGAAGTGGCCGCCCACGGATCTCGAACGTGCAGAACAGCTCGAACAACTCCGCGCCCTCGACCACGGCGTCAGGATCGCCATGGCCGTCGTCGCGCGAGAAAGCACCGGCATCGATACGCCCGAGCAATATGAAGCCTTTGTCGAGCGATACGCTCGACGCAGCGAGAAGTGAGAAACAGGACGTGAGAAGACACAGGACAAAGCCGCGATGCTTCGCCCCCGCTGACCTTCTTCACTTTCTCACCTTCTCCCCTTCTCACCTTTGGATGGGACAGCAAGCACGGAGGATCACCCGATGACTGCCGAGAAAATGCTCTCCTCACTCGGTTATGCCACGGAAGAGACCGAGTTCTACGCGCCGATGCCCGCCGGCTACAAACCCGGCAAGACCAAGTACGTCATCGTCTTCGGCACCGTCATGAGCGGCCTGGGCAAGGGGATCTTTTCGAGCTCCCTGGCCAAGTGCCTCAAGGACAAGGGCCTCACCGTCGCCCCCATCAAGCTCGAAGGCTACCTCAACGTCGACTCCGGTACGCTCAATCCGTACCGCCACGGCGAGGTCTTCGTGCTCGACGACGGCATGGAGACGGACATGGACCTGGGCACCTACGAGCGCCTGCTCGACCAGGACCTTTCCCGGCTCAATTTCGCGACCAGCGGCCAGATCTTCTCGCGCGTGCTCGAAAAGGAACGGCGCGGCAGCTACCTGGGTCGCGACGTCCAGATGATCCCGCACGTGACCGGCGAGGTGAAAACCAAGCTCCGCGAGCTCGCCGTGGCGAGCGATGCCGACGTGGTGTTCGTCGAAATCGGCGGGACGGTCGGCGACGTCGAAAACGCCTACTACATCGAGGCCGCCCGCGAGCTGGCGTTCGAAGAGGGGCCCGACTCCTGCGCGTTCGTCGCCCTGACCTACATCATCTCGCCCGCCAAGCTCGGCGAGCAGAAGTCCAAGGCCGCCCAGCTCGGCATCAAGGGCCTGCTGGGCATGGGCATTCAGCCGCACATCATCGCCTGCCGCGGCCGTGAGCCCATCACCCGCAAGGTCCGCGAAAAACTGGCAATTTACAGCAACGTCCCCATCGACCGCCTCTTCTCGATGCACGACTGCGAAAGCATCTACCTCATCCCCGAGATGCTCCGCGTCGCCGGACTCGACGACGAGGTCGTCCGCATCCTCAAGCTCGAAGACCGCGTCCACGACGACACCCAGACCGCCGCCCGGGCCGCCTGGAACGATTTCGTGGCCCGCATCCGCTCACCCCAGCGCGACATCCGCATCGCCGTCATGGGCAAATACACCTCGGTGCGCGACAGCTACGCCAGCATCATCCACGCCCTCGAGCACGCCGGCGCCTCGCGCCGCGTCAACGTCGACATCCGGTGGGTGGATACGACCGAGCTCAACGACGAGCGCTCCGCCCGCGAGCTGGCGAGCTGCCACGGCATGATCGTCCCCGGCGGCTTCGGCGTGCGCGGCGTCGAGGGCAAGATCGCCGCCATCAAGTACGCCCGCGAGAACAAACTCCCGTACCTGGGTATCTGCTACGGCTTCCAGCTCGCCGCGATCGAGTTCGCCCGCAACGTCTGCGGCCTCGAGAACGCCAACAGCACCGAGCTCGATCCCGACGCCCCGCACCCGGTCATCGACATCCTGCCCGAGCAGAAGCAGATCGAAGGCCTCGGCGGCAACATGCGCCTCGGCGGCCGAGACGTGCTCGTCAAGCCCGGCACCCTCGCCTCCCGCCTGTTCAACGGCTCGCCCGAGGTGCGCCTCCGGTTCCGCCACCGCTACGAGGTCGACCCCCGCTACATCGAGCGCCTCGAAGCCGCCGGCCTGGTCTTCTCCGGCAAGGCCCCCGACTACCCCATCATGCAGATCATGGAACTACCCACCAGCATGCACCCCTACTTCCTCGGCACCCAGGCCCACCCCGAGTTTCAGAGCCGCCCCCTGCGCCCCCAGCCCTTCTTCGCCGGCCTCATCGACGCCGCCATCGCCCACGCCGAATCCCGATCCGCCGCCGCGACTGCGGCGCCCGCCAAAGCACCGAGTGATCTCCACCAGCTCGCCTGACGGAGCCCGAAGCGCAAGCGAGGGGTTCGCAGGCACGACCCGCGACCGCGCAGGATCTTCCTCCGCGCTTGGATCCGCCCCGGCACGTGTCGTCACGCCATCTGCACTTCCACCGGAGTACTCGTGCCTTTCTTCTGGTCGCTGGCCGAAAGGAAATTCAACCGCTCGAATCCGATGACTCGCCCACGCCGATCCTTCACCAGAATGACGTCATCGTCGGATTCCTCGCAGACATGCTCTTTCTCAGGGTCATCGAACCACACGCTGAGCGTATTACCTTCGCGATCGTGGTGCAGTCTCAACTCTTCCATAGCTCTACCCAGAAAACTCGACGGCGCGCCATTCGATGCTCCCTGCAGTCTCTGCAAGTCGTCCATGACAGCAACATGGGATAAACTCTCCCCATGCCCATCCGCGGCGTCATCTTCGACCTGGACGGCACGCTCGCCGACACGCTGCCCGACATCGCGGCCGCCGTGAACGTCGGCCTGCGGGCATTCAACCGGCCGGAGGCGCCGCTGGCCACCGTCCGCATGTGGGTAGGGGAGGGCCTTCCCACGCTCTGTGCCCGCGCCCTGGCCGCCTCACCCGGCGACGAGCACGTGAAGCGCATGGTGCAGATCGTCACCGACAGCTACCGCGAGCACCGCCTCGACCAGACCCGCCCGTTCGACGGCATCCCCGATCTGCTCGACGCCCTCACCGCCCGCCGCGTCCAGCTCGCCATCCTCACCAACAAGCCGCACGCGCACACTGTCCCCATCGCAGACGCACTCTTCTCAAAGTGGTCCTTCGCCGCCATCGAGGGCTACCGCGTCGAAGACCGCCGCAAGCCCGACCCGCGCACCGCCTGGGACATCGTCGAGGCCATGCGCCTCCCACTCGACCACGTCGCCCTCGTCGGCGACTCCGCGACCGATATGCACACCGCCGTCAACGCCGGCCTGCTCCCCGTCGGCGTCACCTGGGGCTACCGCGACCGCGACGAACTCCTCGCCGCCGGCGCCGCCTGCCTGCTGGACAGACCCGACGACCTGCTCAATCTGCTGTGACCCGCCCGACGTTACACTTCAGAAAGAAGCCGGAGAAACTCATCCCGCGAGATTCCGGCGGTCTTCAGATTGGTGCGGATGATCGAGACAGGGACTTCATCGTACGTGGGGATGACAACCGGCCGGAGAATCCCCTCCTTGACATACGATCGGTGGCTCCCCTCCTGCCGCGCGTGTTGAAAACCCGCCGCAAGGAACACCTTCTCAAGCGTGCGCCAGTGAAGAGGGGTGATCCGGGGCATGTGTCAGACCGCAATGGCGTGATGCTCGAAACCGACCCAGGCCGGACTCTTCCAGACGCCGTTCTCCCTCTGGTAGCCGCACTCTTCCAGAATCTGCTCCAGCGTTCCGGAAGCTTCCGCCGTCCGCAGGAAACACAGCACCGCTTCATCAACCGCCCGGCGCGCCGCCTCCGGGCTGGGGCCGCTGCTCATCACGTCCAGCGGCATGGCATGGGCCACGAACTGATTGCCTTCCCGCCAGATCTGAATCGTGAGCTCGAGGTTCATCGCTCCATTCTAACCGCCCACCCTCTGCAGGCCAACATCCGATCGCGCTTCACAACCCGGCGCATCGCCTGCCGTTTCCGCTGCCGGCCTGACAGGTCGCTTGCCGAGCCCCTCCCATATGCACAACGCCCTCTTGCCGCCCGCCGCGGGATGCTCCAGAATGCTCGCATCGCACCTGTGGACGGACCTCCTGAGATGCACGCCCGCCAACCAGCCCTGATCGCCGTACCGCTCATCCTCGCCTCCCTGATCGCACTCACGCCCGCTACCCACGCCCAGCCCGCCCGCATTCCCATCCTCTACTCGACCGACCTCCTCCACCCGCACGACGACCCCGACGACCACTTCGACCTCGCCACGCTCCTGGCGCTGACCGAATTCGACCTCCGCGCCATCATCCTCGACCTCGGCGAGCGCCAGAAGCAGCGCTCCGGCCGCGTGCCCGTCGCGCAACTGCTGCACCTCACCGGCCGCAAGGTCCCCTGCGCCCCCGGCCTCCCGCGCCCGCTCGCCTCGCCGGATGACCCCGTCCGCGACGTGCCCGCGGCCGATCAGGCCGGCGTCGAACTGCTGATTGCATCGCTCCGTCAGTCGCGCGAGCCCGTCATCCTTTTCACCACCGGCAGCCTGCGCGACGTTTGCGCCGCCTTCAACCGTGAGCCGGATCTGCTCCGCCGCAAGGTCCGCCGCCTCTACATCAACGCCGGCAATGCCGCTGCCGCCGACCTCGAATGGAACGTGCGTCTCGACCCGCACGCCTTCGTCGGCGTCATGCGCTCCGGCCTCCCCATCTACTGGTGCCCCTGCCTGCCCATGGGCCACCGGCACAGCACCTACTGGCAATTCCGCCAGCGCGACGTCCTGACCACCGCTCCCCGCCCTCTCCAGAACTTCTTCATCTACGCCCTGCAGCGCACCGTCCCCGACGAACTCGACCCCCTCGCTTCCCTCACCATGGACCTGCGCCCCTGGCATCGCCTCGTCTGGGACATGCCCCGCAACATGTGGTGCACCGCCCCGCTCCTTCACGCTGCCGGCCGCGAACTCATCCGCGACGGCGACCACTGGACCGCCGCCGCCCCGACGCCCTCTCAGACACCTGCGTCCCCGCCGCCCCGGTCATCGCCTCACGAACCGACTCCGCAGACGCGTCCCGCCGCCGTCTTCACCTTCATCCCCGCCCGCGTGCACCTCGAACCCGACGGCCACACCCGCCTCGACCCCCACAGCGGCCCCATCACCGTCCAGATCTTCCAGGTCAACGACCTCCCCCAATACGCCCCGGCGATGCGCGACGCTCTGAGCAGCCTCTTCGCACATTTCCCCTTCCCCACCCCCGCCCGCTCATCCCCAGCTCCTGCTCCCTGACCCCCAATCCCCATCTCTTCTCTGCGTGCTCTGCGTCTCTGCGGTGAACTGCCCTCCTCATGATTCCTTTGTATTCCTGGTCTTTCGTGTTTTCACGCCGCTCTACCGTGCCACCCCCCGCGCCGGATGACTTCAGCGCCACACGCTCCTGCTGCTTGCGGCGAACCGCCCGCTGCCCCAGAATGCCTCACACAACATCGAAGGAGAAACGCTGATGCTGACCCGCTCCGCCCGACACGTCCTCGCCACAATCGCCGCCGTCTGCCTGCTGCTGACCGCCACGGCCCGCGCGGAAATCAAGCTCTACGTCGCCCCTGACGGCCGGCCTGGCGCATCGGGCCTCGCGCCCACGCCCACCGCAGACGGCCAGGACGGTCCGCTCGCCTCACCAACGGCCGCCCGCGACGCCATCCGCGCCCGGCGGGCCAAAGGCGAGTGGGTGGGCGAGCCCATCACGGTCACCCTCGCCCCGGGCACGTATTTCCTGCCCGAGCCGCTCGAACTCGGCCCGCAGGACGGCGGCAAAGAGAACGCCCCCGTCACGTATCAGGCCGCCGAGCCGGGGAAGGTCATCCTCAGCGGCGGCCAGCGGATCACCCTTGACGCGCCGCCGCAAACGCAGCTTGCCGATCGCTCCGCGATCGGTTCTGCCTTGCAGAACGGCGGCGTGTCAAGGGTCACCGGCTGGAAACCCGCTACGCTCAACGGCAGGAGCGTCTGGGCCGCGCAGATCCCCGACGTCAGGGAGGGCAAATGGTACTTCCGCCAGCTCTTCGTCAACGGCCGGCGCGCGCCGCGCCCACGCCTGCCGAAAGAGGGTTATTTCACGTTCGCTGGCCTGCCCACCACCCGCCCCGATACCACCTGGGGCGAGGGTCAGGATCAGGCCAGCTTCAAACCCGGCGAGATTCGCAACTGGAACAACCTGCCCGACGTCGAAATCACCGCCCTGAGCCTCTGGATCGAGTCGCACCTGCCCATCGCCGCCGTCGACGAGACCGCCCGCCTCGTCAAGTTCACGAAAAAGAGCGTCTTTCGCCTCACCAACACGCACGCCCCCGGCGACTTCTCACGCTACTATGTCGAGAATGTGATGGAAGCACTCGACACGCCCGGCCAATGGTATCTCGACCGAGCCTCTGGAACCCTCTACTACTACCCGAGAAGCGGCGAGACGCCCGAATCAACAGAGATCATCGCCCCGCGCCTCCCGCACCTGCTCGCCATCGCCGGCAAGCCCGACGGCTCACAGCCCGTCTTCGACATCCACGTCAAGGGCCTGACGTTCTCCCACGCCGACTGGTCGCTCCCCGCCGACACCGCGGGCTGGTCGCAGGCCGCCGCCGGCGCCCCGGGTGCCGTCCAACTCAGCCGCGCCGGCCGATGCCTCATCGAGAATTGCACCGTCTCCCACGTCTCCGCCTACGGCATCGAAATCCAGGCGGGCTGCCAGGGCAACACAATCAGTAACTGCACCGTCACCGATACCGGCGCTGGCGGGGTGAAACTCGGCCACGACTCCGCTTCCACCACGCTCACCAACTGCGAAATCGGCCCCGGTGGACACATCTTCCACGCCGGCGTCGGCGTCTGGATCGGCAACTCCGGCTCCAACACCGTCACGCACAACCACATCCACCACTTCTACTACACGGGTGTCTCCGTCGGCTGGGCCTGGGGCTACGGCGCCAGCAAAGCCACCTACAACAAGGTCGAATACAACCACATCCACGACATCGGCCAGGGCATGCTCGCCGACATGGGCGGCATCTACACGCTCGGCCCTTCGCCCGGCTCGACGCTCCGCTACAACCACATCCACGACGTCGCCGGCCACGGCTACGGCGGCTGGGGCATCTACAACGACGAGGGCAGCACCGGCTACCTGATCGAGAACAACGTCGTCTACCGCACCACGCACGGCGGCTATCACCAGCACTACGGCCAGCACAACCTGATCCGCAACAACGTCTTCGCCTTCGCCAACCCCAAAGTCGGCCAGATCATCCGCTCGCGCGAGGAGGACCACATCTCCTTCTTCTTCGAGCACAACATCGTCTACTTCGAAGGCGGCCCCCTCCTGGGCAGCACCTGGAAAAACGGCAACTGGCGACTCGACTACAACTGCTACTGGGACCTGACCGGAAACGAGTTGAAACCCGCCGGCATGACCTGGCCGGAATGGCAGGCCAAAGGCAACGACACGCACTCGATCATCGCCGACCCGCTCTTCGCCGACGCAAAAAACGGCGACTTCACGCTCAAACCCGACTCCCCCGCCCTCAAAGTCGGCTTCAAACCCATCGACACCTCGCAGATTGGAATACAAAAGAAGTGACCAGAGTGTGGCACCGGCGTCTCGCCGGTACAGAGCGAGTGTGGCACCGGCGTCTCGCCGGTGGACGGTGCACCGGCGCTGCCATCCTGTAGCGGCCGCCCCCCGTGGCGGCCGGGCACCGGCGTCTCGCCGGCGCAGAATGCGTGTGGCACCGGCGTCTCGCCGGTGGCTGCGAGGGCGTCTCGCCCGAGCAGTGGGGGGCTTGTCAGGCGTCTTCAGGACGCCCGCCCTTTTGGACTGCGGTGGCTGCGACACCGCTTTGGCTCACGGCGGAGCTGTCCTGGCCTCACTCCTCTCCGGGCTCGCTCGCCGCCACCGGCGGCTTCCGCCGATGCTCCGGCGCCAGCACGCGAAACACCAGGTCACCCGCGTTCCGGTGCTGTCGCGGCGCTGGCCGTCCGCCATCATCCGTCTGGTTAACGCCCACGCTGTAAACGACCACACCCTCGGGCGTGCGCTGATAACGCAGCGGCTGCCCGCCAAACGGGTCCCCCGGCACCTCCTTCGCAGACGCAGGCACAAGTTCGTCCAGCCTCGCCGGGAATGCCCCCCGATCCAGCCGGTACCGCTCGATCGCCAGCCCGAGCCGCGTCGCGCGCAGTAGCGCCTCGCTCTGCATGGCGTTCTCGACCGCCCCCGTGAAGCCCGGTGCCAGCACTTTCGTGAACACTGCCCACACAGGCGCGTCCTCCACCTTCTGCCCGACTGCACGGGAGACCTCTACCAGCATCTGCGGATCATCGGCGGCGGCAATCAGCTCATTGTGATGCCCGACCCCGCGAGCAACGTCCAGGCAGAAGAACAGATTCAAGACCGGGACCCGCGCATACGCGGGCGAATCGGCCATCCTTCCCGTTCGCAGTTGCTCGCCGATCTCGATGAACGTCGCCCGTTCCCCGAGCAGGCCCCACTTGAGCACCGCATACGCCTTCCGGTCAGCGAGCACCTCCCGCAGCGGCTGCAGATCCTCCGCACGGATCGCATCCACCGCCAGCGCGCGCTCCAGCGCATCGCACAGCAGCGCATCCAGCGCCACCGCCACCAGCGACGAAATCAGCGTCGGCTGGTCCTCGATGAGCTGACGCAGACGGCTCAACACCTCCACGCGCTCGCGCAGATCCGTAACCGGCCCGTCCATCCCCGCCCGCAGTGCCGCGAGCAATTCCAGCTTCGCTGCCTGCCGGATAGGGGCCAACTCCGGGATCAGCGTCATCATCGGGTCCTCGGCAACGTGAAGCGGCAATTTGCCGCCGCGAAATCGTCGGAGGCCGTCCAGCTCGCCCAGGAGCTTCCCCATGTGCGCCAGGTGATCCTCGGCCGCGGCCCGATCCTGATCGTTCCACAGATGACCCAGTGGCGGCAGCTCCGCCTCCCTGAAGAACGGTACGCCCTTGAGCGCCTCCCGCTCCTCCGACGTCATCCCCTTCTCCTGCTCGTTCATCTCCTGCGCGATCCGCGCGAACACCGGCCCGGCATCCTGGTCCGCCGGCCAGGTCCGCCGCGCCGCTTCGAGCTCTGCAAATGTCGTCGGCCCCAGTTCCCTCGCCCGAGTCAGCGCAGATGCCAGGTTCCGCCGCGCCACCAGGTATCCGGCCAGAAGGGCGGCGATGGCGAGAACGACCAGGATCAGCGCGCCGTTCCGGATCGGATGCCGCCGGCGGATTCGCTCTTGCGGATGCTCAGACGTATCCACGGATCACCCCTTTGCGTTGACTCAAACGCCCCCTGCACAGCTTCAAGATGCCTACCCGCGCTGCCGACCGCCATTATAAACGCATGGGATATCTCTCCGCGCTTCACACTCCGGCCTGCTCACCTTCTCACTTTCCCACCGCATCGTCGGATGCGCCGTGGCACGCGACCTGCCTGCCCCGCGTTTCAGCCGCGCTGCGCGCCGCACGCGAAAAATGCACGCAAAACGTGCGGTTTTCCGCAAGTTTGGCATTGCCACGCACCGATTTATGAGGTATAGTTACGTGTGAGGTCGCTGATCAGATCTGATGCACTGGCCTCTGAGAGTGACAACTTCAATCTCTCGGATGGCCGCGCAAGCGGCGCACTCAAGCAATGGGCCTCGTGAAGGCCTCGGCCGATCGCCCGCTCTGGCCATCGGGCTTTACGGCCAACTTAAAGACGGCAACGGCGGACGACACGCGGCCATCAGGCTGCGACTCGTCCGCCGTTGGACGTTTTACGGGCATCCGATCTATCGCTGGGACAACCCTTCCACCGGAAGCTCCGACCGTTCGCCCCGGGCCGCACGCGCCGCACGCAGCATCTCCAGCAGCTCCACCACCTTCTCCTGCGTTGCGTACGTGTGCCGGACCACCAGCAGTCCGTCGTAGATGCTGATCGACCCCCGCCCCCCGGCCGCCGCCGACGCCGTCTCTCCACCGCCTGCTGATGCAGGCCCCCCGACTCCGCCTCCGAAGCCCCCGCCCATTCCCATGGGACCCTCGAATCTCCCCGGCATGCCGCCCGACCAGGGCACTGCCCCTGCACCGAGGCCCTCCCACGAGCCCGGCTCGACCGTGCTCCGGATCAACTCGCTGAACCGCTCCACGTCCACCTGCCGGAGCATCTCCAGCGCCTGTGTCAGTTCGGCACCGCCCTCCGTCGATGAAGAGGGACCTGCCGGCCGCGTCGACGGCCCGAACCGCGTACGCAGTGAATCGATCGCCTGCTGCTGCGCCGGCGTCAGCCCGGGATGAATCAGGTCCCGGCAGTCGTACACGCGCATCACGGTCCGGGCGTTCAGATCCCCCACCGTCGACACGCGCACGATCCCGTCCCACAGGTCGTAACCCAGCTTCACCCCGGAGGCCGCGCCCGCGTTCTCGAGCGCCAGTGATAGCGCCGTCCGCAACTTCACCTGCTTCATGCTCAGGCTTAGTTCGGACGTCCGGTCGATCCCTGATGCCGCCAGTGCGTTCCAGTTCACCATGATCGAAACGCCCGTACTTTGGCGGAAGAACTCGATCACATCCTCGAATGTCGAGCCCTGCGCAAAGTTGACCTCAGGGAGAACCTCAGACAGCCTGGCCTGCGTCTTGGCCTCAGCTTCGGACTCCCGGTAGAGAGATCCTCTGACGATGGGCCGGGCAGGCGATGCCGCGGCCACATCGGTTCCTGCAGAAACCTCCGGTCCGTCGGCGGCCCCGCCCGCCAGCGAATACAACGGCGCCGGCACAAAGCGCCGGTTCTCCGGCATCAGGAAACTGACCATCAGCACCGCCGCCGCCACGCCCGCGATTCCACCGGTCGTACGCATGATCCACCTTCTCCTTCTGCCGATCCGCCCGAACTCACCCGCCAGCGCCGCCGCGTCGCCGAACTCGTCCAGAGCCGTCTGTATCGCATCCTCGCGCGTGTATCCGCGGTCAATCAGCTCCTCCAGCCGCTCCTCCATGTGCCCGCGCAGCTCCCGCGCAATCGTCTCCCGCTGCCCTCCGCTCAGCCGCAGAAACCGGCATAGCAGCCGCAGGTACGACTCAAACTCCTGCTCGGACATCGAATGACTCCACTTGACCTACCACGAAGGCACGAAGTCACGAAGGAAACTCAAGCGAAAGCGAGCGATTGACGATCGCGACTCCCGCGATGAATGATCGCGACACGAGCGATGATCGCGACAGCAATGGACGATCGCCACACGCGACACTCATCATTGCGCCTCAGTTAGAGACCCATAGCTTCTTCGTGTCTTCGTGCCTTCGTGTTACCAACGGGCAGTTTCTGGTTCTCCTGGCAGAAAATCTCACGCACGCGTCTCAATCTCAAATCTCAAATCTCAGATCTCAAATCCTCTGCGTGCTCAGCGTCAGCCTCTCTGATTGGCTCGCGTGCAATGCCCGCGCTGTCATGCCGGCCGCCAGACCGGCTCGAGCAGACTCCGGATGCACTCGGCATAATCCGTCCACTCCGCCGCCTGACGCTCCAGGAGCTGCCGCCCCCTGGCCGTCAGGTGATACCACTTGCGGTCGCGCCCGCCGGTGTCCTCCCACTTGCTCGACACCGCGCCGCTCTCCTCGAGCCGGTGCAGAATCGGATACAGGGTCCCCGCCTGAAGCCGCACCATGTTCCCGCTCGCCTCGCGGAGTTTCTTCTGAATCAGGTACCCGTACAGCGGGGCCTCGGCCAGAACCGACAGAATCATCAGCTCCAGACTGCCCCGCATCAGATCACGATTGAAACTCATAATCCTCACCTATCGCCCATCTATATATAGCACAGCGATATATCAATGTCAAATTGAATTTGCCTCACCCCCTCCATACCATCCCGCTGTACTCGCGATTCCGGCCATTCCAGCGGGCGGCGCCGAGCCGGAGCGCCGCCCGTGTTGTACGATAGGCGGGCAGCAGTGCACCGCACGGGGCAGCGAACCATGAGACAATCATCCCACAACAAAACGAACCCAATTTCCGGGCCGCCCGGTACGCAAGTGACTGCCAGGCAATATCTTGCGTTCCCAACGCGCCGCCCCGCTCCCCATGGCCCCGCGTCCGCCCCTCAGGTCGCAGACCCGCGCCGGCTGCCGTCCGCCGCAGATCACTCGACGCACTTCAGGGCCCCACGCGCCCGGCTGCAGGAGGCCCGCCCATGAACCGCCCCTCGACCCTGGGCGAGCTCAAACGCAGCGGCTACCGCTCCCAATCCGTCAAGGACGAGATGCGGGCCAACCTCATTCGCAAACTCCGCGCCAACGAGCCGCTCTTCCCCGGCATCGTCGGCTACGACGACAGCGTCGCCCCCCAGATCGTCAACGCCATCCTCAGCCGCCACGACATGCTCTTCCTGGGTCTCCGCGGCCAGGCCAAGACCCGAATCCTCCGCGCCTTGCCGGGGCTCCTTGACGAATACACCCCCACGATCGCCGGCGCCGACCTGGTCGACGATCCGCTCAACCCCCAGTTCAGCCAGACCCGTGCGATCATCGCCCGCCGCGGCGACGACACCGAGCTGCACTGGGTCCACCGCGACCAGCGCTATCACGAAAAACTCGCCACCCCGGACGTCACCATCGCCGACCTCATCGGCGAGATCGACCTGGTCAAGCACGCCGAAGGCCGCTACCTGGCCGACGAATCGGTCATGCACTTCGGCCTCATCCCCCGCACCAACCGCGGCATCTTCGCCATCAACGAGCTGCCCGTCCTCGCCCCGCGCATCCAGGTCGGCCTCTTCAA
>CAZQEN010000119.1:0-19566 GCA_964591605.1 uncultured Planctomycetales bacterium
TCCCAGGGGGCAGAGGACCTGCTGTACGAGTACCAGTGGCAGCTCAAACCGCTCGGAGGGTCTCGTCCGGTTCGCCGCGCCGCTGCGACACTGCTCTCTCCGCGGCAGATCGCGCAGCGGGTTCGACCGCTCGGCGCGCGGAACGTCGAGCGCCTCGGTCTGACCGAGCAGTTCGGCAGGTTCGACAAGCAGGTCTATGCGCTGAGCCCCTGCTACGTCGTCGCCGCATTCCGCGAGCTCGGATGGCAACCCCGATGCGGTCAGCGACTCGAGACTGAACAGTTGTCGCATCAACTGGGGGTCGCGGATCGTCATCACCGCCTGCTCGACTGGTATCTCACCATGCTCGAGCAAGAGGGAGTCCTCCGACGATGCGATCCACCCGAGCGTCGAGGCTCTGCCGGGCATCGCGCAAACGCCGACTCCGGCCGGGCGAACGGGCATCGGGCGTGGGAGGTGATTCGAGTTCCCGAGACCGAGGATCTGCAGGCGCGGTGGCGGGGTCTGATCACCGACAACCCCGCCTTTTACGCTGAGCTGAACATCCTGGATCAATGCGGGCGGCGTCTGGCGGAGATGCTGCGCGGCGCGCTGGACCCCCTGCAGCTCATTTTTCCTGAGGGATCGCTCTCCACGGCTGAGCACCTCTACCAGGACGCGCCGATGCTGCGTTTCGCGAACATGATCGCGCAGCAGGCGGTGCGCCGCGCGATCGAGAACCTCCCGTGGGGACGGCCGATCCGGATTCTGGAGATCGGCGCAGGCACCGGCGGGCTGTCATCCTTTGTCCTGCCCGAGCTGCCGGCGGATCGCACCGAGTATGTGTTTACCGACCTCTCGAGGCATTTCTTCAACAAGGCCGAGCAGAAGTTCCGCGATTACCCCTTCATCGAGTACCGGCTTCTGGACATCGAAAAGGATCTCGCCGAGCAGGGCGTTGAAGAACACTCCTTCGACGTAGTGCTCGCCTCCGAGGTTCTGCACGCCACGGCCGATCTGCGTGCCACTCTGGGCAGGGTCAAGAGTGCCCTTGCGTCCGAAGGGTTGTTCCTTGCGATCGAGGCCTGCAAACGGGTCCGGTGGATCGATCTTGTCTTCGGACTGACGGAGGGATGGTGGCGCTTCGCGGACAAGGTCCTGCGCCCGGATTATCCGCTTCTGTCGCTCAGAAGGTGGATCGAACTGCTGGACGAGGAAGGGTTCAGTGAGCCGTGCGACATCACGGGTCAGGAAGAGGACCTCGTCAACAATGCGGTTCTGCTGGCCCGCGGTCCGCAGCTCCGGCCGGCTTCCTCGACGACGGCCGCCCCGAACGAGGCGGGCCTGGAGGGAGACTGGCTGATCTTCGCGGATGCGGCCGGCATGGGCCAGCGGCTGTCACGGCGCATCGAATCCAGAGGCGGGCGGTGCAGGCTCGTGTTCGCCGATCGTCGGCCGCCTTCGGCGAATGGAGATTCGATCTGCGTCCCTTCCGATCGCCCCGAGGAGATCAAAGGCCTGTTTGACGAGATGCGTGAGCAAGGACGGATCCCTCGCGGGATTCTGCACCTCTGGAGCCTCGACGCGCGCGACACCGATGAGGCCTGCGTCAAAGACCTGGAGAGTTTCATTGCTCTTGGGTGCCTGAGCGTGGTCTATCTTGCCCAGGCCTTGAGCCAGTGGCCAGATGCGGACCTGCCGCGACTCTGGCTCGTGACAGGGGGGGCCCAGTCTGTCGGTGAAGCGATCGAGCCGGTTTGTGCCGCGCAGGCTCCCCTCCTGGGGCTGGGGCGGGTACTGGTCAACGAATATCCCCAACTGCGGACCGCGATGGTCGATCTGAGCCGTGAGGCTGGCGATGACGAAATCGAATTGATGCTCGACGAGCTGCGGTGCGCCGATGAGGAGGATGAGATTGCGCTGCGCGGCGAGGCGCGATATGTCCACCGCTTCACGCGATGCTCCCTGGAGAGTTTGCGTACGGGGGTGCCCGGCCGAGCCGGCCAAAGCCCGCCACCTTGCCGGCTCGAGATATCCGGGTCGGGCGTGCTGGATCAGATGCGTTTTCAGGAGATCGAGCGGCGCCCGCCGGGGCCCGGCGAGGTGGAGATCGAGGTTTGCGCGGCCGGTTTGAATTTCGCGGACGTCATGAAGAGTCTCGGGCTGTATCCGGGGCTGCCGGACGGGCCGGTCCCGATGGGGACGGAGTGCGCCGGCACGATCTCGGCGGTAGGACCCGGTGTCAGCGGCTTTCATGCGGGCGACGAGGTGCTGGCCGTCGCTTCGTTCACGTTCGCGACGCACGTGACGACCTCGGTTCGACTTGTCGCCCACAAGCCCGCCTGCATCGGGATTGAAGAGGCGGCCACGATCCCGGTCGCATTCCTGACGGCGTATTACGCCCTTGAGTATCTGGCCCGACTGCATCGCGGCGAGCGTGTCCTGATTCATTCCGCCAGCGGCGGCGTGGGCCTGGCGGCCGTTCAGATCGCCCGGCGCGCCGGCGCCGAGATCTTCGCGACGGCCGGCACGCCCGAGAAACGCGCCTTCCTGAGGTCGCTCGGCATTCAGCACGTGATGGATTCGCGGAATCTGGGATTCGCCGACGAGGTGCTCGAAGCCACGAAGGGCGAAGGCATCGATGTGGTGCTCAACTCCCTGGCGGGCGAAGCGATTCCCAAGAGCCTGGCCCTGCTGAGGGACTACGGGCGGTTCCTCGAGATTGGCAAACGCGACATCTACGGCAACAGCCGGCTGGGGCTGCGTCCGTTCAGGAAGAATCTGTCGTTCATGGCCATCGATCTGGACCGCGGCATGCGCGAACGGCCTGAGCTGTTCGCCTCGCTGTACCAGGAGATCATGACACTGGTCGCCCGGCGCGAGCTGGCTCCGCTTCCCTACCGGCTGTTCGGGGCATCGCAACTCGTGGGCGCGTTCCGCTGCATGTCGCAGGCGCGACACATCGGCAAAGTGCTGATCGGCATGACCGATCAGAAACTCACGCCGGTTCGGGCGCCGCGCGATCGGATCACCCTGCGCGAGAATGCTACCTATCTGATCACCGGAGGCCTCGGCGGGATCGGGCTTCTGGTCGCCCAGTGGATGGTGAATCGCGGGGCCCGGCATCTGGTACTCGTGGGCCGGCGCGGCGCGCACTCGCCCGAGGCACAGGCCGCCGTGGAGGCCATGCAGCAGGCGGGCGCTGAGGTGGTCGTGGCGGCCGCTGACGTTTCAGACGACCGGCAGATGGCGCGCGTTCTTGCGGACATCGAGCGGCGCATGCCGCCGCTGCGCGGACTGGTCCACGCGGCCATGGTGCTCGAAGACGGCCTGCTGTTCAACCTCGACCGTGAGCGCCTGCTCAAAGTCACTGCGCCCAAGATCAACGGTGCATGGAACCTGCACCAGCTCACCCGGAAGACACCGCTTGACTTCTTTCTGCTGTTTTCGTCCATGTCTTCGATGTTCGGCATCTCCGGGCAGGCCAACTACGGGGCGGCCAACGCGTTCCTGGACGCCCTGACGCACTACCGTCGTGCTCGCGGCTTGCCTTCCCTGACCATCAACTGGGGCTCCGTCGGCGGCGTCGGCTACGTGGCGCGGCATCAGGACATCATCGATCGCTTCGACCGGGACGGGGTGCAGAACCTTCCGCCCCAGGACGCCCTGCGCCTGATGGAACGTTTGCTTGGAGAGGAAGCGGTGCAGGTGGGCATCATGCGCGTCGACTGGCGCCGGTGCCGCGGGTTTACCCAGACGGATATCGTTTCGCCGCGGTTCGCCGGTCTGGTCCGCGATGCGGCAAAGCACGCTTCCGAGGCCCGGGATGAGGGCCTGTCGGCGCGAAACGCCCTGCTTGCAGCTCGCCCGGATGAGCGCTCGGGCATCATGCAAGACATGCTCCGACTGCAGGTCGCGCGCGTCCTGGGTGCCTCGGCCGAGAAGCTGGACATCGCCAAACCGCTCACGGAGCTGGGTCTTGACTCGCTCATGGGTGTCGAGCTGCGAAACTGGATCGAAGCCGAGCTGCGGTTGCGGCTCCCCACGGTGGAGTTGATGCGCGGACCCAGCGTGGTCAGTCTGACCAGCCTGCTGCTCAGCCAACTGGCCTCCTCAGACTCGCCGGACAGTTCTCATTCGTCAGCCGATGCCGAGCCAGCCGCCCGGCCGGACAGCGGACAGCCCGCAGCCGAGAGCGGGCGGCAGGCGATCGAAACCGCGATCACGCGCATCCCGCGGGATGGGCGTCTTCCCCTGTCGTTCGCTCAGCAGCGGCTCTGGATGCTCGAGCAGCTCATGCCTGGCGGAACCACGACATTGAACAACCCGGGCGGCGTTCGGCTGGCAGGCAAGCTCGACGTTGACGTGCTCCGGAGGAGCCTGCACGAGGTCATCCGCCGTCACGAGATACTCCGGACCACCTTCCCCGCGGTGGACGGCCAGCCGGTTCAGGAGATCGCTGACCGTTTGACGGTCGAGATCCCGCTGATCGATCTGCGATCCCTTCCGCAGCGTGAGCGGGAGAAGGAGGTCCACCGGCGGGCGATCGAGCAGGCGCGGCGCCCCTTCGACCTTGGCGTCGCGCCTCTGTTCAGTGTCACGCTGCTGCGGCTGCGCGATGATGAACACGTGCTGGTGGCCGTTCTGCACCACATCGTCGCCGACGGCTGGTCCACGCGCATCTTTGCCCGGGACTTCATCGCCATCTATCAGGCATTCGCCACGGGGAAGCCTTCGCCCCTGCCGGACCTCGCGATCCAGTATGTCGACTTTGCCGTCTGGCAGCGCGAGTGGCTGCGCGGAGAGGTGCGCGAACGGCTCTTGGGATACTGGCGCAAACAGCTCGAGGGCGACCTGCCGACCCTGCAACTGCCGATCGCCCGGAAGCGCTTGACTCCGGACACCTTCCGTGGGGCGACCGAGTCGTTCACTCTGGATGAACGCCTGTCGGAGCGCCTGCGAGAGCTGGCCCGCGGCGAAGGCTGCACGCCCTACATGGTTCTGCTCGCGGCCTTCAATACGCTGCTCTACCGGTACACGGGGCAGACGGACATCGTCATCGGCTCGCCGATCGCCAACCGGACGCGCGTGGAAACACAGGACCTCATCGGTTTCCTCGCGACCACCATGGTCCTGCGGACGAACCTCTCCGGAGATCCCACCTTCCGCGTACTGCTCCAGCGGGTGCGCGAGATGGTGCTGGGCGGCTACGAGCATCAGGAATTGCCGATCGAGGTGCTGATTGAAGCGCTTCGGCCCCAGGTCGGACCGGCCCCCCGTCAGCTGTTCACCATTCTGTTCAATGTCATGACCATCCCGATGCCCGATCTGAACCTGCCTGATCTGCGCATCGAACCGTATGATCCGGAGATCACGCAGGCGCCGTTCGACATCAACCTTCTCATGCAGGAACGAGGAGGCAGGATCGAGGGGTTCCTCAACTACAGCACCGATCTGTTCGAAGCCGACGCCATCCGCCGCCTGATCGGCCACTTTCGAACGCTGCTCGAAAGTGCAGCCTTCAACGCAGACGAACGCATCTCGTCACTGGCGATGCTTCCGTCGGAGGAGATGCAGCGGCTCCTGGCTGGCGGGGCCTGCGGAGCCACGGGCCCCGCGCCGGACGACAGCGTGCTCGCCTGTTTCGACGCCTCCGTCGCCCGAACTCCCGAAGCGCCCGCGTGCGTCCTGGACGAGGGCGACCTGAGCTACCGCCAGCTCAGCACGCGGGCCGACCTGCTCGCCCGTCGGCTGGTGCGGGCCGGCCTGCGCCCCGAGCAGCCGGTTGCCCTCTTTGTAGAGGGCTGCGAAGCTGCCAGCATCGGCCTGCTCGGCATCCTCAAAGCGGGCGGCGCCTGTCTTCCGCTGCGCGTGGGTAAACCGGCCGAACACCTGGCCTACGTCCTGGCCGACGCCCGGGTGGGCTGCATTGTGACGCACAAGCACCTGTCGGATCTGTTCCATGAGTCCGGCGCCAACGTCGTGTGCCTCGACGCTCCGGGTGAGACCGGAAAAGAGAAAGGAATCCAGTCCGCCCTTCCCCGGGTGCCGCCCGAGGCCGTGGCCCTCATCCGTTACGCGGCCGGACCCGAGGGCGCGTTGACGGGCAGCCTCGTTTCCCATCGAGCCCTCGCGCAGCACTGTCTGGGCTTTGCGGACATCCTCGGCCTGACCGGGAATGACCGCGTCCTGCAACTTGGTTCAGCCGGCTCCGGTCTCAGTTGGACGGATGTACTTTCGTGCTGGATGCGCGGCGCGGCGGCGATGCTCTGGGACGACGCGGTGTGGTACTCAGCCGATGAGTTGTGGCAACGCATCGAACTTGAGGCGCCGACCGTGCTTCTGCTGGACGGGCGTGATTCGGACGGTGCGGCCATGCGGTGCCTGAGCGAGCGCGAGGCGCTGTCTGAATCGATTCGCATGGTCGTCACGCATGGCCTCGAAAAGCTGCCCGACCAGCTCGGGATCCTTCGGGCGCCCGATGGTCGATTCGTCTGGGTCAACACGCGGTGCCCGAGCGAGTTCGCGCTGGCCATGGCCGTTCACAGGGCGCCGGACGGATCGCAGGTCCCCGAGGATACAATTCTGCCGCTCGGCCAGCCGGTCGGTGACACGAGCCTGTACGTCGTCGATTCCGGCTTCCAGCTCGTTCCCATCGGCGTCCCCGGTGAACTGCTCATCGGCGGAAGCGGCTTGCCCTGCGGCTTCTGCCAGCAGAAGCTGTGGACCGCCGATCACTGGATCTCCAGCCCCTTTGCGGGCCAGAAGGAGATTCGGCTTCACAGGACGCACAAGCGGGCCCGGTATCGCCCCGACGGCATGATCGAGCTGCTCTAGGGCAAACACACAGCCGATGTGGACAGGGGAAATGGCCCATGCCGCCCGGCAGGCGAGGCGCCGCGACAAGGGCATCAGACGGAACGCGGACTTGAGGACACGGTCTGCCGGATCCGCAGAGCAGGAAGAACACGGATGGGTCGCGAGAAGCTGGAGGTCAGCAAGCTTTCCGCTCAGGACAAGCGCCGGCTCCTGGCCAGGCTCCTGGCGGAAAAGGCCAACCGGTCGCCTCGCGCATTCCCCCTTTCCTACGGCCAGCAGGCGCTCTGGTATCTCCACCAGCTTGCTCCTGAGAGTCCCGCCTACAACTTCACGTATGCCTGGTGGATTCGGTCGGACCTCGATGTCGCCGCCCTGCGACGGTCCTTCCAGCGCTTCGTGGACCGGCATCCGGTCCTTCGAACCACCTACGAGATCGAGGATGGCCGGCCGATTCAGCGCGTGCACCCGCAACAGGATGTGCATTTCGTGGAGATCGATGCCTCGGGCTGGGCCTGCGAGCGGCTCGAGCAGCAACTGAGGATTGAGGCACATCGGCCGTTCGACCTTCAGACCGGACCGGTGATCCGGGTCACGCTTTACCGGTGTCTTTCGGGCGAGCATCTGCTGGAAATCACCTTTCATCATATTGCGGTGGACTTCTGGTGCGCCCCGTTGCTGCTCGATGAGCTTCGCGTGTCCTACCAGGCAGCCAGAGAGGGAAAGGACGCACCGCTCGCCCCGCTGCGCGTTGACTACGCCGACTTCGTCCGGTGGCAGAAGCAGATGCTGGATGGGCCAGAGGGCCAGCGGCATCTGACCTACTGGCGAAAGCAGCTTGGCGGCGAGATCTCCGTCCTGAACCTGCCCACGGACCGGCCCCGCCCGGGATTCCAGTCCTATCAGGGCGGGCTGCACACGTTCAAAATCGAGGGCCCTCTGACGCAGAGGCTCAAGCAGCTCGCCCGGACGGAAGCCACAACGCTGTTTGCCGTTCTTCTCGCGGCGTTCCACGTGCTTCTCCTGCGGCACACCGGTCAGGAGGACATCGTGGTCGGATGTCCGACCTCCGGGCGCGTGCGTCCCGGCTTCGAGAAGATCATCGGGTACTTCGCCAACCCGGTGGCCCTGCGGGCAGATCTGTCGGCGAACCCGACCTTTGTCGAGTTTCTGCGGCGGGTGCGCGACACCGTGCTGGGTGCTCTCGAACATCAGGCTTACCCGTTTGCGCGCCTGGTCGAGGAACTTCACCCCCAGCGCGACCCGAGCCGCTCGCCGTTTTTCGACGTGATGTTCACGCTGCAGAGCATGCAGCGATTCGCGCGTGATGGCCAGCTCTCGCGCCCCGCCGGTCCCGGTCCCGACGTCGCGTCCGCATCCTCGTTCGGCGCCGCCTCCCTGGGCGACGCCAGCGCCCGCTTCGAACTCGGGGATCTGGTGCTCGAGAGTTTCCCGATCGACATGACCGTTGCCCAGTTCGACCTCGACCTCGAGATGATCGAACTTCACGGCGCGCTGGCGGGCCAACTCCACTACAACGCGGAGCTCTTCGACCCTCCAACCGTGGAGTCCATGGGCTCGCGTTTCGAGCTCCTGCTGGATCGCATCGTCACGGATCCCAACGCGCGGATCGGCGACATCCCGCTCCTGACCGAACCGGAGCGCCACCAGTTGCTCGTCGAGTGGAACGACACCCGTGAACCATTCCCGGAAGATTCCTGTATCCACGAGCTTTTCGAGCGGCAGGTCGAGCGCACGCCCGACGCCGTCGCGGTCATCTCCGGCGACCGGCATCTGACCTACCGCGAACTCAACGCCCGCGCGAATCGGGTGGCACATCGCCTGAGAGACGCGGGCGTCGGACCGGAGGTCCTGGTCAGCATCTGCCTGAATCGCTCCTGGCAGATGCTGGTCGGCATCCTGGGCATCCTGAAAGCGGGTGGGGCTTATCTGCCGCTGGACCCGGAGTATCCGGCCGAGCGTCTGGCATTCATGCTTGAAGATGCACAGGTCCCCGTCGTTCTGACCGACCCTCGCCTGGCCACCAGCCTGCCGGCTGAGGGACGACGGTGTCTGTTCATCAGCGAAATCCTCGAATCGGGCACTCCGCAGGACGAGACCAACGTGGGCCGGACCTCGGAGGCGAGGAACCTCGCATACGTCATCTACACGTCCGGATCGACGGGGATTCCCAAAGGGATCCTGATCGAGCACCGCAGCGTGGTGAACCACAACCTGGCGATCGTGAAACTCTACGGCCTTCGGCCCGAGGACCGGGTGCTGCAATTCTCGTCCTTCAACTTCGATGCACCGGTCGAGGAACTCTTCCCCACCTGGCTGAGCGGCGGCTCGGTGGTGATGCGCGATCAGCCTGCCCTTCCTTCGCATGCCGAGATGCGCGAGCTCTTCGAGAAGTACCACCTGACCGTTCTGAACTACTCGGCGGCCTACTGGAGCGAGTGGGTCCAGGAGATGTCCTGGGCCGGCGAGCGCCTACCGGCCTGTCTGCGATCGGTGAGCGTCGGCGGGGAGAAGCCCCCGCGCGAGCGGTTCGACGCCTGGCTGCGGCTGGGGGGAGACCGCGTTCAATGGGTGAACACCTACGGTCCGACCGAAGCCACGGTCATCGTGACGTCGTTCGAGCCCTCCCGCGAATGGATCGAGGCCTCCCCGAAACGGGATATTCCCATCGGCCGGCCTCTGCCGAACACGCAACTCTATGTGCTGGACAGCCGACTGCAGCCTGTGCCCGTTGGCGTGCCGGGCGAACTGTTCATCGGCGGTGTTCCCCTCGCCCGGGGATACCTGAATCGCCCTGAGCTGACCGCGGAACGGTTTATCCCCAACCCCTTTGATTCGACGCCGGGAGAGCGCCTTTATCGCACCGGTGATCGCGTTCGCTATCTTCGTGACGGGCAGATCGAGTTCCTGGGGCGCATCGATGAGCAGGTGAAGGTCCGCGGATTCCGGATCGAGCCGGGAGAGGTCGAGACCGCCCTGCTGCATCACCCTGCGGTGCGAGGCGCCGCGGTCGTCGCGCGCGAGGGCGAGACGGGCGGCCAACGGCTGATCGCGTACATCGAGTCCAGCCCCAGGGCATCACCGAGCCCCAGCGACCTGCGGATGTTTCTCAAGGATCGGCTTCCCGCCTATATGGTGCCCGCCGCGTTCGTCATGATCGACAAGATCCCGCGGATGTCCAACCGCAAGGTGAACCGCCGGGCGCTGCCTGCTCCGGAGAGCGCCCGGCCGGAGATTTCGACGGCCTTCGTTGAATCGCGCTCACCGGTCGAGCAGACGCTCGCGGAGATCTGGCAGGCGCTGCTCGGGCTGGAGCGGGTCGGTGTCCATGATAATTTCTTCGAACTGGGCGGCGACTCGATCCTCAGCGTGCAGGTCGTGGCCAGAGCCAACCAGGCGGGCCTGCGCCTCACCGCCCGTCACGTCTTCCAGTATCAGACGATCGCCGAGCTGGCCGCCGTCGTCGGAACGGGGCGAGTCATTCAGGCCGAGCAGGGCCCGGTGGTCGGAGAGGTCCTGCTCACACCTATCCAGCGCTGGTTCTTCGATCAGGACTTCCCCGAAGCCCACCACTTCAACCAGGCCTTCCTGCTCGAGGTACCCGAAGGGCTCGACGCGGGCACCCTGCGGGAGGCTGTTCATCAGCTGCTGATCCACCATGACGCACTCCGCATGAGATTCGAGCGAACCGACGCCGGCTGGCGTCAGCGGCAGACCAGTCCTGAGGAGGTGCAGACAGAAGCCATCTTCGCATGCCGGGATCTGACCTCCCTGCCTCGAGACAGGCACTCCGAGGCTCTCGAACAGGACGCAGCGCAGTGGCAGGCCAGCCTGGATCTGGCCGACGGCCCCTTAATCCGCGTCGTGCTCTACCGACGTGGCGGCCCAGATCGCCTGCTGATCGTCGCTCACCATCTGGTCGTCGACGGCGTCTCATGGCGGATCCTGCTCGAGGACCTCTGGACCACATACGCACAGCTCATAGCCGGTCGGGCCGCACAACTGCCGCCCAAGACCACGTCGCTGCGGGAGTGGGCCGCACGCCTGGCCGAGTATGCACGCTCCGGCACCCTGGCGGAGGACATCACCTATTGGAGGGAAACGATCAGCGCCCCCTTCGGACGGCTGCCTGTCGATCATCCGGAGGGAGTCAACGACGTGGCCTCTTTGCAAATGGTTCACCTGTCGCTCAGCTCCGAGGAGACGTGTGTCCTCCTCCACGAAGTGCCCGCCGTCTATCGCATGCGTATCAATGAGGTGCTGGTCGTGGCGCTGGCCCAGGCTCTTGCAGGCTGGACAGGCAGCCGATCCGTGCTGTTCAACCTCGAAGGGCACGGCCGCGAAGACCTGTTCGAGGATGTCGACCTGTCGCGAACGGTCGGATGGTTGGCGACCATCTTTCCGGTACGTGTGGAGCTGCCAGAGACTGTCGAGCCAGCTGCGGCAATCCAGGCGGTCAAGGAGCAACTGCGAGGCGTACCCCGGCACGGTATCAGCCATGGCTTGTTGAGAGACTGGGGTGGCGACGCCCAATGGGCCAGCCAGCTTCGCGCAGTCGCACCTGAGGTGAGCCTGAACTACCTGGGGCAGTTCTCCTGGACTCCGTCGGCCGCTTCCGCCGGCCTGCCGGGTGTTCAACCTGTTTCGCTTGTCGACGAGCCCTGCGGCTCGCTCGTCAGTCCGAAGGCGCGACGGCCGCACCTGCTCGACATCAACTGCGGCGTGAGCCGCGGGCGTCTGGAGGTGGCCTGTACGTTCAGCCGGAATGTGCACGACCGCGTGACCATCGAGCGGCTGGCAGCCGACTTTGAGACGGCGTTGCGAGCCATCATCACCCTCTGTGAGAAGCCCGACGCGGGCGGGTGCACACCGTCGGATTTCCCGCTTGCCCGCATCGATGCCGCTGCCCTGACTCGGCTGGTGGGCACCGGCCGACACGTGGAGGACATCTACCCTCTGTCCCCGCTCCAGGCCGGTCTGTTGTATCACCACTTGTACGCCCCGGATTCGGGCCTGTACTTTGCACAGGTGAGCTGCTCCGTTCAGGGCGATCTGGACGTCGAGGCGTTTCGCAGGTCATGGCAGAAGGTTCTCGATCGCCACCCCGCACTTCGCACCAGCTTCGCCTGGAAGGGTTTGGCTGAGCCGCACCAGATCGTACATCGACACGTGGCCATCACGCTCATGGTGGAGGATTGGCGGCCCCTCGCGGCGGCTGAGCAGCAGGCGCGGCTGGAGTCTTTCCTCGAAGCCGACCGCCGGCGGGGATTCGACCTTGCTCAGCCGCCACTGACCCGCCTGGCGCTCATCCGGATGGCCGATCAGACGTGGCAGGTCGTTTCCAGCAGCCACCACCTCGTGCTGGATGGGTGGTCACTCCCTCGGATGCTGAGCGAAGTGGTGCTCTCGTACGAGGGTCTGATTCGCGGACAGGAAGTGCCGCTTGAGCCCGTCCGGCCCTACCGGGACTACATCGCCTGGCTGCAGAAGGCTGACCCGAAACCGGCGGAATCGTACTGGCGTCGGGAGCTGGCGGGGTTTACGGCACCCACCCCGCTCCCGGATGAAGGAATGGCCGGGCGCCGCGATCCGACCGCGTCACCCTCCGGCTCGGAACGGTCCCCCGAGCGTCAAGAGTCGTCCCCGCGTGAAGCCGGGCCTTATCGCGAGCATCGACGTCGCCTGAGTGCCGAATCGACGGCGACGATCGAGAAATGGGGCCGCCGTCATCAGTTGACGGTCAACACGCTCGTCCAGGGGGCCTGGGCGCTGCTTCTGGCCCGCTACAGCGGCGAGAACGACGTGGTGTTTGGCGCCACGGTCTCCGGCCGCTCGGCGCCCCTGCCGGGGATCGAGGCCACGCTCGGGGTGTTCATCAATACCCTGCCGGTGCGGGTGCGGCTGGAACGTGAATCGCCGGTCGTCGCATGGCTTCGCGATCTCCAGGCGAGGCAGGCCGAGATGCGCCAGCATGAGCACGCACCGCTGGCCGCGATTCAGACCTGGAGCGACGTGCCGCGCGGCACACCGCTCTTTCAGACTCTCGTGGTCTTCGAGAACTATCCGGTGGATGGCTCACTTCGCCGGGGCAGCGGCGCTTTGAGAATCAGCAATATTCGCCGGCCGCTGACCCGCACGAATTACCCGCTTGTGCTGCTGGTGGAACCGGGTGAGCAGTTGACGCTCCAGATCGGGTGCGACCTCGACCGGTACGATGATGCCTTCATCGCCCGCCTGCTCGACCACCTGGCAACGTTGCTGGAAGGGATCACGTCAGATCCGCAGCCGCGGCTGTCGGACATCCCCATGTTGACGCCGACCGAGCGTCGTCAGTTGATCGAGCAGTTTGCCGGCTCGCCGCCGACCGGGCAGAATCAACCAGCCCATTGCCTCCACCAGATGTTCGAGCGCCAGACCGTCAGGACGCCTGATGCTGTTGCCGTGACGTTCTGCGGCCAACACCACACCTATGACCAGTTGAACCGGCGGGCGAACCAGCTCGCGCACAGGCTCGTGCGGCTGGGGGTGGGCCCCGACGTCCTGGCGGGCGTGTTCGTGGAGCGCGGTCCGGAGCTGCTGGTGGCGATCCTGGGGATTCTCAAGGCCGGAGGGGCGTATGTCCCGCTGGATCCCACGCACCCCGGCGCTCGATTGAGCTCCATCCTTGACGATGCCCGCCCGCTTGTCTTCGTCACGCAACAGAACCTCGCCCAGACTCTCCCCGAGTGCGGCTCCAGCGTGGTTGTTCTGGATGAGTTATCGGATTCCAGCGATGAAGATGCGAACACAGCACCCGCCGCCGCAGTCAGGCCCGAGAATCTCGCTTATGTCATCTACACCTCGGGCTCGACGGGACGGCCCAAGGGGGTTCTCGTCACCCATGCCAATGTCGCCCGCCTTTTTGAGTCGACACAGGCTCAGTTCGGGTTCTGCGAAAACGACATCTGGACCCTGTTCCACTCCTGTGCCTTCGATTTCTCGGTCTGGGAGATCTGGGGAGCCCTGCTTTACGGCGGACGCCTGGTCGTCGTCCCGTGGGACGTTTGCCGATCGCCGGCGGCGTTCCTCGATCTGCTTCGCACACAGCGCGTGACCGTGCTGAATCAGACCCCTTCCGCGTTCCGCGGCCTGGTCGAGGCAGACCAGCGCAGCGTCAACGGAGAACCACTCACGCTGCGCTGGATCATCTTCGGAGGCGAGAAGCTCGATTTGAGCTGGCTCGGTCCCTGGATGGAGCGACACGGTGATGCGCAGCCCCGTCTGGTCAACATGTATGGAATCACCGAGACGACTGTGCACGTCACCTTCCGCCTCTTGAGGCGCGAGGACGTGGCGTCGGGGGCGGGTAGTCTTGTCGGTCGACCCATCGCAGATCTGCAAGTGTATCTCCTGAATCCCGATCTCGAGCCCGTGCCCGTCGGTGTACCGGGCGAGCTGTATGTGGCCGGACCGGGCCTGGCGCGGGGGTATCTGAACCGGCCGGAGCTGACCGCTCAACGATTCATCCCGAACCCGTTCAGTCGTCAGCCCGGTGCTCGCCTGTACAAGAGCGGCGATCTGTGCCGCTACCGGATCGATGGAGACATCGAGTACCTGGGCCGCATCGATCACCAGGTCCAGATCCGCGGCTATCGCGTCGAGTTGGGCGAAGTCGAAGCGGCTCTATCGCAACACGCCTGCGTGCGCGAGTGCGTGGTGTGCGCCTGCCCGGACAACGCGGCAGGCCTGCGCCTCGTGGGCTATGTCGTGGCGAGGGATGGAATGCCCTGCCCTGCCGCGAGCTCCCTGCGTGCGTTCGCCCGCGAGAGACTGCCTGATTACATGGTGCCCGCGTCGTACGTGTTCGTGGACGATCTGCCGCGGCTGCCCAGCGGCAAGATTGATCGCCGCACACTGCCTGCTCCCGACGGTATCCGGCCTGCCCCGGGCGCGAACTACGCGGCCCCTCGCAACCAGACGGAGCGAATGCTGGCAGATCTGTGGGCTCGTGCTCTGGGCGTCGACCGTATCGGCATTCATGACAACTTCTTCGATCTGGGCGGGCATTCGCTCATCGCCGCCCGGATCCACGGAGAATTGACCGCACGGCTGCAGTCTGATGTTCCGCTGGTCGCGCTGTTCGATGCCCCCACGATCGCCCAGCTTGCGGAGCTCCTTGACCGGCGCGCAGCGCCCGGCCCGGCACGCCGCAGCAGGCTGGGAGCCTCACTGGTGACTCTACGCCCCAGTGCGTCGGGTCATCCCCTGTTTTGCGTGCACGCCTCGGGCGGAGGCGTCGCCGTGTACCGCGGCCTGGCTGACGCACTCTCCGTCGACGTCTCCGTGATCGGCATCGAGTCCCGCGCGATCGGCGATGCCAGCCGCGAACACGACTCGATTGAATCGATGGCCCAGGAGTACGTTCAGCTCGTTCGGGATCACCAGTCCGATGGTCCTTACTGGCTCCTGGGCTGGTCGATGGGTGCCACGATCGCCCTCTCGATGACCCGGATTCTGGAACATCAGGGTGAGCAAGTCGGGTGGCTTGGTCTCCTGGACCCGATCGCCAGCGGGGCGACCGCCGAAATGCTCGATGACGTCTGGCTCGCGTCGCTGTGGACGCTGCTCGGACGCGAAGCCGCCGGTACCGGGGGCTTCGACCGGTTGGACCGTGAGATGGCACGCGGGTTGCGTCGATCGCTGGACGCGTTGGGGGGGCGAGGGTCTGTCGAGCGTCTCACCGCCTGGCTGCGCGAACAGGGCGTCGGCTTGCCCGGGATCTCGCCCGATTTCGTCCGCCAGAAGCTCCTGCTGCTCGAGCGGCACGCGGCGATGTGCTCGCAGCATCGGCCGCCGGCAGTCCGTGCTCCGCGGACGATCTGGCGCGCCGAGCAATCCCCCGGGCAGCGCGGCGATGGCGATGGATGGAGGGGTGGCGATGAGTTCGGGTGCGTTCGCCAAGAGAAGGCCCGGGGAAACCACTTCACGATGATGCACGAGCCGTATGTGTCCGGACTGGCCGACCAGGTCAGCGCGAGCCTGAGAGCGGTTGGAGGAGGTTCAGGCGCGACTCCCCACCGATCGCAAATCTCCAGCGAACAAATGGCTGCAGAATGACGTTGCTGCTCTCCATCTTCTTCGGTGTGCTTGCGGCCTTCTGGCTCGGCCTCACGCTGGTGGCGCTGCGGGCGGTGCTCGCACTCCGGGATCTGCCTCCGATGGCAACTGATTCCTCGCATCGGCCGACCGTGTCTGTGGTCATCCCGGCCCGGAACGAGGAGGAGCGCATCGAGACGACCGTTCGAAGACTCCTCGGCCAGCAGGGCGTCGAGCTGGAGCTGATCGTTGTCAACGATCGCTCGACGGATCGCACCGATGACATCCTCGAACGGCTGAAGGGGGAGGATCCGCGGCTTCGAGTTGTCCGCAACGAGTCTCTTCCCGCGGGATGGATCGGCCAGTGTTACGCCCTGCACCTCGGCGGCGAGCAGGCCAGTGGCCAATGGCTTCTGTTCACTGACGCCGATATCTGGATGATGCCGGACGTGGTGGCCAGGGCGGTGCAGGCAGCGGAAGCCCAGGGCGCGGATCATGTCTGCCTGATGCCCCGTCAGCATGCGGCGACGCTGTGCGGTCAGGCGGCGATGATCGCACTGCTCATCGCGGTGGCTGAGTCGTTCCGCAGGGTGAACGCGCGGCCAACCGCTCACGCGGCATTCGGAGCCTTCAATCTCGTTCGGACCAGTGCCTACCATCAGATCGGAGGCCATGTCCCCCTGCGCCTCGAGATCAACAACGACAGCAAGCTGGGCCTGCTCCTGAGTCGTGCGGGCAGAAGAACACGGGCCTTCTTCGGGGGACGCGATCTCGAGATGGACATGGCCCGGACGCCGGCCCAGTTCATCCGGGCAATGGAAAAGAACGCGTTCTCCAGCCTGAGATTCAACCTTCCCGTGGCACTGCTGGTGGTGATGCTGAGCGGCCTGTGTCTGCTCACTCCGCTGGGGCCGGCAGTCGCCGGTACGCCCGGGATCGTGGCGGTCGTCATGTGGCTCGGGTATTCGGCGCCGGCCATCATACTGGCACGACGATGTGGCTGGTCCGCGGTGGCCGGGCTCCTGGCGCCGATCGTCTCGCCCGTTGCCCTGCTGACCGTGGTGAACTCGCTCGTCGTGACCCTGAGGCAGGGTGGCGTGCGCTGGCGCGACCAGTTCTATTCACTCGACACCCTGCGTGAAGGGATGGTCAGATAGTCAAGCAGAGAGCAGGTGAATGCATGCCCGCCCAGGTGGAATCCCCGGCTGCACGAGCTTCGCAGTTGACGCAGGCCCAGCGCCGACAGCTTCTCATCGACTTCAACGGAAAGCGGGTTCATTATCCGCGCGACAAGACGGTCATCGACCTCTTTGAAGCCCAGGTGGAGCAATCCCCGGACCGCACGGCGTTGATGTCGTTTCAAAATGAGCTGAGTTACCGCGAGTTGGACGCCAAAGCCAATGCACTGGCGATGGATCTTGACGGTTTGGGCGTGGGCAGGGGTGACGTGGTGCCCATCTGGACGACGAAGAGCCCCGAGTTTGTGATCTGCGCCCTGGCCCTCATGAAGCGGGGGGCGGTGTTTGTTCCCCTGGATATCGACTGGCCGCAGCAGCGGATCCGCACCATCCTCGAGGATCTGCAGCCCAGGGTCGTCCTGACCAACCAGCGGCAGGCAACGGCTGTCGCCGGCCCTTCCCGTCTGTGGATTGTGCAGGCAGGCGAACTGGCGGCGACCGGCCGGACAACGCGAGAACGCGTCTCGTCACTGGATCCGATCTATGGTTTCTACACCTCGGGTTCGACCGGCATGCCAAAGTGCGCGATCAACCTCCACCGCGGGCTGGTCAATCGCTTCTGCTACATGACCAGACGGTTCGGCATCCGCGAAAATGACGTCATCCTTCAGAACACCCAGAACGCCTTCGACTCGTCGATGTGGCAGTTGTTCTGGCCCCTGCTCAACGGGGCCCGCGTGGTCATCCCCGCCGCGAAGCAGCGATACGACCTGATGGAAACGATCGACGTGATCCACCACTACCGCATCACGTTGACCGACCTTGTTCCCTCGGTCTTCAATGTGCTCGTCCATTACCTGAGGGCCAATCCCGAAGCAAGACCGAGGCTCAAGTCCCTTCGGCAGCTCCTGGTCGGCGGCGAGGAGATGAATGCCAAGGCCACGCACGAGTTCAAATCGATGCTGCCGCACGTCGGCATCACCAACACGTATGGCCCCACCGAGACGTCCATTGGCGTCGTCTTCTATGAGGTTCCGGACGAGCGGCTCGATCGGATGCCGATCGGCCGGCCGATCGACAACACGTGCATCCTGATCCTCGACGAGAACATGAATCCGGTCCCCCTCGGATCGACCGGCGAGATCTACATCGGCGGCGACTGTGTGGGACGCGGGTACCTGAACGACGAGGCGCGAACCCGGTCGGTGTTCGTCCCCAACCCCTTTGAAGAGGTGCACGGCGACATACTGTATCGCACGGGTGACTTTGCGTACCACCTGCCCGACGGCAACATCCAGTTCGTCGGGCGGCGGGATCAGCAGGTCCAACTGGGGGGCGTCCGCGTGGAGCTGGGCGAAATCGAGTGCGCCCTTCTGCGGTGTCCGGCCGTCAAGGAGGCCAAGGTTCTTCTGACGGCGGGCCCTGCCGGCCGCGAGGAGCTCGCCGCATGCGTGGTGCCCCAGGAGGGCTTCAACGTGCTGGACGCAAAGAACCACCTGCGCGAGCACCTCTCCGAATGCATGATCCCGCGCCGATTCGAAGTCTTCGACGTCATGCCGCTGAACCACAACGGGAAAGTGGATCGTGAGCTGCTGCTGCGCCGGCTTCAGGCCCGCGCCGTCCAGGCAGGCCCTCATCCCTCACAAGACTCGATCGAGAGTCCGGACGAAACGTTCGTGATCGAGGCCTGCCGGGAACTGCTGGGTTGCGATCGGGCGAGTACGGCAGGCAGCTTCGTCGAACTGGGCGGCGACTCCCTCCTTGCGATCCAGCTCATTTCCCGCGTCAAAGAGGCATGCGGCGTCAGTCTGAGTCTTCAGGATGTCTTCGAACCGCCGGATCTGCGCTCGCTTGGTCGAACGGTTGCCGACAGGCGCCGCGGGCGGGCGCATGCCTGCAGAGGCGACGGGGATGCGCTGCAGATTCCTCACGACCTGGTCCTCGACGATGGCATCCGCCGCCCCCCCCGCGAACACGAGGATTGCCGATTCCAGAAGGTGCTGTTGACCGGTGCAACCGGGTTTGTGGGCGCGCACCTTCTGCACCGGATTCTGAGCAGCACCGCGGCCACCGTCCATTGCCTGGTCAGGGCCCCCGACGAGCGCGCCGCAATTCATCGAATCAAGGACAGTCTCGCCCGTTACCGCCTCTCCGACGAGGACCTCAACACAAGGGTCGTGCCGATCCCCGGTGATCTGAGCGCTCCCTGGCTCGGAATCGGCGAGCCTCACTTTGAATCGCTGGCGGGGGGAATTGACAGCATCATTCACAACGGCGCGATGGTGAACTTCGCCAGAGGCTACAATGAGCATCGCCCGCCGAACGTCCTGGGCACCAAGGAGATTCTGCGCCTGGCCAGCACCGGAAGGCCCAAGCGGGTCCATCACATCTCCACCTTGAGCATACTCACGCAGCGGGAGACTGACCGTCGGCATCACGCACCGGAGGACCAGGCGTGTTGCGGGCACAGCGGCATGCCCGGAGATGGTTACAGCCG